>JARKQH010000045.1 GCA_029974925.1 Verrucomicrobiota bacterium
AAAACTTTCTGGGACGAGACGTCCCAGCCCCTACCCACACCATCAATTACTTCGGGGGTGGAGACGTCTCGTCTCCACACCTTCCGCGCCCTCGCAACCCAAGACCCCTGGGACGAGACGTCCCAGCCCCCATCCACACCCGCGATTACTTCGGGGGGGGCGACGTCCCGTCTCCAGCCCCCCCCCGCCCTCGAAACCAACACCCTCTGGGACGAGACGTCCCAGCCCCCATCCAGACCCTCAATTACTTCGGGGTTGGAGACGCCCCGTCTCCACACCTCCCACGCCCCCACAACGCCCGCCATCAATTCGGCACTTCCCCTGCCCATTCCCCAACCCGTCTTCAAAACCCTGAAAGGGTTTCAGACAGTAGCCGGGGGTAAGGCCGTCAGGCCGCCACCCCCGGTCCCCCGTCCCCAAAACGCCCAGCCCCCTCCGCTTGCGGAGGGGGTTGGGGGTGGTGGCATCCCGGAGTTGCTGCAAGCCGTCAGTCCCGATGAATCGCGATGCTCGGCGAGACCACGGCGACGAAAGAAAGCTCATCGAGGGAGCCTCCCTCGCAGCGAACGTACTCTGTGCGCGCCGAGGCCCCGCCCAGTTCTGCGTCCGTCTGCGTGGTCTGCGGGCCTGCGCTTCCTACCGCGAAGCCTGAAGGCTGAGGTGCGGGGCGCGGAGCCCAGGAAGGATGCCCTACGCGTGACCAGCAAAGAAGGGACCACGGATTTCGCGGATTTCGCGGATGAGCGAGACGCCGCACTGGGCGGGCAAAGTCGCTTGGGCCGGACACCACCATCCTTGCCGCAATGCTCTCCGACTCTTTTTTATCCGTGTCATCCGCGACATCCGCGGTCAGGTCCATCCCCTCGGGGAGACGACGTCTCGTCGCCGTGGCCCCCCTCGCAACCCAAGACTTTCTGGGACGAGACGTCCCAGCCCCTACCCACACCATCAATTACTTCGGGGTTGGAGACGTCTCGTCGCCGTGGCCCCCCTCGCAACCCAAAACTTCCTGGGACGAGACGTCCCAGCCCCCATCCAGACCCTCAATGACTTCGGGGTTGGCGACGTCCCGTCTCCACACCTCCCACGCAATGCCCGTCATCAGTTCGGGATTTCCCCTGCCCATTCCCCAACCCGTCTCCAAAACCCTGAAAGGGTTTCAGACAGTAGCCGGGGGTAAGGCCGCCAGGCCGCCACCCCCGGTCCCCCGTCCCCAAAACGTCCAGCCCCCTCCGCTTGCGGAGGGGGGTGGGGGTGGTGGCATCCCAGAGTCTCCGCCAGCCGTCAGACCCGATGCATCGCGCTGCTCCGCGATTCCACGGCGACGAAACAAACCTCACCGAGGGAGCCTCCCTCGCAGCGAGCGGAGTCTGTACGCGCCGAGGCCCCGCTCCGTTCTGCGTCCGTCGGCGTGGTCTGCGGGCCTCCTCCATCGAACCGCCGAGACGCAAAGCCCGCAGAGCTCCGGCATTGCCCGCCAGACCACGGATTTCGCGGATTTCACGGATGAGAGAGAGCGGGAGAGAATGACGGCAAGGGTGGTGCTGTCAGGGACGGGTGAGCGGGGTCAGTCACGCCAGAGGCCGTCTGGCTTGCGCGCCATCTGCGGAATCCGCGAAATCGCTGGCGGGTTCTGGCAGGCGCACGGCCTGGCTGGCCCCCTGGCGCTCAAGGCTGGCTGGTGATCTGGCTCCAGTCGCGGTTTTGGGCGGCGGCATAAACCGCGAAGGCCTTTTCATTCTGGATCAGCACGGCGCGCACGACGCTGGAATCGTCGGCGCGGCCGAGGCTGAGAACGGAATCGGGGATGATGCCGACTTTCTTGTGGGAATAAATCAAGGCAAAGACCGCCTGGGCAAAAGCGACATAGGGCAATTCCTTGTAGGCGCCTTCGGCGGTGTCTTCGACCGCATCCGCCAGGAACTCGAGCTGGTCGGCCAGATGGGGAAACAACGGCTCATGGATTTGCGTGAATTCGAGCTTCCACTGGGGCAGGTGGCGCAACACCTTCTCCACCATCGAGGGCGTAATCAAGGCGGACCCGCGATTCACAAACTCGGCAATTTCTGGCATGTGGGAGTCTATGGCATACCCCGGCCCCGGGCGAAAGCACAAAATTGCCGGGGCAGCGGGCCGGGCGCAGGCGGGCGGAGGAATGGGCGGGGGGGGAACGGGCCTGCCGGTCCGCGCGCCGACTCATCGCTTGTCACCGCTCTTTGGGCGGGGTTATGCTGAGTTCATGGCGCGAAAGGCAAGTGCAACCAGTGATTCCCGTACGGGGTTCAACGACATCATCGGCATTGTGCTGATGGGCGTCGCGGTGTTGCTGCTGGTGGCGCTCATTTCGTATCACCCGCGGGACGTCTCCGCCAACGGCCTGCCGACCAACCCGGCGGTGCGGAACTGGATTGGGCCGTTTGGGGCGTGGATGGCGTATTACTGTCTGCTCTGGGTCGGGGCGGGGGCGTTTATCGTGCCGCTGTTGCTGTTGTTTCTGGGGTTGGGCCATTTTTTTGCCGCGTTCAGTTATTTGCGGCGGCGGTGGCTGTGGACGGTGGTGCTGTTCGGGTGTTGCGTGGGACTGCTGGACCTGTATCACCATTACCTGGAGGGGCTGGAGCACAATCTCAACACCCAGGCCGGCGGCATCCTCGGCGGGGCGCTCAACCGCTTGCTCTTCGGGTATTTCGGCACGGTGGGCGCCACCATCCTGTTCGGGATGCTTTATTTCATCAGTCTGCTTTACCTGACCAACTTCCGGCTCGGCGGATGGATTCGGGCCGTCTGGGACCGGGTGGCGCTGGCCGCCAAACGGGATGTTTCGCCGGAGGAAGCCGAGTTGCAACGGCGCCTGGCTGAACTGCAGCGCAAGAAAGCCAAACTCGAGCAGGCCGCCGCCGCGGCCGGTCCCAACCTCGGCCCGGACCTCAAGCCCGTGCCGGCGCCCGTGGTGGTGGATTTAAGCGTTCCGCAACCCAAACCCGGGCGCGGCCGCAAGCCCGCCCCGGCCGAGGCGCCCAAGGAACCCGCCCCGGCGGAGGAAGGCGAAGTGATTCCGGCTGACGAAGTCCGGGCGGCGAGCACCAAAGATATTTTGGGAGCCAAATCGGAGCTGACGCCGCGTGAACCGGGGGCGAAAGAGGAGCCGCCCCCTGCAGCGGGTGGGGAGGGCGAAGCCCGGCCTGAAGCCGCCGCTGCCGGCGCCGGCGCCGGCGCCGCTCCGGCCTCGCCGGCCCGGCCCAAACCCGCGCCGCGCAAGCCCAAACCGATTGCGGTCGCCGCCACGCCGATGATCGGCAATTACCAGTTCCCTTCGATTGACTTTCTGCATCACCCGGACCCGACGCTTCGGCCGACCGAATCGAAGGAGGAGTTGATGGCCAACGCGCGCCTGATGCAGCAGACCCTCGCCCAGTTCGATATCGAGGTGGCGCTGGGGGACATCACCAAGGGCCCCACCATCACCCGGTACGAACTGCATCCGGCGCCGGGGGTGACATTGGAAAAGATCTCCAGCCTCAGCAACTACATCGCCGCCGCCCTCAAGGCCGAGCGCATTCACATCCTCGCCCCGGTGCCGGGCAAGAGCTCGGTGGGCGTGGAAGTTCCCAATGCGGTGAAGACCAAGGTGATCATGCGCGACCTGCTGGAGTCGGACGAATGGCGGACCACCAAGGCCAAAATCCCGCTGGCATTGGGGAAGGACGTTTATGGCAAACCGATTGTGGCCGACCTGGCCGAGATGCCGCACCTGCTGATTGCCGGCAGCACCGGTTCGGGCAAATCCGTCTGCATCAACGCCATCATTACCTCGCTGTTGTACCGCTTCCCGCCCGACCAGCTTCGGTTTGTGATGATTGACCCGAAGGTGGTGGAGCTGCAGCAGTACAACCTGTTGCCGCACCTGGTGGTGCCCGTGGTGACCGACCCCAAGAAGGTCATTCTCGCCCTGCGGTGGGTCGTCAACGAGATGGAGAAACGCTACCAGATTTTCGCCCGGGTGGGCGTGCGCAACATCGGCGCGTTCAACTCGCGCCCGAAAAACAAACCGGCGCCCGAGCCGCAGCCCGAGCTGCCGCTGGCGGCGCGCAAGGAGCGGGTCGAGCCCGGGGCGGACGGGTTTGCGGTGGAGGTGGACGAGGAAATCGTGGTGCCGCGCGAGGAAGACATCATCATTCCGGAGAAACTGAGTTACATTGTGGTGATTATTGACGAGCTGGCGGACCTGATGCTGGTGGCGCCGGCGGATGTCGAGATGACCATCGCGCGCATCACGCAGATGGCGCGGGCGGCGGGGATTCATTGCATCGTGGCCACCCAGCGGCCCAGCGTGGACGTCATCACCGGCGTCATCAAAGCCAACATTCCCGCGCGCATTGCGTTCCAGGTGGCCGCCAAGGTGGACTCGCGCACCATTCTGGACGCGATGGGCGCCGACAAACTGCTGGGCAAGGGCGACATGCTCTATCTGCCGCCGGGGTCGGCCAAGCTGATCCGCGCCCAGGGCGCGCTGATCACCGATCCGGAAATCCAGCAGATTGTGGATTTCATCGCGCGGCAGGCCAAGCCCAGCTACGAGATGGAAATCCATCAACAGCTTTCCAAACCCACCAGTTCGTTCGAGGACGAGGGCGGCATTGACGAGGATGAGGAAATCATCCAGCAATGCATCGAGGTCATCCGCAGCGAGCAAAAAGCCAGCGTCTCGCTGCTCCAACGCCGGCTCCGCCTCGGCTACGGCCGCGCGGCCCGCATCATGGACGAGCTGGAGAACCGCGGCATCGTCGGCCCGAGCAAGGGCGCCGAGCCGCGCGACATTCTCATTGACCTGGACGGCGGCGGCGCCGACGGCCGCGATTCCTCGCGGGCGGACACCGCCAACTGACGCCCCCGCGCCGTTATTGGGCCCGGACGCGCCAGAACGCGGGGGCGGACGGCAAAGGCAGCGCGAGGGATTGCGGGTCCGTGACGAGGTTCAGCGAGGTAACCGACAGCCACGGGCTGCCGGTCAGCGTGGGAGCGGCGAGCACCTCATGCACGTGTCCGGGGTCGCCCGCGATGGTGAGCACGAGGTTGGTGCCGGTGTGGCGCAGACTCAGCGACGGCCGGCGCGGAGGCGGCGGGGCGGCGGGATCATCGCTAAAATCCGGAATGCCGTTGGCGTTGGCGTCGTGGGTATCGGTGATGGACAGGACCCACAGGGCCCAGGGGTACAGGGAGTTTTGGTCGCCGTCATTGTCAAACTCGATGTAGCCCGCGTAATTGGTGGGCCAGGCGGTCTCGCGCAGGAACAGGTGGTTGGTGACCTGGAGGAATTCCAGCGCCGCGTTGGTCCAGATTGCCGGCTGGTTGGTGAACTGGTTGAAGCGGTCCGCGCCGCCTTTCGGGAAGACCAGGGGGCCGCGGAAGGTTTTGGCCGGGTCGCCGGTCTGCGTCAGATGGACCGAGGCGGAAATGGAATTGGAACCGGGGGTGTACTCGACCGGGCCGGTGTATTCGAGAATGTCGAAATAGCCGTAGAACTCGCCGTAGTATTCGAGGGAGAAGATGAACGTGCCGGTGGGGGCGCCGGCGTTCCGGTTCCACAGGGCGCTGACCGCCCCGTGCGGGCCGTAAATGCCGGTCGAGTAAGAACCACTGGAGACGGCGCCGGAGACCGGGCGGGCGACTTCAAAGAAGTCGGGAAACCGGTTCCCATCCGCGTCCACCAGCGGCGGCAGCAGCACCGAGAGGGTTCCGTAATACGTCTCATCCCAAAGGCTGTCATACAGCGCCAGGCCGGTGATGTAGGTTTCGTTGGGCGGAAAGAGGATGTCGCTGCCCGGCGTCTGCCAGGAAAGCAGCTCGCCCGCCCCGTCGGTCATGCCGGTGCTGCTGAAGCTGATCGTGTCCGACCACCAGTTGATTCCCTGCCCGAGCCGGATGGAGAGGCAATACATGCGGCCCTGGGCGGTCTGCGCCGCCTGCCCCGCCGGCACAAGGAATCCAACCAACGAAACAAGGACAAGAAACCCGGTTTTCATAATGAGTTTTTGGAGGCGGCCGTTCGGCTTTGAAGGAGGCGCGGCCGCGCGATTATTGCATGGTTCAGCGCGATGCCGGCCAGATTAAGGCCGCCGGCGGCGGGTTGTCACGTGAAAAATGTCCGGGGAACGCGCGGGGGCGCAACCGGAAGTCACGTTATCGGAGCGCCAGCCTCGCGGTCGGCCCCGACTGGAGCGCGGACATTTCTGTCCGCCGGGTCCCGGCTGGCAGGCCTCGGGCGGGCAGGAATGCCGGCGCTCCCCTTCCAGCCGCCGGCGGCCGGCCGAAAGCGTGAGTGGCGCCCCCGTCGGGGGAAGGCCTCACCAAGGCATGTCTTCGTCCTCGTAACGGCGGCGGTAAAACCGCTTTACTTTGATCACGCTGCACAGCAGGGCGCCGAACACGAAGCCGCCGATGTGCGCCCACCAGGCGATGCCGCCGGCCCCTTCGGGCGAGGACAACAGGCTGAGGGTGCCGTTGAAGAACTGCAGGATGAACCACCAGCCCAGGAAGATGACCGCCGGCACGACAAAGAACGGCCCGAGAAAGAACGGGGGAATGACCATTTCGACGCGCGCATGGGGATAAAGGCGGAAGTAGCCGCCCATGACGGCGGCGATGGCGCCGCTGGCGCCGATGGTCGGGAGGGTGGAATCCGCATTCGTAAAGATGTGCAGCAGGGCCGCCACCACGCCACCGGCCAGGTAGAAGCCGAGGTAGCGGGCCCGGCCCAGGCGGTCCTCGACGTTGTCGCCAAAAATCCAGAGGGTCCAGAGGTTGCCGAGCAGGTGGGTCCAGCCGCCGTGGAGGAACATCGAACTGAGAAAGGGAAGGGCCTGCTCGCCCCAGGTGAACAAGGCGGCCACGTCGGGGGAGGTGTAACGCACCGGGACAATGCCCAGCAGGAGCAGGGCGTCCTGCAAACGGGGCCCGAGGCGCAGCTCCCAGAGGAAGGCGAGCACGTTCAGGCCGATGAGGGTGAGGGTGACGACGGGGAACCGCCGGCTGGGAATGTCATCGCGGAGGGGGAGCATGGTCAGGAGGGTGGTTGAAGGAACTCAAGATTCAGAGATAGGGCGCGAAGAGCCGCGCCGCGCCATCGCGCAGTTTCACCGGCCAGGGCCGGGCATTGACTTCGTCAAGAGTCGCCGGGCGGGCGGCGGCGCGGCGGTCCAAAAAGAGGGCGTCAAGGCGGGCGCCAAGCAGCCGGCTGTAACACTCGACGTTGAACTCGAAATTCAAGCGGAGGCTGCGGGCGTCCCAATTGGCCGAGCCGAAGGTGGCCCACGCGCCGTCCACGAGCAGGAGTTTGCTGTGGTCGAACGGGCCTGGATTCCACCAGACCCGGCAGCCGTGCAGCAGCACCTGCCACAATTGGGCGGTCGCCGCCCATTGGACGGCCGCATGGTTGTTTTCCGCCGGCAGAAGGATGTCCACTTCCACGCCGCGCAAGGCGGCCGCGTTGAGCGCGGCGATCAGCGCCGTGTCGGGGATGAAGTAGGGGGTCCAAACCCGGATGGTATGCTGCGCCGCGTTGATGCCGCCGATGAAGACCCACCGGAGGCGGTCGAGGCTTTCATCCGGGCCGGCCTCGAACCCGCGAGCCGGGATGTCGCCCGCCGGCGCCAGTTCGGGAAACCACCGCTCCCCCCTCAACGCCTCCCCCGTGGTGAATTGCCAGTCATCCGCGAAGACCTCGGCCAGGTGCCGGACCACCGGCCCGCGGATGCGGAAGTGAAGGTCGCGGTGGGCCGTTTCCGGCGATTCCGGGCGCCAATAGGGTTTGAAAATATTCGCGCCGCCGGTGAAGCCCAGCCGGCCATCCACAATCAGCAGCTTGCGGTGATTGCGCAGGTGCGCCGCATGGAGTCGCGCCGGAAGCAGCGGCGGATTGAAAATCGCCACCGGGATGCCGGCGCGGCGCAGCGGCTTGAACGCCGAGCTGCGGGAGAAACGCACATAGACGTCGTCAATCAACACGCGGACGGCAACGCCCCGCCGGTGGGCGCGGTCCAACGCTTCGACAAACCGCGCGCCGATGCCCGCCCCGTCAAAAATGTAGGAAGCCAGGGCGACCGAATCCTGCGCCTCCTCGATGGCCTGGAGCATGGCGGGAAAAATCCCGGCGCCCTGGAGCAAAGGTTCGATTTGATTCCCGGGGAGCAACGGTCTTTGCGTGACCCGCTCCACCAGCGAAGCCAGATGCGCAAGCGGGAGCGGCCCCTCCGGCCCCCCGGCGGCAATTTGCGAGGCGTCCATTGGCGAGGGCGAGGGCATCCGGTGCCGGACCATGTCTTCGCGCAAGCTCGAAGCGCGCCGGCGGATGCGGTTGATGCCAAAGAGCAGATAGAGGACGGGGCCGAGGGTGGGCACCAGCCAGATCACCACGGTCCACAGCGCGGCGGAACGCGGTTCGCGTTTATAAATCAGGGCGTGGGCGCAAGCGGCCAGGGCCGCGGCAAACGCCAGGGCGCTCAGTCCCCAGGACCAGCAGGACGGGCAGCTCCAAGCCAGGAACGTCCGCGCCAGGGCGGCCTCAGAAGGACAACAGGGCTGGTGGACGGAGAACACGGGTTCGGGGTGCGCCGGCGTCTATTGACGGGGGTTAAACCTGGACGTGCGCGCGAGCTGCTCCCACAACGCGCGCTCCTCGCTGGTGAGGTTTTGCGGCAGTTCCACGTTGACGACGACGTAGAGGTCGCCGCGGTCGCCGCCGGGCGCGCGGGGGAGGCCGCGGCCGCGGAGACGCAGTTGCCGGCCGTGGTTGGTGCCGGGCGGGATGCGGAGGGTGACCTTGCCCTCCAGCGTGGGGACTTCGACTGTGCAGCCCAGGACGGCTTCCCAGGGCGCCAGCTCGAGGTCGTGGTACAAGTCGGCCCCGCGGGGGCGGAAATCGGGATGGGCCGCCAGGCGCACACGCAGGAACAAGTCGCCCGCGCCCCCGCCGTCCCGGCCTTCGCCGCCCTTGCCGGCGACGCGAATGGTTTGTCCCTCCTGAACGCCCGGCGGGATGCGGACCTTGAAGGTGTGCGTTTCGGCCCGGCCGGTGCGGGGATCGGTTTTTTGCAGGGAGATGGTGCGGACCGACCCGCGCATGACTTCCTCGAGGGTGACCAGAATGTCGCCTTCGATATCCGCGCCCCGGGTCGCGAAGCCGGTCCGGCCGCCCGCGCGGCCGGACGCGCCGGCGCCCATGCCGCCCGCGCGGGCTTGTCGCAGGAGGTCCTCGAGCCCGGCGCCGCCGCCGAAGAACTGCTCGAAGAAGTCGCTGAAGCCGGTGCCGCCAAAGTGGAACTCGAAGGTCTGCGACCCGTCCGGGCTGGACCAGCGCCCGCCGCCCGGCGGCGGCTCGAAGCCGGCGCCCGCCTTCCACTGCGCGCCGAGGGTGTCGTATTTCCGGCGCTTGGCGGGGTCGCTGAGGACCTCGTAGGCCTCGTTGATCTCCTTGAATTTCTCCTCGGCGGCCTTCTTGTCGCGGGCGACATCCGGGTGATACTCGCGGGCCAGTTTGCGAAAGGCTTTTTTGATGTCCTCATCGCTGGCGTCCCGCGAGACACCGAGGGTGGCGTAGTAATCTTTGAATTCGACGGGCATGGCAGGGGGGCGCGGGGCGGGGCGGGTTAACGGCCGCGCAGAAACCTCACTTCCTCCTGCAGGCGTTCGACCTCGGTCATCAGGTCCATGACCAGGCGCAGGGCGCGGAGGTTGAATCCGCAGAGGGCGCGGAGGGCCTCGAGCTGGCGCAGGCGCCGCACGCCCTCGTCGTTAAAGAGCCAGCCGCCCGATTCCGGGTCCCTGATGGTGGACACCAGGCCGTATTGACAGTAGCGGGCGATGCGGCGCCGCGGCAGGCGGGCCAGTTGCGCGGCCTGCTCGATGGTGTAACTCACCGCCGGGTCCGGCTCGTACAACTCGACGGCGGTGATGGCGGTTTCAAGGGGCAGCTTCATGTTTCAGACGGTGTTCCATTGTTCTGACAACGAGGGGTTCAGGCAAACCTCAAATCAGCGCCTGGTCCAGCACTTCGGCCCGAATGCGCTCGCCCAGGGACTGCAGGAGCGTCCGGACGCGCGCCGGGGGCTGGCCCAGCACCATGGCAACCTCCTCGGGCTCGAACCCCTCGACGTAGTAGAGCTCGAAGGCGTCGCGCTCGGCTTTGGGCCAGCCGGCCACCGCCCGCCGCAGGCCGGCCAGCAGCTCGCGCCGGGCCAGGGTTTCATCCGGCGTCTCGGCGCGCGTGTCGGGGACCAGGTCTCGCGCTTCGACCACGGGCGGCTCGAGGCGGCGCTCGATGATGTCCAGGGGCTGCTCGGCGTCGTAACCCTCGGCCAGCTCGGCGTCCTCGGCCAGAACCTTCTCGGTTTCCAGCGACACGGTTTCGGCGCCCGCGGTCTTGAGGGCTTTGCGGCGGCGGGCCAGTTCGCGGCGGGCGAGGATGTAGAACCAAAGGAGGTAACTCAGGCCGGCCGGCTTCTTCCCCGCCTCGAGGAGGGCGCGGCGGGCGACCTCATCCACCACCGCGCGGGCATCAATGGCATGGGGCGGCAGTTCGCCCGCCGTGACGTCATGCCAGAGCTGGCGCCGGACGTAACGCAGCAACCGCCGGTGGTTGGCCGCGAGCAATTCCCGAATGACGTCCCCCAGGCTCTGGGGGCCTTCGCCCTCGGCCTGCGGCACGGGGGCGAAGCCGGACGCTTTGACTTGGTGCAGGGCCTCGCGGCGGGCGCGGCGTTTCCAGAGCGATTCCCGCCGCAATTCCGCCTTGAGGGATTCGAGCTCGCGCAGGAGGCTCCGGACCGCGTCGTCGAAGGTTTTGATGACGTCCGGGCCGGATTTTTCGGCGCGCAGGATGTTCGAGGGCAGCCGGAGGGTCAGACCGGCGGTGTAAAACTCCTTCTTCGGGTTCCGGTCCAGCGTGATGTGCAGATGAACCGTGCCCGTGGGAAACTTGCAGAGATGCTTTTCGAGTTTGCAGATTTTCTGGTGAACCTTCTTCCGGAGCAATTCGTGCCCGTGCAGGTTTCGGGTCACCAGGTTCCACGGCAAAGCGATCAGTTGGTTTCGAGTTTTCATCGTAGAATCTCCAGAGGGTTGCCACCCGGGGCCGCCTCCGCACCCCGCGGAGGCCGGCCCGGGCAGAGAGTATGAAATCCTCCGCTGCCGCCGGTCATCGCCCTTCCTCCCGTTTCGAGCCTTGCTTCAACGGGGCGGAACTGAAAACCAGCGCCCCTTGCTTGAATTCGACGGTCACCCGGCTGTGGTCCTGGATTTCGCCGGCGAGCAGTTTGCGCGAGAGGGCGGTTTCGACCTGGCGCTGCAGGAAGCGTTTGAGCGGCCGGGCGCCATAGACCGGGTCGTAGCCCTCGCGGGCAATGTGCTCCTTGGCGGCGTCGGACAGTTCCAGTTGGATGTGGCGGTCGGCCAGCCGGGCGCGCAGCAGTTGAAGCTGCAATTCGACGATTTGCTTGATCTCGGCCAGGGTCAGCGGTTTGAACAGGATGATCTCATCCACGCGGTTGAGAAACTCGGGACGGAAATGCGCCCGCAACTCGTTCATCACCCGTTTGCGCACTTCGTCGGCGATCTCGCCGCTTTCGCTGGCGTTCTCGATCAGGTGCGGGCTGCCGATGTTGCTGGTCATGATGACCAGCGTGTTTTTGAAGTCCACGGTGCGGCCGTGGCTGTCGGTCAGGCGGCCGTCGTCCAGAATCTGGAGCAGGACGTTGAAGACGTCGTGATGGGCCTTTTCGATTTCGTCGAACAGGATCACGCAATAGGGTTTGCGCCGGACCGCCTCGGTCAGTTGCCCGCCCTCCTCATAGCCGACATAGCCCGGGGGCGCGCCAATCAGCCGCGCCACGGCGTGTTTCTCCATGTATTCGCTCATGTCAATGCGCACGATGTTCTCCTCGGTGTCGAAGAGGGATTGGGCCAGGGCGCGCGCCAGCTCGGTTTTGCCGACGCCGGTGGGCCCGAGGAAGATGAACGAGCCGATGGGCCGTTTGGGATCCTTCAGACCGCTGCGGGCGCGGATCACGGCGTCGGCGACGGCCTGAACGGCTTCCTCCTGGCCGACCACGCGCTGGTGGAGAATCTGGTCCAGGCGCAGCAGTTTTTCCTTCTCGCCTTCCATCAGGCGGGACACGGGGATGCCCGTCCAGCGGGAGATGACCTCGGCGATTTCCTCGGCGGTGACCTCCTCCTGGAGGAGGCGGGGGCCGCCGTGGGCGGCGGCGCCGGCCTTGGCTTCCAGTTCCTTCAACTGGCGTTCGAGGCCGGGGATTTTGCCGTATTGGTACTCGGCGACGCGGGCCAGGTCGTTCTGGCGCCGGGCCTTTTCCATCTCGGTGCGGGCCAGCTCGAGCGCTTCCCGCAGCTTCTGGATGTCGTCCACCACGCTTTTTTCAGCGTCCCACTGGGCTTTGAGGGCGTCGCGCCGGCTCTTGAGGTTGGCCAGGTCCTTTTCAAGCTCTTTGAGCCGGCCTTTGCTGGCTTCGTCCTTCTCCTTCTTGAGGGCTTCCCGCTCGATTTCGAGCTGGGTCACCCGGCGCTCGAGCTGTTCGAGTTCCTCGGGCATGGACTCCATCTCGGTGCGCAGCTTGGCGGCCGCCTCGTCCACGAGGTCAATCGCCTTGTCCGGCAGGAAACGGTCGGAGATGTAGCGATGGGACAATTGGGCGGCGGCCACGAGCGCGGCGTCCTGGATGCGCACCTTGTGGTGCAGCTCATAGCGTTCGCGGAGGCCGCGCAGGATGGAGATGGTGTCCTCGACACTGGGCTCGTTGACCAGGACGGGCTGGAACCGGCGTTCGAGCGCGGCGTCTTTTTCAATGTACTGGCGATATTCGTCGAGTGTGGTGGCGCCGATGCAGTGCAGTTCGCCCCGGGCGAGCATCGGCTTGAGCATGTTGCCCGCGTCCATCGCCCCCTCGGCTTTGCCCGCGCCCACCATGGTGTGAACCTCGTCAATGAACAGGATGATTTGCCCCTGTGCGCGGGTGATTTCCTGCAGGACGGCCTTGAGCCGCTCCTCGAATTCCCCGCGATATTTGGCGCCCGCGATGAGCGCGCCGAGGTCCAGCGCCACGAGGCGTTTGTCTTTCAGGCTGTCGGGAACGTCCCCCGCGACGATGCGGCGGGCCAGGCCTTCGACGATGGCGGTTTTGCCCACGCCGGGCTCGCCAATGAGCACGGGGTTGTTCTTGGTCCGGCGCGAAAGCACCTGAATGCAGCGCCGGATTTCGGTATCCCGGCCGATGACGGGGTCGAGTTTGTTCTGCGCCGCCAGCCGGGTGAGATCGCGTCCGTACTTCTCCAGCGCCTCATACGTGGCTTCGGGATTGGCGCTGGTGACCCGCTGGTTCCCCCGCACCTCGGTCAGGGCTTTGAGGAACTCGTCGCGGCGAACGCCCAGCGTTTTGAAAATCTTGCCGATGCCGGTGCCGGCGGGTTCTTCGAACATGGCCAGCACGAGGTGCTCGACGGAGACATATTCGTCCTTGAGCTTTTTGGCCTGGTCCTGCGCCTGCACCAGCAGCTTGTTGAGCCGCTGGGTGACATACACGCCCTGGCCCGTCATGTCCCCGCCCGAAACGCGGGGAATGCGGCGCAGCTCCTCCTCGATTTTGGCTTTGAGCAGGTCCGGGGCCACGCGCGCCTTCTCAAAGAGGCGCGGCACCAGGCCGCCCTCCTGTTCCAGCAACGCCAGCGCCAGATGTTCCACATCCACCGCCTGATGCTGGTTGCGGGTGGCGATGTTTTGCGCCTCCATCAAGGCGCTCTGCGATTTTTCCGTGAATTTGTTCAGGTCCATAAAGCTGCAAGATTTATTCCGTGGGGGTGACGCCGTTCCGCGGGGGCGGCCCGCCCTCCGGCGGCGCCGAACCGGCGGGCGCCAGCGCCAGGGCCAGCACTTCGTCCACGGTCCCGGCGCTGCGGAACTCGATGCCATTCTTGACCTCGGCGGGGAGGTCCGCGAGGTCTTTTTCGTTGAGTTTGGGGATCAAAACCGTGCGAATCCCCGCGCGCAAGGCCGCGAGGGATTTTTCTTTCAGCCCCCCAATCGGCATCACCAGGCCGCGCAAGGTGATTTCGCCCGTCATGGCAACCTCCGGCCGGACGGGCCGGCCGCTGAAGAGCGAAGCGATGGCCGTGGCCATCGCCACGCCCGCCGAGGGGCCGTCCTTGGGAACCGCGCCGGCGGGCACGTGGATGTGAATATCAGTGTCCTTGAACGCCTCGGCCGGGATGCCCAGGTCCGCCGCCCGGCTTTTGACCAGGCTCAGCGCCGCCTGGGCGCTTTCCTTCATGACGTCCCCGATGTGGCCGGTGAGCAGAAGGTTGCCCTTGCCCGGATAGCGCAGGGCTTCGATGTGCAAAATGTCTCCCCCCACCGGCGTCCACGCCAGACCGGTCACCACGCCCGGGCGGCCGGTGCTGAGCCGGGTTTCGCGGATGTATTTGGCCGGTCCGAGAATCTTCTCCACCTCCGCGGGCGTGATGACTGCCCCGGTGATTTCGCCGCGGGCCACCCGCGCCGCCACGGCGCGGCACACGGCGGCAATCTGGCGTTCGAGTTCGCGCACGCCGGCCTCGCGCGTGTAATCATCAATGATGTGGCGCAGGGCGGCCGGCTCGAAGCGGCACTGGTCGGCTTTCAGTCCGTGCTCCTGCAACTGCCGTGTCACCAGGTACCGCCGGGCAATCTCGAGTTTCTCGCCGTCGGTGTATCCGGGAATTTCAATGACCTCCATCCGGTCGCGCAACGCCGGCGGCACGGTGTCCATCTGGTTGGCGGTGCAAATGAAGATGACCTGGGAGAGGTCAAAGGGCACATCCAGGTAATGGTCCACAAACGCGTGGTTCTGCCGCGGGTCCAGCACTTCCAGCAGGGCGCTGGCGGGATCGCCGCGGAAATCGGCGCCCAGCTTGTCAATTTCGTCCAGCATGAGGACGGGGTTGCGCGAGCCGGCGCGGCGGATTTCCTGAATGAGCCGGCCGGGCATGGACCCGATGTAAGTCCGGCGATGGCCGCGGATTTCGGCTTCGTCATGCACGCCGCCCAGGCTCAAGCGGGCGAATTTTCTTCCCAGGGCGTCGGCAATCGCCTGGCCCAGGCTGGTCTTGCCCACCCCCGGCGGGCCCAGGAAGCAGAGGATGGGGCCGTGGCCGGCGGGGTTGAGTTTCCGCACCGCCAGGTATTCGATCAGCCGCCGTTTGACCTTTTCCAGGTTGTAATGGTCCCGGTCCAGGATTTCCTGCGCGCGCCCCAGGTCGAGGTTGTCCTCAGTCAACTTGCTCCAGGGCAGTTCGGCCAGGGTTTCGACGTAACTGACGATGACGGAGTATTCGGGGCTGGCGGGATGGAAGTGGCTGAGGCGGCGCAGCTCGCGCTCGGCCTGCTCGAGCACGGCCTGGGGGGCCTGGGCTTCCGTGAGCCGTTTGCGCAGCTCTTCCGCCTGCTGTTCGGCCCCCTCCTCCCCTTCGCCCAACTCCTTTTGGATGGCCTTGAGCTGTTCGCGCAGGAAGGCGCGGCGCTGCTGGTCGGTGAAAGCCGAGGAAACATCCTTTTGAATTTTCTGCTGCAACCGCGCCAGTTCGAGCTGGCGGCCGAGCAGCTCGTGCACGGCCCGCACGCGTTTGGCCACGTCCAGTTCCTCGAGCAGTTTTTGCCGCGCTTCCGTCTCGAGGTTGAGCGTGCCGGCCAGATAGTCCGCCAGCGAGCCGCCATCGGGAATGTTCAGCACGGTCAACCGCGCCGGCTCGGCCTCTTCGCCGCCCAATTCAAAGAGTTTGACCGCCGATTCCCGCAGGCCATTGACCGCCGCCTCGAATTGCGGGTCGCCGGCCGGGGGCGGGGTCGAGGGGAGAACCTCGACTTCCGCGCGCAGGAAGGGATGCACCAGGAGCACCTTCCGCAGCGCGATGCGTTCGAGCGCCTGCACGACGGCGACGGCCTGTTCGTCGCTGCTGCGAATCAGTTTGAGGACGGTGGCCGCCACCCCCGTGGCGTGCAGACCCTCCGCTCCCGGTTCGTCCTGCCGGGGGTCCTTCTGCGTGAAAACGCCGATGATTTTGGATTGCGCGAGGGATTCCTCGAGCAACTTGCGGGACGAGGGCCGCCCGATGGTGAGCGGGACGATCATGCCCGGGAACAGCACGGTGTTCCGGACCGGCAGGATGGGGAGGGTAGCCGGAATGGCCGGGTGTTCGCCGTCTCGCGGCGCGGTCTGGCCGTCGCCCGGCGGCGGGCCGGACGGGGCGGTTTCCTCTCGCGGAGAACGGGCCTGCGGGCGGTCGGACCGCAGCCGGCTGGTGGCGGCCGCGGCGGCGCGGCGCCGGGAGGGCGAGGATGGGGTTCGGGACTTCATGCGGCAGATTTCAAGGGGATTTGAATCCAGAGCCAGCCGTCGCGCTGTTCGGCGGTGACCCGGCTGGGGTCAAAATCATCGGGCAGGAGCAATTCGCGTTCGAAGCGGCCATAATCAATTTCCATGGCCAGCACCTGCATGGGCTGGCGCCGGCGTCCTTGCGGCTCGGGCGGGTTGCGATGCCCCCGAATCCGCACCCGGCCGGGTTCGGCCTCGATGGTCAGGTCCCGAGCCTTGACTCCGGCCAGGTCCGCGCAAATCACCAGGCGGTCCGCGCAACGATAGACATTGACGGCGGGGGTCCAGCAGGGCCGCGGCCGGAACGGGGCCGCCTGCAGGCGGGTCAGCTCGCCCGCCAGCGCGCGCAAGCGGCGTTCGACCTGCTCGAAGTGAAATTGAAAGAAATCACTCATTGCAGTTGACCGGTTGAAGGGGTGGCGCCGTTGCCAATGGCCGGGGTGACCGCTCCGGCCACGGGCAGGGGCGGCACGGGTTCCTTGCTCCGCGGCATTTCCTTGCCGACCAGGCGGTAGAATTCCGGGCCGTCCAGCGTTTCGCGCGTCAGCAATTCGGCCGTCACCCGTTCGAGTTGCGCGCGGTTTTCCGTCAGAATCTCCTTCGCCTTGACGTAGGCATGGTCCAGGAGCGATTTGACTTCCTCGTCAATTTCGCGGGCCGTTTGTTCCGAGCAATCCCGCTGCAGCACCGCCTCCGGCCCGGCGAGGAACTGGGCCGGGCGCTGGGCGCAGTTGGCCAGTCCCAGCCGCTCGCTCATCCCGTACATCGCCACCATTTGGCGGGCCAGGGCCGTGGCGCGCTCGAGGTCGTTTTGCGCGCCGGTGGTCACCTCGCCAAAGATCACTTCCTCCGCCGCCCGGCCGCCCAGCAGGCCGCACAGCCGGCAGAACAGTTCGCTGCGCGTGAGCAGGAACTGGTCTTCGTTGGGCAACTGCATGGTGTAGCCCAGCGCGGCCCGGCCCCGCGGCACAATGCTGATCTTGTGCACCGGGTCGGCGTGCGGGCTGTGGGCGGCCACCAGCGCGTGGCCGACCTCATGGTAGGCGACCCGTTTTTTCTCCTCGGCGTTGAGCCGGCGGCTGCGCCGCTCCGGGCCCGCGACCACCTTCTCAATGGCTTCCTCGAGGTCCCGCTGGGTGATCTCTTTGGCCTTCCGCCGGGCCGTCAGCAGCGCGGCCTCGTTGAGCACGTTGGCCAGGTCGGCGCCCGAGAATCCCGCCGTGGCGGCCGCAATCCGCCGGAGGCTGACATCCGGCGCCAGGCGCTTGTTGCGGGCGTGGACCTGGAGAATCGCCTCGCGGCCGTCCAGGTCCGGCGCATCCACGACGATCTGCCGGTCAAACCGGCCGGGGCGGAGCAGGGCCCGGTCGAGCACCTCGGGGCGGTTGGTCGCCGCGAGAATGATCACGCCGGTGTTGGCTTCAAATCCATCCATCTCGACCAGCAGCGCGTTGAGAGTCTGCTCCCGCTCGTCGTTGACCGCCCCGACATGCACGCCGCGTTGGCGGCCGATGGCGTCCAGCTCGTCAATGAAAATAATGCACGGCGCATGTTCCTTTGCCTGCTTGAACAGGTCCCGCACCCGGGCCGCCCCGACTCCCACAAACATCTCCACAAAATCGGCGCCGCTCATCGAAAAGAACGGCACCCCGGCCTCGCCCGCCACCGCCCGCGCCAGCAGCGTTTTGCCGGTGCCGGGCGGCCCGACCAGCAGCGCCCCTTTGGGAATGCGGGCTCCCAGCGCCTGGTATTCCGCGGGGTTCTTGAGAAAGTCCACCACTTCCCGCAACTCCTGTTTGGCCTCATCGCATCCGGCCACGTCGTTGAACGTGACGCCGGTGTTCCGGTCCACGATGAGTTTGGCCCGGCTCTTGCCGATGCCAAACACGCCCTCGCTGGCGGCGCTGAACCGCCGGGCGAGCATGGACCAGACCAGCACCATCAGGCCGATGGGCAGCACCCACGCCAGGAGAAACTCGGACAACGCGTTCGGCCGCGTGCCCGTGTATTCCACTCCGGCCGCCTGCAGGTCCTTGACCAGGTCGGGGTCCTCAACCCGCACGGTCCGGAACAGGAAGGGTTTGGTCTCCGCCAAAGCGCGCTTGAGGCCCTGGGGGACCTCGGCCGGCTGGCTGTCGGCCGCGTTCAATTGCGTAACCGCAGGCGCGGCGTTGGTCTGGCGGGAGGCCAGGGGGACGATCCGTCCCACGATTTCATCCTGTTTGACCGCCGCCTCGGTCACCTCCCGCCGTTCCAGGTGCGCCTTGAACTGGCTGTAGGGAATGGTGCGGACGCTGAACTGGCCAAAGAACTCCTGCCAGCCCCACAGGACCAGCATCGTCACCAGGAAATAGCCCGCCAGCCACCGCGCCTGCGGATCAAATTTGCCGGGCAGTTTGAGTTTGGAAGGCGATTTTTTCATAAATCCCACGAGGCCTGGCTCACACGGAACCACACCGTCAGATAAAAGTTCTGAACCCCCAGACCGTGCAGGGGGAGCCGCACCGCGTAACCCTCGCGCATGCCGGGCGGATAGTCCACTTCCACCGGCCAATCCTCCGTCACGGCGCCCTGGCCTTCGCAGTGCCAGCATTCATAGCCCCCGATGGCGCCCCTCCCCCGACAAGCCGGGCAGCGGGTCCGCGCCGGAACCCAAACGCGCACCCGGCCCCCCCGCCGGGCTTCTTCGGGGCTGATGACGACCTCGACCGTGAGGCTCTCGAGCCGCTCGGCTTTGGGCCGGTCCAGCGAGCTGAAATTACTCCACCACCGGTCGAAGAATTCCTCGAAGCTCGGAACAAACGTCCCGAACGACTCCGCCAGCGAAACCTCGCGAATTGAGGGGGCCGAGGGGGTGGCCCGGAACGGCTCGGCGGTCGCCGCCGGTTGAACCATCGGCTCGGCCCGGGGAGTCCGGGCGCGGCCTGGCCGCGACCCGCTCCGTCGTTGCTGGTCGTAGCGGCGGCGGCGTTCGGGATCCCCGAGCACCGCGTAAGCCTCCTGCAATTCGAGAAACGGGTCGCTTTGCAGCCCCGAGACATCGGGGTGCAGCTCCCGCGCCCGCCGCCGGAACGCCGCCTTGATGTCTTCCAGGCTCGCGTTCGAGGCGACTCCGAGGATGAGGTAATAATTCTTGGCCATACCCGCCTCCGGGTCGGAGGGTTTACCGTCGCGCCGGCTTGGCTTCGACCACCAGGAACCGGCTGCCGCCCTGGCTCCACACGCGCAGCAGCACCCGGTTGCCCTTGACCTGCTCGCTGAGGCGGACCGCCTCGTCCGCGTTGGTGACCCGCTGCCGGTTGATTTCCAAAATCACATCTCCAGCGCGCAAGCCTGCCGCCGCGGCTGCCGAAGCCGGGTCCACCTCGACCACGACCGCACCCTGCAATTGCGCCGGGAGGTTGAATTGCCGGCGGGTCCGCGCGTCCAGATCATCCACGGTCACTCCATCCAGCACATCGGGCTGCGGGCTCCGGCGCAACCCCCCCGGCCGGGTGTCGGCTTTGGCCAGCCCGCCTTCCGGCAGCTCACCCAGCTTGACCGTCGTCTGCTGCTCTTTGCCGTCCCGCAGGAATTTCACCTGGACCTTGGTCCCCGGCGCCGTCTGCGACGCCATCAGCCGCAGGTGACGGCTGTCGGTCACTTTCCGGCCGTTGAACTGGATGATCACATCGCCCTCTTTGAGACCCGCATCCTCAGCCGGCGAGTCTTTGGTCACCTCGCCAATCAGGGCCCCGCTGTTATCGGGCAGGTTGAACTCCTTGGCCAACTCGGGCGTCACCGGCTGAACCAGCACGCCGAGATAGCCGCGGGTGACCTTGCCGTCGGTCACCAGCCGCTCCATGACATAGCGGGCGAGGTTGATGGGAATGGAGAAGCCGATGCCCTGGTTGCCGCCGCTGCGGCTGATAATGGACTGGTTGATGCCCACCAGCCGCCCCGCGGCGTCCACCAGCGCGCCCCCCGAATTCCCCGGATTGATCGAGGCATCGGTCTGAATGAAATCCTCATAGTCCACGATCCCCATGCCGGCGCGGCCTTTGGCGCTCACGATCCCCATCGTCACGGTTTGCCCCACCCCGAACGGATTCCCAATCGCCAGCACCACGTCCCCCACCTCCACCAAGTCGCTGTCGGTGACGGTGATCGCCGGGAATTTCCTCCCTTCGACCTTGATCACCGCCACGTCCGTGTGGGGATCGGCGCCCACCACTTTCGCCTCATAAACCGTCTTGTCGTCCGCCAGCGCCACCTTGATCTCATCCGCTCCGTCCACCACGTGCGCGTTGGTCAAAATGTAGCCATCTTCGGTCACGATGACGCCCGAGCCCAGGCTCCGCTCGCGGCGCTCGCGCGGGATGCTCTCAAACGGCACGCCAAAAAACTGCCGGAAAAACGGGTCATCGAAAAACGGGGCGAGCCCGGGATTCTGGCGGACCGTCTTGGTTGAATAGATGTTCACCACGCTGGGCGCGACTTTCTTGACAATCGGGCTGAAACTGGTCGCCGCCCGCGTGTCGGTTGCCAGGGGGGAACTGTCCACCTTCAACTTCGGAGGGGCCGAAGCCGCAACCGTCCACGACCCCAGCAATAAAACCGCCATCCACAACACCAAGCCACTCCGGCCGCCAATGGCCGCATCGCGCGCCCCTTGGCTGACCGTCTGGCGCACCCCATTCCAAAGCGTCCGAGTAACCATACTTAAAGCTCTCCTCTCGTTGACAGGCGTTTTGTTTTCGCACTCGCCGACCGATCCTGTCTGCAAATTCGCCGGCGGGCAGCGAAAGACAGTGCCATCCCTCTTCGACAGCACACTTTCGCAGCTTCTTCCGTGCATTCATGATGCCACGAGCCGTGGCAATATATAATAATTTGATGTCGAATAACTTAGGCAATTAGCCAACGCTAAGATTTGTCGGAAAAATGTGTCATTGTGACACAGTCTTGCTTCTTGCTGTGGCTCAAATTGGCTCAACTCTCTCTCCCTTTCGCCTCTTTAATCCCTCCCCACCTTTGCGCGTTGGCTTGGCTCAGGTTCCGGGCTTTGTTAGCCTCGGTTTCCGGCAATGGGTCGCATCGCCACTATCATTGAGTTTTCGGCCATCGCGTTTTGGATGGCCGGGTGTTCCGTTTTCCCGCCCAAAATGAAACCTGCTTTTCACGACTACACGCTGGATTACCACACACCGGTTGACGCCTCCCTCCAGGCGAAGCTGGAGGCGCTGGATGCCGGGTTGCGGGCCCGGTTTGGAGTGGGGCCGGAGCAGACCGCGGTGGGGTTGCTGGACCTGAAGGGGTTGCGGCTGGCGATGATTCATCCTGACCGGGGCGAATACGCCGCCAGTGTGCCGAAGATCGGCATCCTGCTGGCCTACTTCCAGGCGCACCCGGAGGCGGCGACCGACCTCGACCCCCGCACGCGCCACGAGCTGGGGCTGATGATCAAGGCGTCGAGCAACGAGATGGCCACGAGGTTCTCGCGCGAACTGGGGCTGAAAGCGATTCAAGCGGTGCTCGACTCGTATCACTTCTACGACGCCGATCACGGCGGCGGCCTGTGGGTCGGCAAACATTACGGCCGGAGCGAGGAGCGTTACGGGGATCCGGTCGGCAACAACTCGCATGCGGCGACGATCCGGCAACTGCTCCGGTTCTACCTGTTGCTCGAGCAGGGCCGGCTGATTTCGCCCGCGGCGTCCCAAACCATGCGGGAGATTTTTGCGTCTCCCGACATTCCGCATGACGACATCAAGTTTGTGAGAGGCCTGGCGGGGCGGAACGTTCAAATCCGGCGCAAATGGGGTTCCTGGGAAAACTGGCTGCACGACACCGCGGTGGTCACCGGGCCGGGCCGGCACTACGTGCTGGCGGCGCTGACGCGGCATCCGCGCGGGGATGAATACCTCGTGGAACTGGCCCGGGCCGTGGACGACCTCATGCAAGCCGGTCCGGCAGCGACTCCTTAGCCTCCGCGGCAGTCGCTCAACTCAAAACCCGACCCCCCTCTTATGCCACCTGTAATCGGTTTCGACAACCAACGCTATCTCGAACAGCAAACCGCCGCCATTTTGGACCGCGTCGGCGCCTGCAATGGCAAGCTCTACCTGGAATTTGGGGGCAAGCTGCTTTTTGACTATCACGCCGCCCGGGTGCTGCCGGGGTTCCATCCCAACGTCAAAATGCAGTTGCTGCAAAAGCTCAAGGACCAGTCCGAGGTCATCCTCTGCATCTACGCCGGCGACATCGAAAAGAAAAAAATGCGGGCCGACTTCGGCATCACCTACGACACCGACGCCCTCAAAACCATTGACGAGCTGCGCGAATGGCAGGTCACCGTCCGCGCCGTGGTCATCACCCGGTTTGACAACCAGCCGGCGGCGGTCACGTTCAAGAACAAGCTCGAGCGCCGCGGCATCCGGGTCTATACCCACCGCGCCACCAAGGGGTATCCGACCGACGTGGACACCATCGTCAGCCCCGAGGGTTACGGCGCCAACGCCTGGATTGAGACCGAGCGGCCTATTGTGGTGGTCACCGGCCCGGGCCCCGGGAGCGGCAAACTGGCCACCTGCCTCTCGCAACTGTACCACGAGCACCAACGCGGCCGGCCGGCTCATTACGCGAAATTCGAGACGTTCCCCATCTGGAACCTGCCGCTCAAGCACGAGGTCAACATCGCCTACGAAGCCGCCACGGCCGAGCTGAAGGACGTCAACATGATTGACCATTTTCATCTCGAGGCTCATGGCCAGCCCGCCGTCAATTACAACCGCGACATCGAAGCCTTCCCCCTGCTGCGGCGCATCCTCGAGCGCATCACCGGCCAGGCCGCCTGCTATCAGTCCCCCACCGACATGGGCGTCAACCGCGCCGGCTTCGGCATTGTGGATGACGCCGCCTGCCGCGCCGCCGCGCGCCAGGAAATCATCCGGCGTTACTTTCATTACGCCTGCGAATACGCCATGGGGCTGGTGGACCGCGAAGCGCTCAACCGGGTCGAGCTGCTCATGCGCGATTTGGGCCTGTCCACCGCCGACCGCCTCGTCGTGCCGCGGGCGCATGCCGCGATGCGCGAGGCCGAGGCCCAGGGCAAGGGCTCGAACGGCTTCTTCTGCGGCGCCGCCCTCGAGCTCAAGGACGGCCGCATTGTCACCGGCAAAAACTCGCCGCTCATGCACGCCGCCTCCAGCGTGATTCTCAACGCCGTTAAAACGCTCGCCGGCATCCCGGACCAGATTCACCTGCTGCCGCCCCTGGTCACCTGCTCCCTCAGCCACTTCAAGACCGACGTCCTCAAAGGCAAAATGACCAGTCTCGACCTCGAGGAAACCCTCATCGCCCTGAGCATCAGCGCCACCCTGAACCCGCTGGCCGAGGCTGTGATTGGCCACCTCAAGGAACTCAACGGATGCGAACTGCACCTCTCGCACATCCCCTCGCCAGGCGACGCCGCCGGCTTGCGCAAACTCGGCATCAACGCCACCAGCGAACCCGAGTTCGCCACCAAATACCTCTTCGTGAGCTGACAAAGGCGGACCCATTCCCGGGGCCGAAAACAGCCCGGCGTTTCAACGCCGGGGCGGCAGGCCCGCAGACCACGCAGACGGACGCAGAAATGGGCGGGGCCGGGCTGGTCCTCGGCCCGCACAGGCTCCGTTCGCTCCGAGGGAGGCTCCCTCGCTGAGCTTTGTTTCGTCGCCGTGGTATCGCGGAGCATCGCGATTCATCGGGACTGACGGCTTACAAAAACTCTGGGGTGCCGCCACCCCCAACCCCCTCCGCAAGCGGAGGGGGCTGGATGTATTGGGGACGGGGGACCGGGGGTGGCGGCCTGGCGGCCTTACCCCCGGCTACTGTCTGAAACCCTTTCAGGGTTTTGAAGGCGGGTTGGGAAAGGGCAGGGGAAGTCTCGAACTGATGACGGGCGTTGCGAGGGCGTGGGAGTGTGGAGACGAGACGTCTCCACCCCCGAAGTAATGGAGGGTCGGGATAGGGGCTGGGACGTCTCGTCCCAGAAAGTCTTGGGTTGCGAGGGGGGCGGGGGGCGACGAGACGTCGCCTCCCCCCGAGGGCTGGATCTGACCGCGGATGACGTGGATAAGAAAGAGCCGGAGAGAGTGGCGGCAGGCATGGCGTTGTCCCGTCCAAGCGACTTCGGCCCGCCACCGGGAGCGCTGGACGGCGTCTCCCTCATCCGCGAAATCCGCGAAATCCGCGGTCGGTTCTTTGCTGGTCACGCGTAGGGGTCCTCCTAGGCTCCGGGCGTTGCAGCTCAGCCTTCAGGCTTCGCGGCAGG
>JARKQH010000047.1 GCA_029974925.1 Verrucomicrobiota bacterium
TGCTGCCTTCGAGCGGCGTATGCTGACTTCGTTTCACTCGCTTGCCCTCGCGGGCGCAATCGCATGGTTGGTGATGCTTTCCTTGACCTTGGTGGGATACCTGTTCCGCTTGCAAATCCAGGAGTGGCGCACCCAACGGCGTTTGAAAGCCAAACGCAGGCTATTGGAGCTGAGAATGCGCTTCCGCCGCCACGCAGAGGCCGCGGCCACCCGCAGCCCCCAGTGGGAACCGGGGGCTTGGCTTGTCTTGGGGCATCGGCTGGGAGTGCTCCATCACAAGACAGTGCCAACTGTCCAGAATTTGGACGGTTGGTCCGCGTCGGCCAGCGTGGATTCCCACCCGGTTTGGCCGATGCAAAACGCTGTGGGGCAGGGCGCCGCCGCGGTCAACTGCTGACGCGGATTTGCCCCTGACGATGCCGCCGGAGCAGTTCGATGTCGGCATCCACCATGAGCTTGACCAGGTCCACAAACTTGGTCCGCGGCTCCCAGCCGAGCTGGCGTTTGGCTTTGCTGTAATCCCCGATGAGCAAATCCACTTCCGCGGGGCGGTAATAGCGCGGGTCAATTTCGACGTAGTCCCGCCAGTCTAGTCCCACGTGGCCGAACGCCACCTCGAGGAATTCCCGGACGGAGTGGGTTTCGTTGGTGGCGATGACGTAGTCGTCGGGTTTGTCCTGCTGGAGCATGAGCCACATGGCTTCCACATATTCCTTGGCGTAGCCCCAGTCGCGTTTGGCATCGAGGTTGCCCAGATAAAGTTTCTGCTGCAGCCCGGCTTTGATGTGGGCAACCGCCCGGGTGATTTTGCGGGTGACGAACGTTTCGCCCCGGCGGGGGGACTCGTGGTTGAACAGGATGCCGTTGCTGCAATGCATGTTGTAGGACTCCCGATAATTGACGGTAATCCAGTAGGAGAAAACTTTCGCGCAACCGTAGGGACTGCGTGGGTAGAAAGGCGTCTTTTCGGTCTGCGGCACCTCGCGAACCATTCCATACATTTCACTGGAGGAGGCCTGGTAAAACCGCGGACGGATGCCGCTTTCGCGAATCGCCTCCAGCAGGCGAACCGTCCCCGTGCCCGTAATGTCCGAGGTGTACTCCGGACTGTCGAAGCTGACCCGCACATGGCTTTGGGCGGCTAGGTTGTAGATTTCCTCCGGCCCGATCCGACCCAGCAGGCGGGCCAGGGCGCTGGCATCGCTCAGGTCTCCGTAGTGTAGAAACAACCGGCTCTTGCCCGAGTGAGGATCATCATAGATGGCGTCCAGACGGCCCGTGTTGAACGTGCTGGCGCGACGGATGATCCCGTGCACCTCGTAGCCTTTGGACAGGAGCAACTCGGCCAGATAGGAGCCGTCCTGGCCCGTGATTCCGGTAATTAACGCTTTCTTCGCCATATTTTGGGAGCGACAGATTCAACCAGTCCCAAGGCCGATGCAAGTCTTGAACCACGCCGCCGCGCTCGCGGATTCTCCTGAAACAGACCCGAAAACGCAGGCGGGGCTTGGTCGTCACACCGAAAAGCCGCCCGCTTCAACTGGCCGCTGGACCAGGCCCAGAATGGCACGCGCCGCGCGATGGCTGGCGCCCGGCGGACCCAGGGACCGAACGACTTCCGCCAGGCGCGCCTGAATCTGCTGACGCCGGGGCAGGTCGGTCAGCAAGTCGTGCGCGGCCGCGGCGAGGTTCTCCGCGCTGGCAGCATCCTGGATGAACTCGGGGAAAACCGGCTCCCCGGCCAGGAGGTTGGGCATGGCCAGATGGCTGACTTTGATTATGCGTTTGCCAATCTGGTAGGTGCTCCAGGAAGTCCGGTACAACGCGACGGTCGGCACCCCAAACCAGGCGCATTCCAAGGTCACCGTTCCGGTCGAGGCGATGGCCACATCGGCCTCGGCGAGTGACTCGGGCAGTCCGCCGATGCGCAGTTCCAGCTCGGGCGGCAAAGCGTGGGTCCGAGCCTGCTGCAACAGAGTTTCCTGGGGCACCACCAGCCGCGCCCGCAGGCCGGGCACCCGCGCTCGA
>JARKQH010000058.1 GCA_029974925.1 Verrucomicrobiota bacterium
GCCGACAAATCGGGCGAGCTCCAGATCACGTAGCGATGTCCGGCAGCCCCCTCGATCCACAGCACAAACGTGTTGGTGCCGGTCGGCGGGTCGGCCCGCAGGCGAGGGGGCGGCGGAGGGCTGCCGGCGGGCAGGACATACAGGGTAATGCTCTGAGCCGGCACGGTGTTGGTGAACGTGCGCCCGGTAAAAGTCAGATCAGCCAGGCGCGTGATGGCGTTCGCCGCCGTCAACTGCCACACCTGCGCGGTGCCGGCAGGGAGGAAATTGGTCAGGACAACGGTGGCAGCAGCGCTGGAAGTGAGCTGCTTGTTGATCACCATCAACGTCAGGGCGGAGTCCGTGGTGCGCTGGGCCGCAAACACGGCCACCTGGTCCGGGTTGGGCCCCCCGGCAAAAACACTGGTATCGCCAAAACCGGATTTGTTGCCGTCATAGTTGCGGTAAAGTTTCATCGCCTTGAAGGTGGGCGTGCTGCTGGCGGGCGTGGTCCAGCGCGTGGCCAGATCTAGTCCTTCCCGGCCGAAGATGCCGAGAATATCGGCCTGGGCGGTGGCGCCGTTGATGTGATTCTCCGCCCCCCAGTTGTATTCGGTGATGCCAATCGGCGTGCCGGGGTAATAGGTGTCCACCCAGGCGCGCATGCGCGGAATCAGTTTGATGATCTTGTTGATCCAGCTCTGGTCCACGTAGGTCGGGTCCCACAAGGCACGGGTCGAACGGTTGCGCTGGAGCTGGACGGTCGTGGAAACGTCGTTGCCGGACTCGCCGTTGCCTTGGGGATAGATGTGCAGGGTGAAGATATCCAGCAGCCGCCGGCCGGTGGCGGCAGCCTGCTGCCGGGCCTGGTCCAAAAACCACGGCATGTAATCCCACCCCCCGTTGGTTGAGCGGTCTGGAAAATTGGCCGGGTTGTAGTCTTTGGTGCGGTCCATGTATTGGAGGTCGAAGCCGCTGTAAAGGTAGCCATTCCAACCCCACTCCTCCGGCGCGGCAACCAGCGCGTTGGGGTCCACCGCCTTGATTTTGGCGGCGTAATCGAAGAACCGGTCGCGAATCTCCTGCATGGTGGTTCCGATCGGATGCACATCCCGGTGGGTGGCATGCCAGAGCGTGTGCTCGTTATCCATGATGTAGTAACGCACGCCGCCGTTGGTCGAGAGCCCCCACCGGTTGGTCAGCAGCCGCACCCAGGCCTGCTGAAAATCCGAGTTGGTGGGAAAATTCGCGTCATGGGGGTCATTCCAAGTGATGGGGGTGTTGTTGGTGACGCTGATGCCGTTGCCGGCATCGGGCATCCATTGCCAGTCATTGCCCGTCTGCGGACCGTATTTCGCAATCGAGTAACTTGCCAGCTTGCTCCGGCTGGGACCCAGCTTCGCCATCCACCCGATCATCGGAATGGTGATCATCGGCTCGGCGCCGCCGCCTTTCGTGTTGCGGATAAACGCGTCCGCTTCAGCCCCGGGAGTTGCACTCGAATAACCGATGCTCTCGAAATACCAGTCGTTGGCCCGGTTGTCCGCGTTCAACTGCCAGTTGTAGCGGGTGGTCGCGTTTCCCCCCCACCGATTGAGGGGCGCGTTCAATTCCTTCAGTTGATTCGAGCTGGCAAAGCAGGTGCCGTAAATCAACGGGCTGATCGGGCGCCGGTTGCGCTGCGCGTCCACGGTAATCGCCACCGGCGCGCTGCCCGTGACAGTCACATTCACCGGGGCCGACTCGGCCACGCTGCCGGCATCATAGACCACCCGCGCGCTGAGGGTATAAATGCCGGAGCTCACATTGGTCCAGTTAAAGGCGTAGGGCGCGCTATCGTCCTCGCCGAGGACCGTCGTGCCGTTGAGAAACTGCACCTTGGTAATCGCATGGCCGTTGGCCGTCACGCTCGCGGCCATGGCAATGGCGGCCGGCGCGCTGTAACTCGAGCCGTCGGCGGGGGAGGTCAGGGTGACCGCCGGTGGCGTGACACCGCTGGCAACCAAAACAATGTCGTCCAGGTAAAACGTGGCCTGAGCACCGCCGATGGCATCCTGAATCCAGAAGCCATTGACATCCGTCCGGTTCGCAATCCCAAGCGCGGCCAGCGACACGCTGACCGGTTGCCAGGTATTGGCCGCCAGCGGCGGCAGTAGCACGTCCGGCCCCGCG
>JARKQH010000063.1 GCA_029974925.1 Verrucomicrobiota bacterium
TGGCCGTGGGGCCTTGCCTGGCCAAGGGCGAACTTCAGGTGGTGGACGTTCCCGGACTCGTCATCAAACGCACGTTTTACGTGGTGCGCCACGCCAAGCGCCACGTTTTCCCGGCAATGCGCTACTTCATCGACTTTCTCAACAACTCATGATGGATGAACTGAAGACCACGCCTCAAAGGCTTGTCGACACGGTAAAAGCCGCGGGTTGAGCCGCCAAGCTCGCCCCAGGGGACCTGGCGGCAGTCTTGCGGGAACTTGATGTCCCTGAAGATCCTCGTCTGCTCACCGGCTCCGGTGACAACGAGGACGCTGCGGTTTTGTCTTTTCCGCAGGGCAAGGCCCTCGTCCAGACCGTCGATTTCTTCACCCCCGTGGTCAACGACCCCTTCCGGTTCGGCCAGATAGCCGCGGCCAACGCCCTCTCCGATGTCTACGCCATGGGCGGCGAACCCTACGCCGCCATGAACATCGTCTGCTTCCCCGCCAAGTGCATGCCCCTGGACATCCTCAAGGAGATTCTGCGCGGCGGCCTGACCAAGATCCGCGAGGCAGGCGCGGCCCTGGCTGGCGGTCACAGCGTCGACGACAACGAGATCAAGTACGGGCTCAGCGTCTCGGGGCTGGTGGAGCCCGGGCGCTTCGCCTCCAACAGGGGGCTTTCCCCGGGGGACTCGCTGCTGCTGACCAAGCCCGTGGGCCTGGGCATCCTGGCCACGGCCGTCAAGGCCAACCTGCCCGGCTGCGCCGCCCTTGAGGAGTCCATCTGGCGCGTTGCCGCCAGGCTCAACAGCGGGCCGGGCAGGGTGGTGCGCGCACTTTCGCTCAAGGCGGCCACGGACGTGACTGGCTTCGGCCTCGGCGGGCACAGCCTGGAGATGTCCAAGGCTTCGGGGCTCGCCGTGGAGATAGAGGCTTCGGCCGTGCCTGTGATCGAGGAGGCCCGCGAGCTGGCCCGCATGGGATTCGTCCCTGCCGGAAGCCACGCCAACCGGCGTTATTTCGCCTCGAACACGGTGATCTCCCCGGATGTGGACCCCATCGCCGTGGACATGGTCTTCGACGCGCAGACTTCCGGGGGCATGGTGCTGGCCGTACCGCCGCATCTGGAGGACACGGCCCGGACCATGCTGGAGGAGGCTTCCGACCTGTGCGTGCGCGTGGGCAGGGTGCTTGACGAGCCCGCCCCGAACGGGCTGCTCCGGCTGATCTGAGTTGCGATGGGCGCGCGTTCATCTGGACAGAACGCGCAAAACGTGACAAAAGGAACGAGGGGTCCGCTTCGGTGGTACCCGTCGGTTACCGCCAAGGAGGATATTCATGAAGCCCGAGGAAAAAGTCGTTTCCATGGACGAATTCCGCAAGCCCAAGGAGAATGAAGTGCCTTCCATGACCGAGCTCAATGCCAAGA
>JARKQH010000108.1 GCA_029974925.1 Verrucomicrobiota bacterium
TTCACCCCCGGCGTGCTCCGGGCGATGGCGGACCACTGCGCCCGGCCGCTCATCTTTCCGCTGAGCAATCCCACCAGCAAGGCCGAGTGCACGCCCTCGGAGGCGTTGCGCCATTCCGACGGCCGGGCGTTGGTTGCCACCGGGTCGCCTTTCGAACCGGTCACTTTCAACGGCCGTCGTCATGTCATCGGCCAATGCAACAACCTGTTTGTCTTCCCCGGCGTGGGCCTGGGGGCGCTCATCAGCGAAGCCAGCCGCGTCACCGCCTCCATGTTCCTGGCTGCCGCCCGGGTCCTGGCCGATTTTACCGTAACCAACTCCGCGGGCGAGGATTCCCTTTATCCCCCGCTTCAGATGCTTCGCCAGGTCAGCCAATCCATTGCCTTCGAGGTGGCCCGAACCGCACGCGAGGAAGGCATTGGGCGTGCCCTCTCCGACGAGGCGCTGCGGGCTGAAATCGAGGCCTTCTGCTGGTTTCCCGATTATGCCCCGGCTGCTTTCGGCCCCAAGTTGCCGCCGCCTCACAGACACGGCACCGCGGCCGGGCAACCCTGAAGCGGACTCGCATGCTGCGCGGCAGAATCGGTGCCAGGCTCCTCAACCGCGGCGGCGTCTGGGTGGCGGCCCAAACCGGCCTGATGGGGGCCGTCCTGTTTTTCGGCGCGCTCTGGCACAGCCAATGGCATTGCCCTCGTCTTGATGCCCTCGGTTTCGCCCTGCTGGCGGCGGCCGCACTCCTTGGCCTCGCCGGCACCCTCAGTCTCCGCGGCAATCTCAGCCCCTTTCCCATGCCCGCCCCGGATGCCCGGCTCGTTCAGTCCGGCATCTACGCGCTGATCCGGCATCCCCTCTACACGGCCGTCATCGCTGCCGCCGCCGGCTGGACCCTTGTCCGCCAAAGCGGACCGGCCCTGGCGGCCACGGTCGCGCTCGCCGTTTTCCTTGACCAAAAAGCCCGGCGGGAAGAACGCTGGCTCAACGAGCGGTTCCGGGAATACGCCGCTTACCGGCGCCGCACGTGGAAGTTCCTCCCCTTCATTTATTGATCCCGCGTTTGCCGGCCGCCCCCAAATGTGCTATGGACCTGTCGAGCATGAGCCTTTTGCAGAACCAGAATCGCCCCCGCCGCGAACCGCCCGCCTTCACGCTGATTGAACTATTAGTGGTCATCGCCATCATCGCCATTTTGGCCGCCATGCTGCTGCCGGCGCTGAGCCGGGCCAAAGTCCGCGCCCAGAGGATAAGTTGTCTGAACAATGGCAAGCAAATGGGAGTGGGCAGCCAGCTCTATGCCGATGACGACCCCAAAAACGCCTTGAGCGGGGCCGCCAATTACTCCGATGACGACCTCAACTGGCTTTTCCCCCAATACGTGTCCAACGTCAAGAGCTTCATTTGTCCGGCGACGCGCAACGGCGTGATTTCGTCCAACCCGCAGCCGGTTGCGGCCGAGTGGGATGGACCCTACGGGCCCAATGACACTCGCATCAATTATCTGGACCGTTTGCATGGGAATCCGACTTATCTGCCCCAGTTGGTCAACAATGCCGCCGGAAAGAACGGCACGATTGGCCACAGCTACGAAATCGCCGGCTTTGCCAACGCCCGGGGCACCGGGGGAGGCTTCGGCTCCAACCAGCGCAAAACCCAGAACCTCGTCGCCGGTTACACCTACCGCCTGAATAACACAACCTTCCCCCAGTACAATTTCTTCAACCAGCGCGGGGGCCCTTCCGACCTGTGGATCATTTACGACGCGGACGATCGCGCGGCTTCGGACCCCAAGCGTCAGAATGAAGATTACCCGGACGATGGGGATAACCATGGTCGCGAAGGGGGGAACGTCATTTTCTGCGACGGCCATGCCGAATGGGTGACCCAGAAGAACTACCTGCGAAGCTTCTTCCGGGGCACCGATGAATATCACGACCCCATTATTCCGTGAGCCGAAGGCCGACGCCCGGTCAAAGCATTAACACCGCATGATCCACGAGTCCCAGGAAACCGCGCCGGCGGGCCGCCGCATCGAGACGATTCGGGCTTCGCTTCGCTGGTTCGTTTGCAGCCTTATCGGCCTGGTTCCCGTGATCGGACTACCCTTTGCGGTATCCGCCATCGTGGGAGTGTGCCGGGCGCGAAAGGCCTGGGGCACGAGCTGGAACCCGGCGGGTCATTATCTGCTTGCCGCCCGCCGGATTGCCCCGCTTGGACTTCTGACTTCGGCGCTGTTCCTCCTCCTGGTCTGCATCGTCATTCCCGCCATCCTCCGCGACATGGGCAGTTGCTCCGGCGGTTCGAGCTGAGGCTGATCACGCGAGCCACATGGCGTGGTTCAAACCAAAGGGGCCGGCGGTCCTTTCGCCGGGGCCCGGACGGCAGATGGCGCCTGCCCGGCACCGCGTTGGAGAGGGACCCCATCCGTCTCCGGTTGATAAGGCGTCAACGAACCGACTGGGGCGAATTTGGCTCCAGCGTTGCGGTGGAGGAGCCCATTCACCCGCCGTGAGGGCCGGGGCGCTGACGCAATGTCCTGTGGCAATGGCCAGTCCGCTAGGGCAGCCGTTGCCGGGCCAGTTGGGCTGGATTCTCCCTCCGGTCAAAGGGCCGAAGCCGGAAACTGTAACTGGTCTCCTGGCAGGGGACCAGGTACTGCGGATGCGGCCAGGCGCCCCAACTGTCGTCCCCGCCCACGCCCTGCTGGATGCAGTCCAGATTGACCACCACGAAATCACGCCGCGGCAGCTCGAAGGGATGTTCCGCGCTTTGCAGGTCGTCGGTTGTATGGTGCAGGGCGTTGACGCTGAGTAGTGGCAGCCCCACGGCCAGCAGACCCACCCCTTTGCGATGGGTCAGCGCCGCCCAGCGAACTTCGACCGTGTTCCCACTCTCGCCCGGCTCGACCTAGTCCCAGAAGAACTGGTCGCGAACGGCGCCGGCATACCGGCCCACGCGCGCGTCCTTGCGGTCAATGTAAGTCTCGTGGGGTCCCGGCCCGAACCATTCGATCCGGTCGAACCCCTTGGGCATCACCATCTGCATGCCCAGCCGCGGGAGTTTCGGCAAATCCGTCTTCCCGGGCTTGAACTGGACGGCCACCTGAATGTCGCCGCTGCCGTAAACGGTATAGTCCGTCTCCCAGACCGCTTCGGCCTTGGGCAAACGATGCGCGGTCTTGACGGCCACGACCGTGCCGCCCGCCCGGGAAGCCGCCTGGAAGCCGGTCAACTGTGCGCCGGCATGGGCATCGCGCCAGAGCCCTTGGGAGCGGGCCATGTTGCGTCCCCGGTCATTATCCGTCGGCGCGCGCCAGAAATCGGGGCGCAAGGGGGATTCGATCAGCTCGGTGCCTTTGTATTTCAGCGATGCCAGGGTCCCGGCCTGCCGGTCGAACGCAAGAACGAAGTCCTTGCTCGTGATGACCGTTTTGTCGCCGTTTTCGCTTAATACCAGGCGCGGCAGGCTCGCGGGATTGAGCACCGGGGCCGACGCCGCATCCGGCAGTTTGAACTGGTCCCAGGCCACCTCATGACCTTTCTTCGCCCATGGGGTGTCGGATTTGAGCCGGAAGCTCACCTCCAGGAAGTACTCCCGGCCCGGCTCCGGCACGAAGGGCTTGACCGGCACCGCGATCCGTTTGCTGGCGCGCGGCGCGAGGTCAAGGGGCGGCAGGGAACCGCGCTGCAATTCCGCGCCGTCGGCCGTCAGCCGCCAGCCGCCTTCGGCCACGTCGTTGAGGTTGAGGAAATCGTACCAGTTTTTCACCTCGAGGGTCCGGGCGGCGAGGTCGGCGGGCTGGCAATGGATGTATTGGTAAATGTGTTTGACTTCGTGCAAGCCGGGGTGCGGGCGGCGGTCGGGGGTGACCAGGCCGTTGCAGCAGAAATTCTGGTCACTGGGAGTTCCCGGCGGGCCGTAATCGCCGCCAAAGGCCCAATAGTACCGGGTGTCCCAGGGGGTGTTTGCAGGTCTGGCCTGGTCCAGCCTGAGCCAGAGAGCCAGGGCGGGGTCCCCGGCGCGGCCGGCTGTGGCGAGCTCCGGCGCGCTGAGCGCCCGGCGGTAAATCCGGGCTTCCTTGACCAGCCCCGCGAACTTGCGCCCGGCCTGTTCGGCGTTGCCGCCGATCTCGACGGGGTATGCGGCGGACGCCACTTTGCCCTCGAAGGGGGTGGTTGCCAAACGCCGGCCATCCAGATAGAGCGCCAGCTCGCGCCCGTCGAAGGTCCCCGCCACGGTGTGCCACTTGCCGATCCAATCGTCCGGCAACGGGGCGGTAACCGTGACCCACCCGCGGGAGCGGGCGGCGTCAAAGACAAAGAACTCCAGCGAGCGGCCATTGGCGACCTGGAGCGCCCACTGGGTGTCGCCCTTGCTGATCATGGTGCTGTGACCGCTGGCCGGGGCGGGCTTTACCGTGGCCTCGAGCGTGATCGGCCCCGTAATGTCCAGGTGTGCCGCGTCGGGCAGCCGGATCCCGCCGGCAAGCTGCCCCTCGATCCATTGCCCGCTTGGGACATAGACCTCGAGGCCGTGCTGGCTGCGGTCGCGCAAAGCGTAACCGGAGGGCACCGGCTTGCGCTGGGCCTGGTCCACCCAGTCCCAGATGAAGCCGCCCTGCAGGTAGGGAAGGCGGTAAATCAAGTCCCAATACAGCCACATGTTGCCGCTGCTGTTGCCCATGGCGTGCGAATACTCGCACATGATCAGCGGCCGGGTGCGCT
>JARKQH010000128.1 GCA_029974925.1 Verrucomicrobiota bacterium
AGTCCCGGTCCACGCTGCGAAAATGACGGCGGAACGTACGGCCGCTGATGTCTCCGGTAAGAGGCCAGAAGCGGTCGACAGGTTACGGAGCCACATCCAGCCTAGGGACACGCTATATTTTTCCTTCGTGAAAGCGCAAGCAAAAAAAGTAGGGTTTCCCTCCTTGTTGGGGCGTGTGGCACGTAAAACTTGATCAAAATTGAAGAAAGAGCCTTGAAATAAATAGGAGAAGATAGAGTTCACCGCAAAATAAAACAGTCGATTTAAAGTGTGCGCTCAGCACAATAAAAATCGCACATGTCCTTGTTGTTGCGAATGCTTCTCCATCGGTTGTTCAAATGTCCCCCCGCCTCAGTCGCAGTTGTCCGTAAAATGCCTGTCCAAGGGATATACATCCATCCCCAGGAGGTTCGTTTTCATGCAATAACGGTTCAAGGCCATGCGTGGCAAGCATGGCGGGGAGCAAGAGCGACATTGACGCATTCAGGAACACGCCGCCGCTGAGCACTACTTGCTTGGTCCCCAAACTATTGCAGAGCGCATTGGCGGCCCCGGCAAGCCCCAGGGCAAGCCCGTTGTGGAATCTGGCGCTCACTGTAGAGGCGTGTTCCCCTCGCAACATGTCATTTGTGACATGTTCAACCAGCGTCAACGTATCCAGCACGGCCGGACCCTGACCGGGGACCAGGGGGCAGGGGTAGAAGCCCTGTTCGGACGGGTCGCGGAAATGCTCCAGCCGGATGGCCGCTTGGCCCTCGTAGCTGGTCTCATGGGTGAGCCCGGTCAGGGCGCTCACCGCGTCGAAGAGCCTGCCGCAGCTGGTGGTCACGGGGCTGTTGATTCCCTTGGCCGCCATGGCCGCCACCAGCTCCGCCTGCTTCTCGCGTCCGCGCAGCCAGGGCCAGCCTCCGGCCAGCGGGTTGCGTCCCATGGCCGTCAGGTAGGAGACGGCCATGCGCCACGGCTGGCGCACCGCAGCTTCGCCGCCCGGCAGGCACACCGGGGCGAAATGCCCCACGCGCTCGAGCACCATGTTTTCGGGGTCCACATAGAGAAATTCCCCGCCCCAGATGGTCCCGTCGTCGCCAAGCCCGGACCCGTCCAGGGCGATGCCCAGCACGGGCCCCCTGGCGCGCCCTCCTGCCAGGGCCGCGAAGACGTGCGCGAAGTGGTGCTGGAGCCGGATCACGGGCAGGCCGCTCTCCTCCAGGGCGTAGCGGGTGGAGAGGTAGTCCGGGTGCTTGTCCGCCACCACGGCCTCGGGCTTGACCTGGAG
>JARKQH010000134.1 GCA_029974925.1 Verrucomicrobiota bacterium
ACGCCTTCGAAACCGACACCCTCTGGGACGAGACGTCCCAGCCCCTACCCGCAGCATCAATTACTTCGGGGTTGGAGACGTCTCGTCTCCACACCTCCCACGCCTTCGAAACCGACACCCTCTGGGACGAGACGTCCCAGCCCCCATCCAGACGCTAATTGTTTCGGGGTTGGAGACGTCTCGGCTCCACACCTCCCACGCCTTCGAAACCAACACCCCCTGGGACGAGCCGTCCCAGCCCCCATCCAGACCCTCCATTACCTCGGGCCTCGAGACGTCCCGTCTCCACACCTCCCACGCCCTCGCAACGCCCGTCATCAGTCCGGGACTTCCCCTGTCCTTCCCCAACCCGGCTTCAAAACCCTGAAAGGGTTTCAGACAGTAGCCGGGGGTAAGGCCGCCAGGCCGCCACCCCCGGTCCCCTGTCCCCAAAACGTCCAGCCCCCTCCGCTTGCGGAGGGGGTTGGGGGTGGCGGCACCCCAGAGTTTCCGCAAGCCGTCAGTCCCGATGCATCGCGATGCTCTGCGCTACCACGCCTTCGAAACCAACACCCCCTGGGACGAGACGTCCCAGCCCCTACCCGCAGCATCAATTACTACGGGGTTGGAGACGTCCCGTCTCCACACCTCCCTCGCCCTCCCAACGCCCGTCATCAATTCGGCACTTCCCCTGCCCTTCCCCAACCCGCCTTCAAAACCCTGAAAGGGTTTCAGACAGTAGCCGGGGGTAAGGCCGCCAGGCCGCCACCCCCGGTCCCCCGTCCCCAAAACGTCCAGCCCCCTCCGCCAGCGGAGGGGGTTGGGGGTGGCGGCATCCCGGAGTCTCCGCAAGCCGTCAGTCCCGATGCATCGTGATGCTCCGCGATTCCACGGCGTCGAAAGATAGGTCGTCGAGAGAGCCTCCCTCGGGCGAGCGGAGTCTGTGCGGGCCGAAGCGCAGCCCGGCCCCGCCCGGTTCTGCGTCCGTCTGCGTGCTCTGCGGGCCCACGCTCCCTGCCGCGAAGCCTGAAGGCTGAGCTGCAACGCCCGGAGCCTAGGAGGACCCCTACGCGTGACCAGCAAAGAAGGGACCGCGGATTTCACGGATTTCGCGGATGAGCGAGACGCCGCACAGGACGGGCGAAGTCGCTCGTCCGGGACAGCACCATGCCTGGCGCCAGTCCCTCCGGCTCTGTCTTATCGTGCCATCCGCGGTCAGATCCACCCCCTCGGGGCGCCGACGTCTCGTCGCCGTGGCCTCCCCTCGCAACCCAAAACTTTCTGGGACTAGACGTCCCAGCCCCCATCCACACCATCAATTACTTCAGGGGAGGCGACGTCTCGTCGCCGTTACACGGCCCTCCCTCCCCCGGATTGGTAGGGACGCGTTCCACCGTCCCCGTTCTCCTCCGGAATATCAGGGACCTGGTGGAACAGGTCCCTACCCAACCCCTCGCCCCCTCGCCTGGAACAATGTCCTGGACGGCGGCCACAGGAAGAATTGGCGGCCGGGCTCAATCCAGTCTATGTTTTGGCCAATGTTATGCTGTTTTCAGCATGCGATGGCTTAACCGCATGAAGATTGGCAAGTTAACCAGTGCCGCCCGCCGGGGCGGGAGCTTTCGCTCCACGGTGCCTCCAGCGCCGCCGCCGCGCACCCTCCCGTTTTGTGCTCTCGGCGCCGTGCTGGCCGTCCTGGTCCTGGGATGGCCCTCCGCCTCACCCGCGGCTGCCACGCATCCAACCGCGGGTCTGGATTTGATTCGCAGTCTCAACGAGGCCTTTGTGGCCGTGGCGGAGAAAGTGACTCCCAGCGTGGTGGTGGTGGATGTCCTTCAGCAAATCAGGTCCGACGCGGACAAGGAGGAGACGGAAACGAACGGATTTGATTCGCTTCCCCCCGGTTTCTGGCGCCGGTTTCACCAGGAATTCCGGCGGCCGGACCTCACGCGGGGCCAGGGGTCGGGCATTATCCTGCGCGAGGACGGCTTCATTTTGACGAGCCATCATGTCGTCGAGAATGCCCGGAGTGTGGAAGTGCGGCTCAAGGATGGCCGACGGTTCAAGGCCACCGTCCATGCCACGGACCCGCAATCGGATGTCGCGGTTCTCAAAATCGCCACCAACGGCCTGCCCGCCGCCCGGTTCGCCGATTCCAACCGGGTCCGCGTGGGCGAGTTCGCCATCGCCATTGGCTCCCCGTTCAGTCTCGATTACACCGTGACGGTGGGGCACGTCAGCGCCAAGAGCCGCCAGAATGTCTTTCCGGGCTTTGAGGGGGCCACAATGGACCAGGATTTTATTCAGACCGACGCGAACATCAACCCGGGCAACAGCGGGGGGCCCCTGGTCAACATTGAGGGCGAGGTGATCGGCATCAACACCTTGATCCGCGGGATGGATACCGGCATCGGGTTCGCCATTCCCAGCAACCTCGCCCGCGAAGTCGCCGACGCCCTGATCGCCAACGGGAAATACGTCCGCCCCTGGCTTGGCATCGGCATCCGCGCCTTGAGTGATGACCTCCAGCTTCGCGAACAAGTCCAGCCCGTCGCCTCCGGCGTGATCGTCTCGAGCATTCTCCCCAACGGGCCCGCGGCGCGGTCCGAACTCCGGCCCGCGGACATCATTCTGGCCGTGGATGACCGGCCGGTGGGAACGCCCCAGGAACTCCGCAACGAGATCCGGCGCAAACCCCTGGGCAAGCCGGTCTCACTCAAGGTCCTCCGAAAGGACCAGACCCTCACGGTCAATGTCAGCCCGGCCGAATGGGTGCAGGCCGGCGCCGCCGCCGGAGTGGAAACCAACCGAGTCGAGCATGCGCCCGGACCTGAGTGAGGACGCCCTGGCGCGGCGCATGGCCGGCCTGGGGGTGCGCGAAGAGGACCTCGACGAACAGTTCGTCCGCTCCGGCGGTCACGGCGGACAGAACGTCAATAAAACCTCGACCTGCGTGATGCTGACTCACCGGCCCACCGGCGTGCAGATCAAATGCCAGACCACCCGCCAGCAGAGACTCAACCGCCTCCTGGCCCGCCACCTGTTGCTGGACAAAATCCAGGCCGCCCGCGCCGCCCGCGCCGCCGCCGAACGCGCGCGCCTCGAAAAGGCCCGTCGGCAAAAACGCGGCCGCAGCGCCCGTGCCAGGCAACGCATCCTGGCCGACAAACTCCATCACCGGGACAAAAAACGGCTCCGCCGCCCCCTCCGTCACGACGCCTTCGACTGACAGGGGCTTGCCCGGGCAAAGCGCTGTTGCGGGCGGCGGCTCAGGCGGTCTGGAGGCTCCCCTCCCGGCGAAAGCACGCCACCGGTTCGGACGGACGGGCGCCGCGCTCGACGTGTGGCCAAAACGAACCGGGCCGCCGGCCAAAATCCGGTCACCGACCATTGGCCGGCAACGGGCAGGAAAGCCTGTTCAGACTGCATACGATAAATAGGATATTCAAAATTGATTCTTACAATATAGGCCTTGACAGACTTGCCGTAATGCTTTATATTTTTGACGATGAGTACGACAATGAAAACCGATTCCGTCTGGTTCACGACCAAGGGGCAGGTCGTCATCCCCGCGTGGCTGCGGAAACAATTTCACATCGAGGACGGGACAAAGGCTGTGGTTCAGGCGACGCCGGAAGGAATTCTCCTGAAGCCCGTCACCAGCGTCACCATCCGCCGGCTTCGGGGCATTCTGAAACGAAAGCCGGGGGACAAGCCCTTTGCCGAGGAATGGGCCGAGCACAAGCGTGAAGAAATCGAACTGGAGGAAGCCAAGTATGCCCGCTGCACAGGTGGTGCTCGATAGCCACGCACTGCTCAAGCTGCTCCGGGACGAACCGGGCGCTGAGGTTGTCGCCCAAATCCTCGAAAAGGCGGGCGCACGCGACCATCCGGTTCACATGACCGAAGTCAACTATGCCGAGGTGCAATACATGATTCGCCGCAAGGACGGCGAAGCGGCGTGGCAAACCACCGCTGGCGAACTGGTCGCCGCCCCGATTCAATTTCATCCCGCCGACCGCGCGCTGGCCGACACCGCCGCCGATTTCAAGGCCCGGTTCAAAATCAGCCTGGCCGACGCTTTCGCCGCCGCGCTGGCGAAGGAAAGGAAAGCCGAACTCGTCACCGGCGACCCG
>JARKQH010000140.1 GCA_029974925.1 Verrucomicrobiota bacterium
CGACAGCACGCCGGTGGCCTTGTCGAAACTCCACGCCAGCGTGGACGACGGCAGCGCCGGCACGATGATGCTGGCGAAGTCCTGCGAGCTGCCAAGGTTGAACAACTGGAAGCTGTCGCCCGCCTGCAACGCGCTGGGGCCGACATTGCTGATAATGAGCGTGCCGCCGAACGTGACGGACGTCAGGCCCACAATCCGGTCGTTGCTCAGCGTCGCGCCGTCCCGGCTGACCTCCATGACCAGCGTGCCTGCCAGCGTCAGCGAGTTGCTGATGCCCATCGTGCCGAGGGAAGCCCCCGGCGAGAGCGTGCCGCCGGCCTCAACCGTCACCGGGCCCAGGAACGTGCCATTGCCCGCCAGCGTGCCGGCGCTCACGGTGGTTGAGCCGGTGTACCCGTTGTTGCCGTTGAGCGTCAGGGTGCCCGCGCCAACCTTGAGGACGGAAACGATGTCCGTGCCATTGGTGATGGTTCCGGAGAACACCGTGTTGCTGCCGTTGGCGCCGATGCGGTAGGTCGTGCCCGGCGTGCCGCTGGTGCTGCTGCGGCCGGCCAGCACCGTGCTGGGGCCGCCCGCCAGCGCGCCCAGGTCATAGGTCAGGCCGCCGCCATTGAGGTTGTAGAGGGAGCCGCTGCCGGTGCCCAGATCAAACGTGGCGGCGGCGCTGCCCAGACAGTCATTGGCGCTGCCGTTGTTGAACCGGAGCGCCCCGGAGCTGCTGCCCAGCGAGATCGTGCCGCCAAATCCGGCGATGTTCCCGTTGAAGGTGAACAGGCCGAGATTGCTGATGGTGACCGAACCATTCCCGCTCCACGCGCCGCTGGAAACGTTGGTTCGGTTCACGACGAGGGTGGCGCCGTCGCCGGGGATGCTGACCGCATTGGTGAAGGTGAAGGCGGTAAGCAGTTCCAGCGTCGTGCCGCCGGCCAGCGTAATGGCCCCGTAACCGGCCGCCGCCGCGTTCAGCCGCAACGTGCCTTCCTGAATGAGGGTGCCACCTGCGTAAAGGTTGCCCGCTTCATTGAGCTGGAGGATGCCCGGACCGGTCTTGGTCAGGGCGCCGGGCCCGACAATGCGCTTGCTCAACGTCAGCGCGGTCGCGGCGTTGGCAATGTCGAAGGTCGCGCCGCCATTGCCAAACAGGAACCACCGGCCGGAAGCTGAGGACGGCCCGAGGTATTTGAGCGTGGCCTGGTTGATCGAAATGGGGGCGGTGTTGCCCTCGGACTGGGCCGAGCGGCTCGGCTGGCCCAGCGAGCTCACCACGTTCCAGTTGGTCAGCATCGTGATGGCCAGGGTGCCGCCGTCCACAAACGTCGGGCCGGTGTAATCGTTGGTCGTGATTTCGATGGTCAGCGTGCCCGGACCGGTCTTATACAAGCCGCTCTTGCCGCTGATGCGGCCGCCCAGGTCGCCCTTGAAGGTGTAAGCCTTGGTGGCGTTGCTGACGATGATGCCCGGGAAGACGCTCATGTTGGTGTGGTAATCAGCCGGGCTGCCCGGGGCGACCACTTCGGACAGATAAACGTCGGTCGGGCCGCCGCCCACCGAGTCGTCGAACAGGACGCCGCGCTCATCGCTGTACACCGCGCCGCCCAGCCAGTTGGCCGTCACGCGGTCCCAGTTCGCATTGACTGTCCCGCGCCAGACCAGCGGATTGGTGATGCCAATGATGCCGTTGGTGCGCAGGTCGCGCAGATACCAAGCCAGGCCGGGGCCGGGCGCCGGCGGCGAGATCACCGGCATCTGTTCCGGACGGTCGCCGAGCGTGAACGGAATGGTCGGCCCGTTGTTGTTGCTGATCACCAGGAAGGACTGGCCGCTGGCAAAGGTGCCGGCGCCCGGGTTGATGTTGGTGATCTGAATCATGCCAACCGAGTTGGCCAGTTCATCCGCCCCCACCACGTCATGCACCTGCGGGTTGCTGAAATCGAATTCAATCCGCAACACCCCCGCCAGGCCGTTGGCGCTGTTAAGGTCCAGCCGCCCGCCGGCATACAAGGTGCCGATCGAATTATAGGCGGCTTCGCCCGGAGACAGCAGCGAGCCGGTGTTGACGGCGATGCGGCCATCGGGATTGGCGGTGTAAGCGCTGTTGGGGTCAATCACGCTCCCCGTGCCCGCCAGCACCCCGCCCAAGTTGATGTTCAGGCGGCCCGCCAGATTGTTGATCACCCCGTTGTTGACCAGGATGCCGTTGCGCTGGATGGTCCAGTTGCCCACCCCGACGTCAATCCGGCCCGAGGCCGTGTTGGTGGCAACCGCATTGGTGATCAGCAGGCCCCCCGGCCGCGTGTAGATCGTCCCGCTGTTGAGGAACGTGCCCTCATTGATGCTGACCGGACCGGAAATGATCCCGTCGCTCGACGAGGTGCCCAGCGAGGTCAGCCCGAAGGCCGTGCCGGAATTCTTGAAGACGGTGCCGGCCACCGCCACGACCGACCCGATGCTGCCCGAGGCGGTGACCTCGACCGTGCCGTTGGTCAGGGCCAGCGAGTTCTCACACAAGCTCGAGAGCGTCAGTTTGCCGCTGCCCAGCTTGATGATCTTGCCGGTGCCGGAAATCGCTCCCCCCGAGAACTCGAAGTTCTTGGCCGAGTTGTCCATGGTGATCTGCCCGGGGAACACGCCATCCACGACGTTGATCGTGGTGCTGGTGGCCGAGTCGTTGAAGAACACCACGTCGCCCTGGTTGAAGTTCGTCGGGGTGGACCCGCCCACTTCGACCCAGTTCTTGGTGGTGGTGTCCCAGTCGGCGCTGAGATTGCCCCGCCACTCCAGGGTTCGCGGCGCATTGGTGAACAGATAAACATCAATCGTCTTGTTGGCCGTGTTGTTGAGCACAAAGCCGAACTGGCCCGCCGGAATCTTCGCCGAGAAATTGGCCGTGCCGTTCTCATACTTGATGAGTGGGAACTGGGCGGGATAGGAGCTCACGCCGGTGATGGTCGCCAGGTTGATCTGGTTGCTCAGGCCGCTGCACACCAGGTTGGTCACATACACATACGGCTCGGTCCGGCTGCCGTCCAGATGCAGCACCAGGATCGAATCGCTCATGTTCAGCGAGGGCAAATACGCGTCCGGCCCCGCCACCGTGTTCGAGACAATCAGCGTCGCTCCCGCCGTCATGTTGATGGCGCTGCCGGCCGAAACCTTGGCCGGCCCGCCGTAGAGGATGGTCTTGGCCTGCACTTTGCCCCCGGGGCCGATGTTGATCACCCCGCGGTTCTCCCACGGCTCGGCCAGGGAGTCCGTCTCGGTGGCGTACCCCAGCTCGAGGGTCTCGTTCACCTTGAACACCGCCGTGTTGCTGACGGTGAGCGAGGCCTGGCAATACCCGCGATACACCGAGGTGTTGGTGCTGCGGCCGGTGAACTCCTGGTAGCCCAGGATGGCCGTGTTGGCGTCAATGATGCCCTTGCCCATGTAAAGCTGCCCCTGGAAATTCGGATCACCGTTCAACAGCTTCCGGTCCCGCGTCATGTAGAACCGGTCGGTCAAAATGTCCACCGACCCGCCGTTGCTGCCAAAGTCAATGAAGGACTTGATGTTGCTGCTGCCGTAATTCGTGCCGGCTTCGTCGGAAATCGCAAACAGGGACATCCGCCCGCCGTTGGTGTTGCGGAAGTAGGCGAAGCAGGCGGTGTTGGTGGCAAACGCCGGATTGAACTGCACCCGGCCCTGCTGGTTGGCGCCCACCAGACACACGCTGTCCGCGAAAAACGCGTTGGTCACCCCCAGGTTCCACACCGGGATGACGGTCGTCCCGCTATACACGCTGTTCACAAACGTCAGCGAATACAGCCGCGCCTCCGAGTTCGTATAGTTGTTCGGATCCGCATAGAGCGCCGTGATGATGTTGGTCCGGGCGAAGTTGACGCTCGGGATGAACCGCCGCGGCACGCCGTTGTAGCCGTTGGCATCGTAGTTCCAGAAATTCGGATACAGCGAGTAATCGCCCAAGCCCACCCGGTCCACATGCGCGACAAACCGCGACAGGCCGCTCAGGTTCAGCGTATGGGCCGTTTGCGCCTCGATGGTCACCGCCACATTGGCCGCCTCGTTGCTCACCAGCAGCGTCGCGTTGGTGCCGACAATGTTCACATTGAGCGGATACAAGGTGGGAAAGAGCGTGTTGGGTGAGTTGTCCGACAGGTAATCCCGCAGCAGCCGAAAGCCTTTCGAGCCGGTCACCGCCAGGGTCTTGCCGGTGGCGATTTGCAGCGTGTGAGTGGTGCGCCGCACGTCATCCTCCTGGAGGAGGCCGGTTTGCGCAAACCGCAGCGACGCGATGGTGGTGTCGGCGTCCACAATGCTGTTGGTGAAATTGTTGGTCTGCGAGCCGAAGTCGCCAAACACGACGTCGCTCGACGCCCCGGGAACACCCTCGAGCCAGTTTTCCGCCGCGGACCATGGGCCGGCGACGGCGAGGGCGCCGTTCCAGACGTGCGCGGCCTGCAGCACCAGCAACACGCTGTTGGTGGCGCCGCCCGAGCCGTTCAGGCTGAAGGTGTATTCGCCCTCGGCGAGGTTGGTCGTGTACAGCGCCAGGCACAGGTTGGTGTCCTCGAGCGTCGCGAGCAGCGGCGCGCCGTTGGTGTCAGTCAGCGCGTAGCCCGCCCCCTCGGGCAGGCCGGTCACGTCGAAATCCACCGGCACGCCCCCGAGGTCCGCCACATCCACCCAATTGGTGATGACCGTCGTGTTGGTCGAGTTGAGGGGCACCGTCACCCGCACGCGCGGCGCGCGGAAGTTGACCGTTTGGCCGCTGGCCAAGGGCGCGGCCAGCCC
>JARKQH010000167.1 GCA_029974925.1 Verrucomicrobiota bacterium
GACGCTGGAGACGGCGGTTCAGGAGTTGGAGGCCGCGCAAGGGCAGTTTCGGGATTGGGCAATGCCCGGGGCCAATGCGGCGGGGGCGGCGCTGGACCTGGCCCGAACGATTTGCCGGCGGGCGGAACGCGCGGTGTGCGCGTTGCAGGAGAGCGGCGAGCTTCAAAACGCCGAGATCATTGTTTACCTGAACCGGCTTTCGGATTTGCTGTGGCTGCTGGCCCGGCAGGCGGAAAACGCCGCCGCAGCATCGGGTTCAGCTCAGGGCTGAGGCGCGGGGCTGCTGTCAGGGCGTAATCGAGCCTTGTGGCTGAAGGCCGGGCGTGAACGCGGAGACGGACCCGGGGCGGCGGCGGCAGAAAGCCGCGACCAGCATCCAGAGGGCGGCGAAGGCGGCGGTCGCAGTGGCAAGGCGGGTGGGCCAACTGGCGGTTCTCTGGTTGACGGCGGTGAGGTGAATGGTCATGGGTTTGCCCGGCTGAGTTTGCAGCATTTGGGTGAAGGTGTGGCGGAGGCCGCGGGTGGGGAGGTTGATTCGGATGGGTTGGACCCGGGCGACAACCACCTCCTGGGCCTGCTGCAGGCGGGTCCATTGAGCTTCGGCGGCCGCGGCGTCGTAGCGCACCTGGGCCGGGGGCTGCGCGGCGAGGAATTGCTGCTGGCCGGGGAGAGGGCCGGTATTGTTGAGGGTGAAGGCATTTTGGGCGTTGATCAGGTTGCTGCCCTGGGCGCGCCGCAATTGTTCCTCCAACTGCCGGGCATCCGCATCCAGGCCGTTGGCGAAACCGCCCTTGGCGCGGGCGCGGTTGTATTCGAGGTAGGCCTCCTTGACATTGCCATAAGCGAGCTGGCGTCTGGCGCTCGAGAGGTCGGATTTGAGTTCCTTGACCCGCCCGGCTTTGCCCTCGACCTCCTTGTAGGAATAGTCGAGGAGGGAGAAATTGGCGGACTCGGGGGCGGCGGTTTCGCGGGACATCGTTCCGCCAAAGTTGGCGTAGCGGTAATCGGCGGGAAGAAAGACCTCCCAGCGGGCGCTCCTGAGGGGGACATCGAGGGCGGGAGAGGCAAGTTCGAGCGAGCCGCGGGTTCGAGGGAAGCGATTGGTGGCGACATAGACGAGCTGAAGCGCCAACGGGGCGTCCGCGCCGGGCGACTGTTCGAGCGGCAGCAACACCCTGCCTTCGCGGAGGCAGGGTTTGACGGCCTGGCCGGCGACAAAGGCCGACCAGACGGTTGCGCCGGCGGGGAGGGCGACCTCGAGATGCTGGCGCCCATGGTTTCGCACCGAGAGGGACAGCTCGGTCATCATCTGGCCGTCATCAGCAACGACCGTGGTGAGCGTGGCCTGCTCGACCAGGGTCTGGAGGACTTCCGCCTCGTCGAAGCGCGTGGCCAAAATCGCCAGGGACCAGGCCGGGCGAAGGTAGCGGTAGGCGGAAACGAGGGCGGGATCGGGCTGGCCGGCCCAGGCGGGCAGATCGGCGACATCCACCGCCTGCAGGCCGCTGGTCTCCGATTCCGCGATTTGCAGGGGAGGCCGGGCGAGGATGGCCAGAAAGCCCGTTTCCCGCTCGACGCCCTCGGCGGCGATGCCGCGCAGTTTGAGCCGCTGGGCCTGCGGGGGCGCGGGGGTTGAAGTTGAACCGGCGTCCGGCGATTGGGCGGACAGCTCGGGCGGCGCATCCCAGGTGACCGTCAGAATCTGGACGCCGCCCAGTTTGTTTTGAAACTCGACTTTCCAGACTTCGCCGTCCCGGTCGCGGCGGCGGAGGTTGGGATGGGAGATTTCGACATTGCGGAAGGCCGCTGGAATGCGGAGGCGCAATTCCTTGACGGGGGCATTTTGAATTTCGAACCGCGCCAGGGCGCGCCCGGAAACGAGGGTTTCGGACACGTGGAGCAGGTTGACAATTTCGGCGCGGACCCAGGATTCGACGGTTTCGGTGGCAACCGTGAGGTTCCACTCCGGCGCGTGGGAGGCATCCTCGGACAGGAATTTATAGGCGAGAATGCCACTGGCGGGAGCGGCGCTGCCGGGAATGGCCGTGGCGGGGATTTCGGTGAGCTTGTCAAGCGCTTCGGTTTGCAGGGCAACGCCCGGTTCGGCCGCGACGGCGATAAAGCCGGTGAGTTTGGCCGTAGCGAGGGGGTAAACCCCTTCAATGGGGAGCGAGCGGGGCAGTTGCGTGAGGTGACGGGAAAGCTCCAAGCGCAGGCTGCAGGCATTGGCAACCCGCTCGGTGAAGGTGATCTCCAGGAGGCGGGCGCCGGCTTGTTCGCGTTCGACCCATTGGAGGATTTTGTCGCCGGCAACGCTTTCGAGGCGATAGTACGGGGGCAGCCCGATCTTGAGGGTGAAGACGCCGGTTCGCTTGATCTTGTAATCGAGCAGGGCCGAGAGCAGGAGCTGGTCCGGGCCGACGCGGACCTGGTGCCGCACCACGGCTTCGAGTTGCGGTTGGATGGGGCTGACGCGGGTCTGCAACCCGAACGCGGGGTTGAGGAAGCGAAAGGCGTTGAGCCGGCCCTCGACGGGGGCGCCGGCCGCGCGGGCGAATTCCTCGGCATCCACGCGGGCCAGCGGTTCGGCGCGTTCGACAATCAGCTCGAGGTCTTCCTCCGCCTGCAGCCCCAGCAGGCCGGTTTGGCGTTTGACATCGAGGGCGCGGGGCAGTTCGATGCTGACGGAGGCGGGGGGTGGCTGGAAGGGGGCTTCGGTCTCGAGGGTGAAGCGGCAGGCGGAGGGAATCCCTTTGAGCAGCTCAATGGTCAGGACCTGGCCGGGGTCTTCGGCGCGAACCTCCCAAGTGCGGATGGCATCGCCGGTCAGGCGAAGGAGCCGGTGGCCGGGAGGCAGCACGATCCGGGTCTGGCGCAATTCGCCCTGGGTCACCTGATAGTCGAGGACCGAGCGAACGTTCAATGCCCCGGCCCCGACCCGGGCGAGGGCAACATGGTGACAGACGACGTTGGCGGCGATTTCCGCCGCCCGTTTTACGCGGGGTGTCCAGTGCAACTCGACCCGCTCGGCGGCTCCGAGCACGGCCCGCACTGTGGTTTGGGGGCCGGCTGGGGCGCGTTTGAAGGAAATGGCGGTGGGAAATTCGATGTCGGCATCGGGTTGGTCCAGGGACAATTCGAGCTGGCTGGTGAGGGCGGGAGGGACGGCAAAAGCCAGTTGGCGGCGGGTAACATCCCCCTGGAGCGGCACGAGCAGCTTGAGTTGCAGCATAGCCTGGCCTTTCCGGGACAGCAGCGCCGCGACCCGGTTTCCCTCGCGCAATAAGCGCACCGAGGCCGGCCTGGCGGTGAAGTCCTGCACGACGACCTCGTCGCCAAAGAGTGCCAGTTTCTGATCGTCGCGGCTGGCGGTGAGGTGGAAGGTGACATCCAGGCGGGCGACGCAATCGTTGACCGTGCCGGAGTAAGTTGCGCTTTGGATGACAACCGTGGGGGGCGCGGGTGAGTCCGCCGCGGTTGCCGCCGGGGCGCCCAGCAGGAGGGCCAGGGCCGCGACCGCCGGAGGCAGGCCGGGCTCGAAGGCGGGAGCCGGCCCCGTTTCAGGGGTCTTGCGGGGCCAGAACCTCCAGGTCAGCCAGGCGATGAAGGAGAGCGCCAGGGCCGGCGCCAGCACGATCCAGGCGGCATGCAAGAGACGCCAGTCCAGGAGGAGGTGGCCAACCGAACCCAGGACCAGGGCAAGAGCGAGGGTGAGGATGAAACTGTTGCGCCGGGGGCGGCGCCACTGCCACAAAGCCAGCAAGAGGCCGGCGATAAACGTGGAGAGCTGGAGGCCCATCTGGGTCATTTGGAAGGTGTGCAGGCGCATCACACGGACACTCAAGGCCAGCGGCTCTTCGTGAAGGTTGAGCACCTTGGTGAAGGTCACGGCCTGTCCCGAGCGCGGAAGCTCGATGCGGATGGCGCGGGCAGCCCGACCCGGCGCGGCGCCGACGGGGGCCTGCGCCGAGACGCCGGGGGCAGGTTGGGCGTCCACGGCCGGAGAGAGGGGACCGGCCTGGGGCAACTGACTGCGCTGGACGGCGGCCACCTGCTGGTTGCTGGCGGTTTCGTCTGGGGAAGCGGGCTGGATCAGCCCCTGCCGGGCGAGTTGGGCGAAGACCTCGCTGCGGATTTGCTGTACGCTGCCATCCGCGAGCAAGACGGCGCGGTGACCGCCGACGTCCCGCGGAGAATGGGCGAGGATGGAGTTGGACTTGATTTGATTGAGATTCAAGCCGGCGCCCAGATAGACGAAGCGTTCGCCGGTTTCGGGGTCAAGGGTGACCTGGTCGGCGCCGAGCTCGTTGGCCATCTCCTCGTAGGAAGCCGGCAGGCGGTCGTTGTTATCGAGGGCGAAGGTGCGGAGGGCCAGGCCGATCTGCTTCAGGTTGTTGACAGCGGAAATGCGCTGGGCGCGGGCTTTGGCGCGCGAGAGGGCGGGCAGGGTCATGGCGCCCAGCAGCGCCAGGATGCCGGCCACCCCCAGCACCGCGAAGACGCCGTTCCAGCCGCGGCGCGCGGCTGAGGCGATGAGGGCCACCAGCAGGACCACCAGGGCCGCCATCAGGAAAAGCCCGTTGCCGGCATGGCGCAGGACGTCGCGGTAGAAGGTCACGCAGCGGTTCCAGGCATCGCCCAGGTCGTAGGTGGTGCCGGGTGCGACGGCCATGTTGCCGCGGAACCCGGAGAGCCGGAGCGAGGGGGGACAGTAAAGGTGCCATTCGGCATAGGTGTTGGGCACATCGGTGCGCGGGGCGGCCAGGGACAGCGGTGGGGAGAAGAGCGAGGCCGCCACCGCCTTTTTTTCGGCGTAAACGATGTCCACGGCCAGGGCTTGGTCGCGGTCGGTGCCGCGGGGGAGCGGCACCAGCAGCCAGTCGCCATCGCGCTCAGCCTTTACCGCCTGGCCGTTGACATGGCAACTCCAGAGCGCGGCGCCCGGTGGGAGTTGGAATCTTTGGAATTGTTTGTCGTTGTTTTTCACCATGAACGTCCCCTGGGTGAGCATTTCGCCCGATTCGGTGAAGACGGTGGTCAGTTGCGTGCGGTCCGCAACGGCGGAGAGGACGGGCAAGGGGTCGAAGCGCTGGACCTCGACCGCCAGGTTGTAAGCGGCATCGCTGTATTGGTAAGCGAGCAGGATGGCGCGCGTGACCAAGGCGCGGTCGGCGGGGGCCAGCTCGGTTTCGTCCACGCGCCGCAGCGGACCGGCCAGCGGAGGCGCGTGCACTTTCAGGCCGGCGGCGGTGGTGAGGGCAATGGAACCGGTTTCGCGCTCGACGCCGAGGGTGCGGAGGCCGCCCACCGGCAGGGTGGCGCCTTGGGGATCAAACTGGAAATCGTAAGTGACGACCAGCGTGTAGCCGCCCCAAGCCTTGTCCTGAAGGCCAATGGTCCAGAGGCCGTCGGCGCCGGGTTCCTTCCGGCGAATGCCGGGCCCGGTGAATTCCACATTCTTCCACGCCGGGGGGAGGCGGAGCTGGAATTCCTGGACGCCCTGGTTGATCAGGCCGTAACGGATGGTGGCGCTGCCACCGACAATCCCATCGCCAATGGTGACCAGGTGGAACACTTCGGCGAGAATGCGCGGGGCCAGCCGTTCGGCCGCGAGCATCAGCTTCCAATCCGGCTGCTCGGCCTGGTAGGCGAGCAACTCGTCCGCGCGGTCCGGCAGTTGCCCCACAGGAATCTCGCGCAAGCCGGAGACCTCGGCCGTTTTGAGCCGGATGCCGGCCGTGGAGCCGGCGCCAATCCAGGCGCGTTCGCGCGCGGCTGCGGCGACGCGAAGAGGTTCCAGGGTGAGCTGTTCGGGAAAAGTCTTGAAGGCTTGTTCGAGCTGCACGTCGAGATTTCGCGCGCCCAGGACGCGGGTGGCGAAGTTGACGCGCAAACGGCGCGCGCCGGCGGGACCCTCGGTGGAGTTCCAGTCCTCGACGCCCTCGCCGCGGACGTCGGCGGGCGTCCAGCCGGCGGGGCAGGCCAGGTCCAGCGCATAGACACCGGCCTTTTCGATCTCGAGGCTGAGGGCGTGTTTGACGACGCAGCGGGCCTCCTCGAGCCTGGCCGTGAGCCGGTCGGCCACGTGGATGACCGGTTCAATCCGCCGCAGGTTAAGCTCGAGTTTGAGGGGACGGCCGGCAAACCGGTAGGCGGCAAAAGCGCCCGCGGGAGCGTTGACCTGGCGCAAACCGGCGGCCGAGACCACCTCGGCGTGGATGTCCTCGGCGGAAATGGCCAGGGAGCCGGATTCGCGTTCGACGTCCAGCGGTTCCGGGAAGGCGAGGTTCAGGACGGAAGGGATGCCCTCGAGCGGCTGCTCGCAATAAAGGGTCACCTGGCATTGTTTGTCCGCAGGCTTGATAAACTCGACTGTGAGTTCCTGCGAGCCGGCCTCGCGGGGGTTGCCGGCGTCATCACTGGACTTGACTTCCCAATCCCGGATTTGATCTCCCACCAGCCGGGTGAGCGCCACGGCGCGGGGAAGCCGGAACCGGAGGCCTGGCAGTTTCCCCTGGAGCACCTCGTAGCGCAGTTCGAGGACCTGTTTGACCACGGTCGGCGTGAGCTGGGCGGCAACGGAGGTGTCCACCGTGACGACGGCCCGGCGGGCGACCATGGCCGGGCCGCCGGCCTGCGACCAGCGCAGCGCGACGGTTGGCGCGGCCCCCAGGAAGCCGCGAAGCCGGGCCAGGTTGTTGGTCTGGGACGTTTCCAGCGTCGTGCCGGTGAGCAGTTGCAGTTCGACGTTCGTGCCGGGGGCGCGGGCTTCGATTCCGGCAATTGCCGCCGAGGGCCCCAGAAAAGAGACCTGGTTCCAAGGCTCGGCCCGGGTGATGAGAACCACAAATTCCAGTTTCACGCGGTGCCGGCCGCGTTTGCTCACTGCGAGCCAATACTCGTTCCCGCGGCGTTCGACGCGCAGGCCGGCGGGGAGGCTGGAGGGGAGCAACGCCACTTCCCCTTCGAGCACCGGTTGGGATGCGCCGGTGGGGGCGAGGACCTCCAAGTCAAGGTCCAGGGTGAAGCGGGCTTCGTCGTCGGTCAGTGTGCCCAGGTAGTGCAGCTCATGGATCAGGAGGGGGGGCGGACCGGCCGGCGCGGGTTTGGCATCCGGCAGGGGCCCGGGGTCGGCCGCGGCGAGGGTTGAGAGGAGAGACAGCGCAAGGAGGAGATTTCGTGATGTTTTCATGATCAGCCTGAGGCGAAGGGTTAAACCAGTCTCAATGTCATACAACGTTCATCCAATAAAACCCTTAGCATACCCCGGGCCCGGCGGGTGTTCGCGGCAAGCAAGGGTTTTGTAAAGAATTTGTAAGACCGGGCCGCGCTCGTCCGCGTGAACTTCGCGCCGAAGGAGTGATTTTCACGCCTGCGCGCGGGCGGGGAGCGGGCATTGCGGCAGGAGCTGGCGGGGGCGGAAGGGAGCAAGCGGCCGAGCGAGTTCGAAGCCCAATTGGCGGAGAGTCAAGAAGAGCAGGCGCGGCTGCGGCGGGAGCTGGGGCAGGTCCGGCAGCCAGCGGCGCCGGCGTCCGGGGAACCGCCGATGATGGTGGCGCAGGGGGTCAAGCGGTTGACCGAGGCCCTGGCGGCGGAGATCAAGCGGCGGGAGGGGCCGGAGCGGCAGGCGACCGAGCTGGGGGAGCAACGGAGCCAGTTGGAGGGGCAATTGGCGCAGGCGCGGCTGCGGCGGGAGCAGAGCCGGCAGGAACTGCAGGCTCGGGCGGATCGCTCCGCCACGGAACAAACGCGGTTGGAGGCTCGCGTTGCGGAGTTGCAGTCGGCCCGCGCCGAGGTCGAGAAGCGATTGCAGCAACTGACCGAGACGCTGACGAAAGAAACGGAGAGCCGGCAGGACGTCGAGCGCCGGGCCGGCCAACTGACCCAAGAGAGACAGCAACTGGAGGCCGCGCTGGCGGAGAACCGGGAGGCGCAAACGCACTTGCGCGAGCAGGCGCAAGCCACCGAGGATCGGTTGCGAGCCCTGCAAGAGAGGTCCCAGGCCGAGCAAACCCGGCTTGAAGCCGGCATCG
>JARKQH010000195.1 GCA_029974925.1 Verrucomicrobiota bacterium
ATGGTGCTCACCAGCTCGCCGGTGAGCGACCCGGCCCGCTACTGGAAAGGGATCAAGCCGGAAGTGGTGGACCACTACGAGGTGGGCCTCACCCACACGTGGCCGGAACTGGCGTCCGTGAGCGCCACCGCCTTCTATGACCGGGGTAAGGACCGTTTCCAGGCCTACATGTTCGGGACCATTCCCACTCAATTCAACGACCCCATCGGCCGCTACCGGATCCGCGGCCTGGAGTTCACCGGCAGGGTTACGCCGGTGAAAAAGTTTGAGTTATTCGCCGGCGCGACCGTGCTGAATGCCAAGGCAACCGGGAGTAACGGCGTGGAGTGCAATCACCTCCCCTATACGCCGGGATTCCAGATCCAGGCCGGCGCCGACTGGACATTTCTGGACAACTTCCGCCTCTTCACCGATGTGCAGCACCTGAGCAACCTCTACCAGGGAACCGACTCCCGCGGCAACAATCTGAACTTCACCCAACTGACCGACAAGGACAAGCTGGACGATATGACCCTGGTCAACGCCCGCCTGAGCTATCGCTTCGACTACCGGCCCCTGCGTCTGAGCGAATCGGAGGTCTATGTGGCGGTAAACAATATCTTTAACGATCATTATGAATACGCCAAGGGATACCGCATGCCCGGCACTACCGTGTTCGCCGGATTCACCATGAAGATGCGGTAGCAACACTTTTGCCGGAGGATTGACGGATGGGAACTCTAACGAAACTGCTTCTTGCGATTGTTGCGGCGCTGTTGCTGGTTGTTGTCATGGCTTCAGCCGACCCGGGAGACGCGCGACACGTCAGGACCATCGTCGCCTCCGACACCATCCTGTCCGGCATGGCCGCCTCGCTGCTTCCCCCCGGCAAATACAAGGTCGAAGCCATACTTCCGCCGGGGCAGTGCCCCGGCCACTATGACGTGAAACTTTCGGACATCGAAAAGACGAAGAACGCGGAGCTGGTCATCGCCTTTCGGGGCATGCCCTTCATGGAAACGACGGCCATGCGGCGCGAGGCGCTTCTGCTCGTTGACGCGGGAGACCGCAACTGGATGACCCCCGATTCCTATGTACGCGGGGTATCCATCCTCGCCGAAAGGCTCGCGGAGCGTTTCCCGGCCGACGGGAAGGAGATCATGCAACGGAAGCGGGAAACGACCCGCGCGGTCATGGCAGGCGCGAAGGCGCTTGGTGAAAGGCTGCGGCGGGCCGGACTCCCCGGCAGGGCGGTTATCGCCTCATCCATGCAGAAGGAGCCGCTCGTCTGGATGGGTTTCCGGGTCGCGGCCGAGTACGGCAGACCGGAATCCTTGTCCGCCAGGGAGGTTATGCGGCTGGTTCGCATCGGCCGGGAGAGGAACGCCCTGCTGGTGGCGGACAATCTCCAGTCGGGCCCTGACACCGGAAAAGGGATCGCCGAAGCGCTGGGAACGCCGCACGTGGTCCTGAGCAATTTTCCGTCGGAAAAGGGCTACCTGGCCACCTTGGGGGAGAACGTCGAATCCGTTCTCGCGGCGGCGCGGGCCGGGAAGAAATGAGCAAGAGCGGGGAAAGCCCATGACAGACGCCATCCTGGAACTTGAAGAGATCACGGTCCGCAAATCGGAGACCCTGCTCCTGGACGGCATAAGCCTCACCGTATCACGCAATGAGTTTGTCGGCCTTATCGGTCCCAACGGCGCCGGCAAGACGACTCTGCTCAATGTAATCGCGGGATTCGAGCCGTTTCAGGGGTCATTCCGCCTGTTCGGACAGCGGGAAACCGGAAAACGCTCCCGCGCGTCCCGTCTCCGGGTCGGTTATGTGCCGCAGTTGTTCCCCCTCGACCCGGCGTTTCCCATCAACGCGCTGGAGGCGGTGCTGACCGGACTGGTGGGCCGCCTCGGCCTGTTCCGCTCTCCCGGCGGGAAAGAGAAGGAAAAGGCGATGAACCTCATGGAGATGATGCGCGTCGACCGGCTCGCCGGCCGCCCCCTGGGCCAGTTGTCCGGCGGCGAACGGCAGAAGGTGTCGCTGGCCCGCGCCATTATCCAGCAACCGGAGATCCTGCTCATGGATGAACCCACCGCGAGCCTGGACAGCGCGGTGCAGAAGGAGGTCCTGAACCTCATTGATGAAATCCACCGGCGGGAATCCCTGACCATTCTCTTCGTCACCCACGACTTTACCATGATCCCCTCCGCCATGAAGCGCGCCGTGCTGCTGGACCGGGGCGCGAAGGTCTTCGATGGAGACGTCGACACCGCCTTGTCGGGCGATTCTCTGAGCAGGCTGTTCCGCTACCCCCTGGAGACATTCGAGCACAACGGCAGGAGGTTCGTTTCCTATGGTTGAACAACTCGTGGAAGCGCTCTCCTGTCCGCCCATCCAGCGCGCCGTCATTGCCTGCGTGCTGTGCGGCGCAAGCTGCTCACTGCTGTCCGTGTTCGTCGTGCTCATGAAAATGCCGCTCATCGGCGTCTCCATGTCCCACGCGGCATTCGCGGGCGCGGTGCTGGGCCTGCTGCTGGATGTCAATCCCTTCGCCAGCGGATTTGTCGTGTGCCTGCTCGCGGCCGGAATCCTGGGCCCCCTTTCCGATCGAACCGACATCGCACCGGAGAACGTACTCGGCATCATGTTCTCTTTTCTCATGGGGCTGGCGTTTCTCGGCATGGGGATTCTCACCAGGACCAAGGCCGGCGCCCTCAACCTGATGTGGGGGAGCCTGCTGTCGCTCTCCGGTTCCGACATCCGGATCCTGACGGTTATCACCACGCTCCTGGTCCTGTTCGTCGCGCTGTTCTTCAAGGAGATCCGTTCAGTGATGTTCAGCAGGCGGCTTGCCGCTTCGAGCGGGGTTCCGGAGAAGGCTATCTACTACGCGCTGCTGTTTCTCACCGGAGCGGTGGTATCCGCGAACCTGGCAACGGTGGGAGGGCTGCTCATCTTCGCCCTGCTGGTGCAGCCGGGCGCCACGGCCCTGCAACTGACCTACAACCTGAAACACTTTTTTCTCATAGCCGCGGCCGCGGGAATCGGCGCCTGCGTTTCCGGCCTGTTCCTGTCGTATATCTTTGACCTTCCGTCCGGCGCATCGGTGGTTCTCATGGCTACGGCCATCTTTGCCGCGGCCTTTATCGTTTCCCCGAAACGCCGTTCAAACAAATCCGGAGAAAGGAACACAACCCATGCAACCGACATCCGATGAAATCTATCGCGCGAGAAAACAGTTCTTCAACGATCACGCCCAGGGGTGGCTGAATCACTGTTACCGCGACCCGGCAACCGGCCGCCTGGACAAACATGAAAAGGACTTCGAGCGCCTGTTCTCGCTCCTGCCGCTGAAGCCGGGGGACCACGTCCTGGACGCGGGGTGCGGAAGCGGCGTGCTGGTCCCGTTCATACTCGAACGCATCACGGAAACCGGCTTCCTGTACGAGCTGGACTTCGCGGATCAGATGATAGAAGTGAATCGCAACCTGCACGAACGGGAAAAC
>JARKQH010000199.1 GCA_029974925.1 Verrucomicrobiota bacterium
GGCCGAAATTTCAAGCCCGCCCCGACTGGCCGCGCCCCCATCTCCATCTATTGCCGAAGTAACGTTTTCGCCCGACACAACTGCCCGCCATTAAAGCCTGCCCAATCCAGGTGCCTGCCATGCGCCACGTCATTCGGGCCCTTGTCGGGGTGTACGCGCTGCTGACGTCCGGGCTGGCCGCCGAACCGGCGCTGCCAACGTTCTGGATGCATCCGGCCCACTCCCAACCCGAGCCCCAGGATACCTACACCGCGTTCCGCGGCGAATTCCACCTGCCCCAAGGCGGCGAGGTCGAAGTGCGCCTTCTGGGCGCGACCTGGTACAACGCCTGGATCAACGGCACTTACTTCGCCGACGGTCCCCCGCGCTTCCCCGCGGATTACCCCGAGTATGACACCCGCCGGCTCACCCTCCCGCCCGGCCGGCAGGTTCTCGCCGTGCTCGTCCATTACGCCGGAGTCGAAACCCGGATTATGAAAAGCCTGCCGCCTTTCCTGTCCTGCGAAGTGCGGGCGGGTGGCGAAGGGGTGCCGGTAACGTGGCGGTCTCTGCCGCTGGCGGGAGTGCGGTCCACCACGCGCCGCCGCAGCCCGTTGCTGGGCTGGATGGAGTGGTTTGACACCCGCGCCATGCCGGCCGATTGGCGGCAACCCGGTTTTGATGACGCGGGCTGGCGGGGCGTGGCGCCCTGCTCACCCCCCATCGGCCCGATGAAACCCGCGATGATTGCTCCGGTGCCAACGCGCCTGGTCCCCGCCCGCCTGATCGGGCGCGGCGTGCTCGCCCGCCATTTCTCCCCCGACACGGACGATCCCCCCGTCGCTTTTTTCCTGGCTGATCTCGAATGCCGGCAAGTGCCTCCCCAGGGCGTCTGGCGGCGCTATGACCTGGGTAAAGTTCGCCTGGCGCGGCCGCGTTTTCTCCTCGATCTCCCCGCCGGCGCGGTGGTCGAGTTCGGCAGCAGTGAGGAACTGCGCTTCGGGCGCGTGGCTCCCTGGTCGGCGCTGAGCGGCGCGCCGACCTGTTTTGTGGATCATTACATTGCTCGAGGCGGCCCCCAGGAGTTCTTCCCCATGCAAGCGCAGGGCGCGCGTTTCTTTGAGGTCCATGTCTATGCGCCCGCCTCCGCCATTCGTTTCCTGAAAGAGGAATTCCTCGAGCGCGCCTCCTTTGACGAGCCGCTGGGAGACTTTCGGTGCGGCGACCCCCTGCTGGAGCGCATCTGGCGCACGGGCATCGAAACCACCCGCAGTTCGAGCGAAGACGCGGTGGTGGACTCGCGCCGCGAGCGCGGGCAGTGGTCCGGTGACCTGTTTGTCGGCCTGCGCATCCTCGGCACCTCCTTTGCCGACCTCCGGCTGGCGCGTCGCGGCATTGTGCAAAGCGCGCTGTGTGCTCATCCCAACGGACTGGTGGCCGCCCTTTACCCGGGCCAGCCCGATTACATCCCCGGTTACGCCGCCCTTTGGGCCGGCGCCGTCCTGGATTACTGGGAATTAACCGGGGATCGCGGGTTGCTGGAGGAAATGTTTCCGTGGGCCGAACGCAATCTCGCCGCAATGCTTGCGCAGGTTGGCCCGCAGGGAATGACCAACGCCGTCGGGCTCAACCACGGCCTGGGCTGGAATTTTGTGGATTGGGGCTACGTGCCCAACCCCGGCCCCTGTGAAATCGTCGGCAACCTGCAGTTGCTCGAGGCCTTGCGGGCCATGCAGCGCTGGTGCGGCGAGCTGCAACGCGACGCCACTCGCTACGCCGCGGCGGAACGTCACCTCGCGGCGGCGATGCGCGCCTACTTCGAGGACGAACTGGCCCGCGGCGGCGATGCCTGGCCGCGCATCGGTTACCAGCGCGCCGTCTTCGGCCTGCGCACCGGCGTCCTTCCCGAGGCCGCCGCGCCCGCAGCCATCCGGATGATCAAGGCCTATATCCGAAACTGCTTCCCCGCCAACCCACAGGGCACGCGCTTGTCCGACCCCTACATCCAGGGCCAGTTCTTCACGCCCTACTTCGCCAACTTCGCCCTTCCGGAACTGGCGCGTCGCGGTGAGATGGATTTCGTGCTGGAGCAATACCGCCAATGCTGGGGCTGGGCCCTCGCACAAGGGCTCACCACCTGGCCGGAGGTTTTCGATACCCGCTGGTCCCACTGCCATCAATGGTCCGGCAGCCCGACCTGGGTGCTGTCCCGCTTCATCCTGGGCCTCCATCCCCGCTTCGATCTCGGCACCAACCATTTTCAACTGCGAGTCACACCGGGCAGCCTCAAGCGCGCCGCCGGCAAGGTTGCCTGCCGCGATGGCGGCGTGGTGGAAGTTCAATGGCGGCGGACCGCCGGCGGGCAGCTCGCCTATCAGGTGCAGTCCTCCTCCCCGGTGTGGTTGCACCTGGAGGACGCCCCCGCCCCGATCGAGGTTCGCGGCCGCCAAGTCCTGAGAATCAACCCCGACGGCCTCAGGTCCGGTGTCGGAAGGTTCTCCCGGACCAAGACGGACCGCCCCAATTCCTAGCAAAACCTGCGGGGCAGGAGCCCCAGTCGGACAGGGCGGAGCAGGGGGCCGGTTTGGTTTCCGGCACCGCCCGCGTCCCCGGCAAGAGCACGTGAGTCATTCGAACTTAAAGCGGTTCCCTTCCACTGGCTGTCCCCTCGCTTTCAGGCTCAGCCCCTTGGCGGGCCGGGCCGAGGGTCACGGGTACGGAGCGATGGTGAGGTCGAGGAGCAGGCTGTAGGCTTCACGGCCCCGCAGGATGAGTTGATGGGGCCCGGCGTCCAGGGTGAATACCTTGGGAACGTATTGGTTCTGATCGAAGGTGCCGTTGCCGCGCCAGCTTGCGATGCGGGATTCGAAGCCGGCAGTCAGCGGAATGTCCCAGATCATGTCCGGGGCGACGGGTTCGGCGTCAATGTTGACAAAGAAGGAGTTGGCGCCGCCGTGGGGCGCATTGACGGTCGCATGCACGACATAGTCGCCGGCCTGGCTGAGGTCGAAGGGGTACACCGCCCGCCCACCCTGGCTTACCCCCAGCGTTTCCACCGGCTGATAAAGCGTGCCGTTGGTAATCACAAAGGGGCTTGCGACCCAACCCGAGGTGGCGGCAAGGCGCACCGGCTGCGGGGGGCGGGGAGGCGTCTCGACCGCCACGCGATAGAAACGGTGTCCGACGGGATTGGTATCGGCAACCTGAAGGCGGGAGCCGGTGCCGGGGAGGTTGGTGGCCAGAAGGTTCCACGACCCGGCCGACTGCAAATCCGGCTGGTATTCGACGTGATAAAGGCGGCCGGCGGTGCTGGGGAACGAGAGCACCGGCCAGCCGGGAAGGGGGGCAAGCTCGAGGCGCACGGTGAAAGGCGACGGAGCGGCAGGCTCGACGACGACCGTCACCCTGCTGGTGGCGCAGCGGCCGGCGCTGTCACACACCTGGCAGAGGAACTCGTCCACGCCCTGGAAATCGGGGTCGGGCTGGTAGGTGAGAGTGGTGCGGCGCTGGATTTCGGCGTAGCGCCGGAGCGCCTCGAGGAAGTAGTAGTCGCCATAAATCAGGGACACATCCACCTCGGGGTTGGGCAGATGGGGCGGTTCCCCCACGCCGTGCAGGAGGATGGCGGTGGTGGGAGTGCCGTGAGCGAGATAGTTGGTGGAGCCCAAGGAATCAAGAATGCGGCGGGCGGCCTGCCAGTACCGGGCGCTGTCCACCGCGTTGGTCACCCGCTGGCTGAGTTCGAGAAGTCCGGACAGCGTTATGGCCGCCGCGGAGGAGTCGCGCGGGGCATCCGGGATGCCGGGCGCCTGGAAATCCCAATACGGAACCCGGTCGGCCGGGAGGTTGGCGAGGTAATAATCGGCGGCGCGTTGGGCCGTGTCGAGGAATCGCGGATCGCCGGTCTCGCGGTGGGCCATGGTGAAACCATGGATGGCCCACGCCTGGCCGCGAGCCCAGGTGGACTCGTCGGAAGCGCCGGCGAACGTCCCCCGGGACAGGACCGCGCCCGTTTTCCCGTCATAGCGCACAATGTGGTAAGTGCTGCCGTCGGCCCGAACATGATGAAGCATGGTTTGTTCGGCGTGGTTGCGGGCGAAGGTGAAGAAGTCCGGACTGCCGCCGAGCCGATGGGCGTGGAACAGGACTTCCAGGTTCATCAGGGTATCCAGAAAAACGTCAAAGGGTTGGTTGGTAACGGCCCCCCAGGTGCTCAGAACGCGCGCGGCGCCGTTGTACCGCGTGGCGAATGAGGCGGCGGTTTGCAGCACGACCGCCCGCCAGTCCGGGTTGCCGACGATGCGGTAACCCGCGCCGAAGGAGGGATTGATCATGAAGCCCACATCGTCCACCTGCGTCGCGTATTGCATGGGCGCAATGCCCGCCATCCAGTTTTCGGCCCAGGTGCGATACCGGGCATCACCGCTCTGCTCGTAGAAATACCAAAGTGATCCGGGGAAGAAACCGCTCACCCAATTGTAAATGCCGACAGGATGGGTCACCCAGGTGCCGTTGGTGCGGGTCGCCCGGGGATACTGGTTGGTGCTGGCCACTTCGAGAACCAGGTTGCTCAGTTGAATGCCCGCAAACTCGAACAGACGGGACAGTTCCGGGTCAAGAGGCCGGTTGCCGGCGTTCAGGGCAACCGTCCCGTGCGCCGGCTTCGACACGCGGAGAATGGCCAGGGGGCAATCCGGCGCCGGCAGGTCATTGGCCAGGACGGGAATGGTTACCGGCTGGTTGACCAGGGTGTGGACCGTGTCCTCCACGGCCACGGGTTCCGCGGCGGCGAGCGGTTGGCAGGTCACCGTGCCCCAGAGCAGCGCCAGGCCAAGGAGCGTCGTTACAGGCAGGACGGCAGGGGGCCGGATGGTTTGCATGGTCGCCAGGAATTGTCCTTTCAGTGCTCCATAAGCCGGCAAGAGTCAAGCCCCCCCTTCAAGCCGCCTGTCTGGCGCGTGCGGTGCCATGCGGCGGGACACTGGCGGTTCAGGCGGTCTGGGCCTCGACCGGAATGGCGAAGCGGGCAAAACTCATGGGTCCCCCCCCCGGCCCGGACGAACCCGGCGGACACCGGCGGGAAAGGGTGCCTTGGACGGGAATCGGGGAATGAACTGTTCAGGGGAGGCGGTTGGCGCTAAGGTTTGGCCATGGATTTGGCAACCAACATTCAAGCGGTGCGCGAGCGCATTGCCGCGGCGTGCGACCGGGCGGGCCGGGACCCCTCGACCGTCACGTTGCTGGCCGTGACCAAGACCCAGCCGCCGGAGGTGGTGAACGAGGCGGCGCGGTTGGGCCTGACGTTGTTTGGCGAAAACAAGGTGCAGGAAGCCAAGGCCAAAATCCCGCTGTGCTCGAACCGCCTGCGCTGGCACATGATCGGCCATCTGCAAAGCAACAAGGCGCGGGACGCCGTGCATCTGTTCGAAATGATCCAGAGCGTGGACAGCCTGGCGCTGGCGCAGGAACTCAACAAGCGGGCCGAGCAGGCGGGCAAAACGATGCCGATTCTGCTCGAGGTCAACATTGTCGGGGAAGCCAGCAAGTTCGGATACGCCCCCGAGGCGCTGCTGCGAGACCTGCTCGAAATCAACCGTCTCCCGCGCCTGGAAATTCACGGGCTGATGACCATCCCCCCTTGGAGTCCGGTGCCGGAGCGGGTGCGGCCCGTGTTCCGGCGGCTGCGCGAGTTGAAGGCGCAATGCGAAGAGGTGCTGGGCGCCCCGCTGCCTCAGTTGAGCATGGGGATGACGGGTGATTTCGAGGTGGCCATCGAGGAAGGGGCCACCCTCGTGCGCGTGGGCACCGCGCTGTTCGGCGAGCGCCCCAAGGGTCCCGCGGCGTGAACCCCTTCGGCCTCGTGGCCGGTTTCGGGCAAGCGGGACGCCTTACTCCCGCGCCGGTTCGGCGCCACTCCGCGCTTCGAGGAAGGCTTTGAGTTCGGCGGCCGCTTTGCCGCCGAAGCCCGGGACTTCTGCAATTTTTTCGATGGGCGCCAAACGCAGGCGCTGCACGGACCCGAATTTCCTGAGGAGGGCCGCTTTGCGCCGCTCGCCGAGGTTGGGGAATTCGTCGAGGATGCTTTCGGAAATTTTGCGGAGCCGCAATTTGGCGTTGTAAGTATTGGCGAGCCGGTGGGATTCGTCGCGCACCCGCTGCAAGAGCTTCAGCGCCCCGCTTTCGTGTGAAAGCCGCAACGGCTCCTTTTCACCCGGCCGGTAAATCTCCTCGAATTCCTTGGCCAAGCCGACAACGGGGATGTGCTCCAGACCCAGCCGGGCGAGTTCCGTGCAGGCGGCGCGGAGCTGGCCCTTCCCTCCGTCAATCAATATCAGCTCGGGCAACGAGGGCGCGGCCGGCCCGGCGGCCGAACCGGGGCCCTGGCCCCGCTCCCGCAACAGGCGGGAGTACCGGCGGCGCACGACCTCGGCGACGGACGCGAAGTCGTCCTGGCCTTCGACGGTCTTGATTTTGAAGCGGCGATAGTTGGCGCGGTCGGGGCGGCCGTCGCGGAAGCTGACGAGCGAAGCGACCTTGAAGGTGCCGCTGATGTTCGAGATGTCAAAGCCTTCGATGCGCCGCGGGGGGGCGGGCAACCCCAGCACGCGGCCCAGTTCGGCCAGGTCGCGGTCGGGGTCAATGGCCTGCGGGAGGCTGTAAGGCACCCGTTCAAAGCGTTCGAGTTTCCGGGTGGTGTGGCGCAGGTCGGCCAGTAAATCGCGCAGCTCGGCGGCCCGCTCGTAGTCCTGGGCGGCGGCGGCCTTTTTCATTTCCGCCTCGAGCTGCCCTTCCATTTCCTCGCACTGGCCTTCAAGGAAATCACAGGCGGCGGTGACTTGCTCGAGGTACTGCTCGCGGGTCACGTTGCCAATGCAGGGCGCGGTGCAATACTTGAGATGGCCGTAGAGGCAGTGCCGGTAGTCGCGCTCGGTGGGAGTCAGCGGCCGGCAGCCGCGCAGGTGAAACTGCCGGCGCACCAGCGTCAGCGTGCTCCGCAGGGCGCCCGAGTTGGGAAACGGCCCGAAATAGCGGGCGCCGTCCTGCTGCTTGAGGCGGGTGAGCGTGAACCGCGGGATGGGGTCCTGCAAATTGACCTTGAGCAGGAGGAACCGTTTGTCGTCGCGGAAGCTGATGTTGTAACGGGGCTGGAGTTCCTTGATGAGCTTGCCTTCGAGCAGCAGGGCTTCCGGCTCGCTCCGCACCAGGTGGAAATCAAAGTCGTGGATGCCGTCCACCAACGCGCGAAATTTCAGGTCCCAGCCCAGCCGGCGCGAGGGTTGGAAATACTGGCTGACCCGCTTGCGCAGATCGCGCGCCTTGCCGACATAGATGACCGTCCCGAAACGGTCGCGCATCAGGTACACCCCCGGTTTGTGGGGCAGCACGGCGAGTTTCCGCCGGATGGGATCGGCCACAGCCATACCCCTCAACCTACAAGCGAATCTCAGGTTCTGGCAAGCGGCCGCCGGGGCGCGCCCCTACTCGGGTTTCAGGGTCGTCAGGTCCACCCGCCGGAATTCCACTTCGGTCCCCTCCGCCTGCAGCGCGATTTTGCCGTGGTCCGCCGTCGCGTTGAACCCTTCGTTGACCAGGTCGCCGTTGACCCAGACTTTGATGGTTCGGCCCCGGCACTCGATCCGCATGTGGTTCCATTGGCCCAGCGGCTTTTCAGAACCGTCAGTCAGGTTTCGAATATGCCGCGCATGCTGTTCCGAACCGCCCCACTTCTCCCTGGGTCCGCGGCGCTTTTCCATCTCGGGCACCTCAATATCCTCCTGAATCACCCAAAAGTCGCCGGCGTTGCCCGACAGCATCTGGACCTCGATGGATTGCGGGAACATCGAGTAAAGCGCCCGCGGCTTGGACGCATGGACCAGCACCCCGCAGTTGCCGCCCTTGCCCGGAAAACGATACTCCACGTCGAGCCGGTAGTCCCGAAACTCCTTTTCGGTAATCAAGTGCCCGGGCGGCTTGCCCAGGCTCACCAACAGGTTGCTTCGCACGATAAAGGTGGGGGCCAGGTTCGGGTCCTTGTCGGCGGCCGGCACATCCGCCACCCAGCCGCTCAGGTCCTTGCCGTTAAACAATGGCAGGGTTTCCTGGGCGGAAAGCGAGAGCGAACCCCAAAGGCTGAGCAGAACAAGCAGATTTCGCATAAGTTTGAGTGTTTCCTATACGGCACCTTGGGCCGCCAGTCAACCTGGGTTGCTCGGGGCAGGGCAATCCCTGCTAAGGAAGCGGGGCCTCCGCGCGCCGGCCCAAGAAATACTCCTTTACAATTCTATTGACCCGGGCGGCTTTTCCTGTCGTGATGATACGGTCCCTGTATGGGGATGTTTCAGATGGCTCGAAGTCTCAAGACCAGTTTGCGCGGAACGCAGGGCTCGAAATACGACGCCCACAATACCGTCCTGTCGAAAACCTACGGCGCGTTGGCGGATTTGCGGCGGGAGTTGTCGGACACGCCGGCGGCGGTGCAGGAGCGGGCGGAGTTGTTGCAGACCTTTTCCAGTTGCGCCGACTCGCAGCGGGCCTGGTTGCTGCTGGAGGATTACTTCGAAAAACTGTCCCTTTCGCGGAAGGATTTTCCGGCGACGGACTGGTGGCCGCGGTTGTTGTCGGCGCAGGGACGGGCCCGGTTGGAGGAGGTGGCCTTCCTGTTCTTGCGGGCGAAGCGGTCCTTGCCGAGCGAACTGGCGCCGTATGGGAACCTGGCGCGCTTCGCGCAGGTCGAAGAGGCGGCGCGCGAGCAGCAGATGATCCAGGAACTCGAGTCCTGGATCTTCCCGGCGCGGCCGGCCCACCTGGATGTGCCGCGGGCCTCCTTGCGGGTGGTCTGCGAAGTGCGGCCGCACGAGGCGGAGGCGAACCGGCACCGGCTGGCGGTTCAGTTTTTGTTGCTGCGGCCGCGCACCGGCGAGAAGCAGAAGACCGTGGGGGAGCTGGTGGAATTGACGACCCGCGCGGCGCACGAGCAGGAGCTGTTCGCCCCGGCGGATTGGGACTTCATTCAGTGGGTTGCCGAGGCGCATGGGCACCAGAAAACGGCGGGCGACTGGCTGGTGCTGTCGGACCTGGACCTTTTGCATTGGCTGACGCGGTGGGGGCACACCAGCCGGCTGGAGCTGGCGGGCGCGGCGGGCCGGGGCGCCCTCACGTTCAACGGCGAACTGGGGGAGCTCAAGCCGCATTTGGAAAACGGGGACCGGGAACTGGCGTTTACCTACCGTCTGGCGGTGCCGGGGGGAAAGCTCTACCGGGTGGACGAGGTGCGTTTCTTCACTCAGCGCCCCCCGCTGGTGCTGGCCGACAGCACGTTTTACCTGTTGCGGAATGCGCCTCCCCCGCAGTTGATGGGGCATTGGGCCAGCCGGCCGGCGGTCCCGGTGCGCAAGCTCAGCCACCGGCTGCTGACTCACCTGCGCAAGACCCAGGGCGAGCAGGGTGTGGATTGGGAGCAGCTTTGCGTCACTCACCCCGCCCGCCCCCAGTTCGTTTTCGAGCTGTTGGACGAGACCGTCCGGCTCTGCCTCCTCGCCCGGAGTCAGCGGGACCAAAGCCTTTGGTTCTGGAACGGGACGGAGTGGCAGGCCCAGGAGGGGCCGCGCCGCGCAGACGGCAAGCCGCAGATTCTGGACGATCCACGTCTGGAGGCGGCGACGCAGTGGTTGCGACAGCTTGACTGGTTCACTCCCGAACCGGGCTTGTGGGTGGGCGACGCCACCGAAGGATTCCTAGGCGCGCTGGCTCAGGCCTGGTCCAGCCGGCCCGACCAGGCCGATTTTCTGGGCAACCCCGCCTTCCACCGTCTGTTCCTGAATCCGCGCCGCCTTCGCCCTCGGATTATGGTCAAAGGCTCGGGAATTGACTGGCTGTCGGTCTCCGCGGAATGGGAGCAAGAAGGATTGAAGCTCACAACGGCGGACCTGCAGCGGCTGCAGACCGCGACCGGGCGTTTTGTGAAACTGCCGGACTCGGGCTGGGTGGAACTGGATGCCGACGCGGTGCAGACCGCGCACGAGACCATGGCGGAGCTGGGGGTGGACGGCTTGGTCGCCGTTCCGCAGAAGCTGGGGTTGGAGCAGGTGGCCCATCTGGATGACGACGGGCTGAAACGGTTCACGGATTCGCCCCAGGCCCGGGCCTTGCGCGAGCGACTCAAAACGTTCAAAGGCGTTCCCGCCACGCCCTTGCCGGCGCAGTTGCAGGCCGAGCTCCGGCCCTATCAGCGCGACGGGTTTGATTTCCTCTGCCATTTGGCCCGCCTCAAGCTCGGCGGCATTCTCGCCGACGACATGGGGCTGGGCAAAACACTGCAGACGCTGGCGTGGCTGGCCTGGCTGAAGGAGCGCGGGGGCCGGCAGTCCAAACCCTCGCTGGTGATTTGTCCCGCGTCGGTCCTCCACAACTGGCGCCGCGAGGCCAGCCGGTTCACCCCGGCGCTGCGCGTGCTGGTGCTGGAGAGCGGCGCGGCGCGCCACAACCTCCGGAAACAGATTCCGCAGCATGATCTGATTGTCACCAATTACGCCTTGCTGCGCCGGGACCTCGAGGAGCTCCAGAAGTTCTCCTTCCGCGCCGTTATTCTCGATGAGGCCCAGTTTATCAAAAACCCCGGCGCCCAGGTCACCCAGTCGGTCAAGCAGCTCAAGTCCGAGCACCGGCTGGCGCTGACGGGCACGCCCCTGGAAAACCGGTTGCTGGATTTGTGGAGCATCACGGAC
>JARKQH010000209.1 GCA_029974925.1 Verrucomicrobiota bacterium
CCCCGGCCGCCAGGCATCGGCGCCGAAACTCCTTGAAGGCATAGGTGGTCAAGACCATCACCACGCACGCCGGATGCGCCTTTTTGAATCGAACGAGCAATTCCATGCCGTTGATGCCCGGCACTTGGATATCGAGTATGACCGAGTCGGGCCGGAGCTGGTCGAAGAGTTCGGCGGCTTTCAACCCTTCCTCGGCTTGTCCCACAATGGCAACGTTGGGCACCTCTCCAATCAGGGAGATCAGGCGCTCACGCACGATGGGCGAATCTTCAACCACCAGGACGGTGACCGGTCTGCCCGCGGAGGTTCCCGATTGTCCTGAGGAGGCCGGCAAAGGCGCCGGGTTCGTCCTGCCAGAAGCCGGCGGCTGGCCGCCTGAGGCCCCATCGCCTGACATAGCTAAACCAAACATGTCCACAAGGTGGAGCGGCGGGGGAGAACGGACCAGTCAGCAGGATGAACCTTTTGGTCGTCAGGCGGGACGGAATTCGCCTGTCGGTGTTTTCACCGACAGGATGAATGGGGGTGGGGGGCGTGAGCTAATCCACCAAGCCGTGTTTCAGCGCATAGCGGGCGATTTCCACGCTGGTCTTGAGCCCGGTCTTCTCCGAAATGCGCGCACGGTAGGTGGCCACAGTTTTCTCGCTCAGGCCCAGTTCGGCGGCGATTTCTTTGACGCTCTTGCCCAAGGCCGTCAAACGCAGAACATGGAGTTCCCGGTTGGAAAGCACTTCGTGAGGGGTGTCGCCGCCAGGTGTTCCGAGGCTGTTGGCCAATCGTTCCGCAAGGGAAAGGGTGAGGTATTTGCCGCCTTCGAGAACCCGCCGGACCGCGCTGAGCAACTCGTCGGTGGCGCTCTGTTTGGTGAGGTAGGCGGCCGCGCCCAGCTTGAACGCGCGCACGGCGAACTGTTCCTCGGGATAGGAAGTCAGCACCAGCACCGGGGTGTGGGGCCGAAGGCGGCGGGCGTCTTCGAGCACCTCGAGGCCGCTGCGCCCGGGCAGGTTGATATCTAGCAGTAGCAGGTCCCAATCCCGTTCCATCAACAGGTTGATGGCCTCGGCCGCGGTGGCGGCTTCGCCGAAGGCCGCTCCCGGGAAATGCGAGGCCAGGATGTCGCGCAAGCCGTGGCGGACGATCTGGTGGTCATCGGCAATGAGGATGCGAGTCATGGCCCTTCCTCCGGTGCGGTGACAGCCGGAATGCGTACGACGACGGTGGTGCCGCCGCCCGGCCCGGCCGCAAAGGAGACGCACCCGTTCAGCGCGCGCGCGCGCTCCTGCATGCCGAGCAGGCCGAGGGACTTGGGGTTGGCGAGGTCCGTGCCACTCATGCCTTTGCCATTGTCTTTAATCTCCAGGCAGCCGTCTTGGTCCTCCAGCCGAAATTCGATTTCCACAAGACTGGCCCTGGCGTGGCGGGCCACGTTGGTCAGGGCCTCCTGGAAGATGCGGAAAAAGGCGGTCGCGGCCTCGGGGCGCAGGGGCGGGTCGGTAGGGGGTAGCTTGACCTGGCAGGGGATGCCGGTGCGGCTTTGAAATTCGGATGCCTCGTACTGAAGAGCCATCGGCAGACCGAGTTTGTCCAGGATGCCCGGCCGCAACTCCGCGGCGATCCGCTGGACCCGCTTGACCGTGGCATCCACCAGCTCCGCCGTTCCCATCAACCTTTCGAGGATGGGATTCACTCGCCGGTCGTCTCCCAGGTCGTCGAGGCGGCGCTCGATCCAGCGCAAGTCCATTTTGATGCCAGTCAGCATTTGCCCCAGTTCGTCGTGGATTTCCCGGGAGATGCGCGTGCGTTCCTCTTCCCGGAGCTTCTCGAGCCGGGCGGTCAGGGCGCGCAACTGCTGTTCAGACCGGGCCAGGGCGGCCTCCGCCTGCCGGCGCTGGCGCTGTTGTTCGGCCTCCTTGAGCGCGCGCCGGACGACAGGGCCGAGGCGGTCCAGGCGTTGCTTGAGAACATAATCGGTGGCTCCGGCGCGCAGACTTTCAACGACGGTCTCCTCACCCAGCGCGCCGGAAACGAGAATGAAAGGGGTGTCCGGGCAGACTTGGCGCGCCACGGCAAGCGCCGTGAGCCCGTCGAAGGAGGGCAGGCTGTAATCGGAGAGGATGAGGCTGAAAGCCTGGCGCTGGAGCGCGGCTTTGAAGCCCTCGAGGGTGTCCACGCGTTCATACCGCGCCTCCAGCCCGTCGGCGGCCAGCAGGTCCGCCATCAGCCCGGCATCCCTCGCGTTGTCTTCGACCACCAGAATGGCCAGCGGACCATGGATGCCCGCCCCAGGCGCCGGGACCTCTCCGCCAGGGCTTTCAGTCATTCCAATCTTCTCCAGCGAGTTCATGCAGCCTCCAGGCTCCTCGGCAAACTAAAGTAAAAAGTGGCTCCCCGCCCCACCTCCCCTTCGGCCCACGTCCGGCCTCCGTGCCGGTTGATGATGCGCCGCACATTGGCCAGCCCGATGCCGTTGCCCTCAAATTCCGCCGCGCTGTGCAGCCGCTGAAACACCCCAAACAGCCGGTCCGCATATCGCATATCGAAACCCACCCCGTTGTCGCGCACGAAAAACACCGTCTCGCGCCCATTCGGATGGCACCCGATTTCCACCACTGCCGGCCGCCGCGAGCGCGTGTACTTGATCGCGTTGGACAGCAGATTGGCCATCACCAACCGCAGCAAGTCCCGGTCCGCCTCCACCTCCCCCAGGGCCTCAATGCGCCAGGTGATTTCGCGGCCCCCCGCCTCGCGTTCCGCAACCCCCACCGCCTCGCGCACGAATTCGTCCATGTTGATTCTGACGGGCCGAAGCGCCTGCCGCCCCAACCGCGCAAAGTCCAGCAAGTCGTCAATCAGGTTTCCCATCTCGACGGCTGATTGGGCGATAATGTCGAGGAAACGCCGCGCGTTCTCGCCAAGGGCCGGCTCGATCTCGTTGCGGAGCAGATCCACGTAACCGCACACGTGCCGGAGGGGGGCTCGCAAGTCATGGGAGACCGAGTAACTGAAGGACTCGAGTTCCTTGTTGGCGGCTTCGAGCTGCCGCGTCCGCTCGCGGACCCGTTGCTCCAATTCTTCGTTGAGCCGGCGCACCTGCAGCTCCGCTGCTTTCTGGTCTTCTACCACGCTCAGCAGGGCCCGCCGCGAGGCTTCCAGCGCCTCCCGGGCCGCCTCGCGCGCAGTGACGTCGTGAGCCAGCACGACGCGGGCGGGCCGGCCGGCCCAGGACAACGCGTGCGAAAGGATTTCGACCAAAATGATCTCCCCGTTCTTCTTGCGATGCCGCCACAAGCCGGAGTTTTGCACCACCTCCGTGGAAGTGGCGACGTTTTCCAGCAGGCGGGTGACCTCCTCGGGCGGGCGGATGTCCTTGATGGTCATGGCGAGAAATTCCTCCCGGGTGTAGCCATACCGGTCCAGCGCCATGTCGTTGACCGCCAGGAAGCGGAGCGTTTCGAGGTCGTAAACCCACATGCAATGGGGGTTGGCCTCGAACAGGGTGCGATAACGTTCCTCGGACTCGTGCAGGCGCTGCTCCGCTCGCTTGCGGTCGGTGATGTCCTGGAAGGCGCCCTGCACGTGGGTGATCCGGCCCGACCGGTCCCGAACGGCTTCGCCGATCGTTCGCACCCAGATGCGATGGCCGCGCGCCGTGAGAATCTCCATTTCCTCGTCATAGGGTGTGCCGTCGCGCGCGCAAGCCTCAAAGACCTGAGTGATCTTGCCCCGCCACTCGGGTGCATAGAAATTTATGGCCTCCGCAACGGTCGGCGAGTAGCCGAGGCGTGTCTCATGGATGTTCGCCACCTCGTCGGACCAGGTGACTCGTTGCTGGGCCAGGTCCACCACCCACCCGCCGAAGCGGGCCATGCGCCCGGCGATTCGGAGCAGGGCGGTGCTTTCCTGGAGGGCCTCGCCGGCCTCGTAAAGGGCGCGGTAATGCCTTTTTTCGTGGCGCTGCCACCAAACAAACACCATGGCCACCCCGAGGCCAACGGTCAGCAGGGCCGCCACGGCCACCAGGGTGGCGTACGAGCGCGATCGGGACAAAACCTCCGCCGCCTCCACCTCGACCGCCAGCCACCATGGCGAGTCGGGCACCGGCCGGATGAACGAGAAGACCTCGGTGCCGCAATGGTTGGGACCGCGCATGAATCCTTCCTGGCGGTTCAGCGCCCGCACCACCGGCGCCCCGGGTTGGGCCAGCGTCAGCCGCTGGCTCATCGCCGCCCCCGGCGTCGCACGGGGACTCTTGAGCAGCAGCGCCTCGTCGCCCTCGCGGCGGAAGAGCAAGGCTTCCATCGTGCGGTAAGGCGTGGGCAGGGTGTCCAGCACGGGGAACAAATCTTTTTCCGCATTTGCCTCAAGAATTAGAACGCCGGCGCTGCGGTCAGTCTCCTGTGGAGGCAGGCCGGCGGCCGGCACGTTGTCCCGGTCGCCTTCGCGGCGGACGACCAAGGGCACAACCAGGCCGAGGTGAACGGCCTGCCCCGGCGCGGCGCGGTAAAGGTCGGCTACCACCACCTCGCGGGTGGCGAGGGCTTGTTCAGCGGCGCGCAGCAGGGTGCTGCAGGGCGGGGGAACGTTTGTCCTCGGATAAGCAAGGCGAAGTTGCAGGTGTTCGTTAAGGAGCAAAGCGCGGGTGTACCACCTCCCGGCCATCAGCCCGTCGAGCCAGCCGGTAAACATGACCCGGGTGCGGGCGTCCTCCGGTTTGGCCAGCGCATCCACCGCTCGGCGGGCGGCATAGGGGGTGTTGCGGATCAGAGAAGCGTCAGCAAGCCGCTCACCGCGCCAATACTCAACTTGCTGCACCTTGAGGTCGGCGATGGCCCTCAGATTCTGCTCGATTCCCTCCTCCCCACGCCGCAATTCAGCGCGGTAAAACCATGCCGCCCCAAGCAGGACCATGGCGGCGCCTGCGCAAAGCACGCCCAGGGGGCCCGCCAGCCATGACCGCGGAGCGCCGGCACCAGCATGGCCTGACGACTCGCCGGACGGCGTGGTCGGGCTGCCGTTTGTGGGCACAGTGGGGGGCGCGGTGATCATGGCGGAGAGGGCGCGGCGCCGGTGGGGCGATCCTCGGCCGTGGCCTTCGCAGCCTCGAGTTCGGCGCTGGGGTAGCGGATGGGCCGGCCAGCCTCTTCGAGCAACTCGTTGACCTGCCGTTTTAGCTCAAGGATGCGGATTTCGCGTCCGAGCGTGGCGTCGTGCCAGCGCTGGAGCTCCCGAACTTGCTCGGCGAGGCGGGCTTCCGCCTGCTTGCGGTCCGTGATGTCGGTGTGGGTGCCCAGCATGCGCACTGGCCTGCCTTCGGCATCGCGTGCCACCACCTTGCCCACTGAAAGAACCCACCGGTATTGGCCGGACTTGGTCCGGAGGCGGAACTCGACGCGGTAGTGGCTTCGCCGGCCGGCGAGGTATTCTTCATAAGCCCGGCATGCCTGCTCGCGGTCTTCGGGATGCAGCCGCTGTCGCCACGCTGCCTCCGTCTCGTGGAATTCCTCCGGCTCGAATCCAAGCATGCGCGCGTATTCGGGGCTGACGACGACCTCGCCGGTCCGGACATCCACGTCATAGAATCCCTGGTTGGCGGCCGAAAGGGCTAGGCGCAACCGCTCCTCGTTTTCGCGCAGCGCCGTCTCGGCACTGATGCGTTCGGTGATGTCAGTAAAGGAAACCACCACCGAGCCTGCCCGTCCCGCCAAGGGGTCGAAAACCGGCTCGGCGTTCACGAGCAACCATCGCACCTCGCCATCGGGGCGCCGGTGGCCGAAGATGACGCCGCGCTGGGATTGGCTGGTGGCCAAGGCGCGGGCCAGCGGCAGTTGGTCCTTGGGAAGGGGGGAGAGGTCCTCGTGAAGGACGTTCCAGTCAGCCAGGCTTCGTTTCTCGCGTTGGATTTGGTCGAGCGTCAGGCCCAAAATGCGTTCGGCGGAGGGGTTGCAGGTGAGCGCGCGACCTTGGGAATCGAACACGATCACACCCTCGATCAAAGCGGAAACGGTGGAACGGTAATGCTGCTCGCTGCGTTGGAGGGACTCTTCCATCCGTTTGCGGTCCGTGATGTCCGTGATGAATCCCTCGAGGGCAACCACTTTGCCGGCGGCATCCTTTATTCCGCAGCCGCGTTCCCACACCCAGCGCTCCGTCCCCGAGGCGTCGCGGATGCGATAGTCCAGCACGAAGGGGCGGTCTTGGGCCACCGCGCTTTGCACCTCCTCCCAAATGCGTTCGCGGTCGTCGGGATGGACCAACTCGGCGTAGGAAACTCGCGCGTTGCCAACCAGGTCCTCGGCGGCGTAGCCCGTGAGGGCGCGCGCGCCGGCGGATACAAACTTCATGGTCCAATTGCGGTAGTTGGCGCAACGGTAAGCCATGCCTGGCAGGTTGCTCATCAGGGTGGCCAACTCCCTCTCGCGCTCTCGTAACGCCTCCAACGCTGCTTGCTCCCGGGCCTGCACCTCCTCCCCGGCCCCCGACTGGAGCGCCTCAACGGGGGAGTGTGTCATTTGCCCGCACGGCGGCGCCTTTGGCTGCTCCGCACGAGGGGGGTGGCGCGAACCGAAGAGGCGAAGGAATGCGCGGCCCCATGCCCGCAGTCTGCCTTTGCCGGTCCGGGAGGAGACACACCCCTCCTCCGGCCCGGATTGAGTGCCGGGTCGTGGCTGTTCCAGACCTGTCTCATTCTGTGACATTAGCACGACCAAGATACAAGTCCGCCCGGGGCCGTTGCCGATTTATTGGCGGAGTTCAATCGCGTTACAGTCCGGCGGGTCACGACCCCGCAGGGCCCGGTTGGATACTATGGCAAGCATGATTTATGCCGGTTGACCCGCGTTGCGCGCGGCTCACACCGCCGCTCTGCCCAATCTTTACGCCCGGTGAACGAAACCGAGGCCAAGGATTGTCGTTCGTTCCGTTGGTGGCAAGTATTTCGATAGGTCGTATTTCAAGCGGAAAGCCAAAGACTATGAGCTTTCCCCGCGCGTCGCCGAGCTTTCCTGGCACCCTCAATGGCTGAACACTTTCCGCCGGGACAGCGTCTGAATGCTTATGCAAGTTGAATCCGGCAGGGCATGGACGGCTGAGGCGATTTTGGAGCTGGCGCGGGCTTATCAGGCGCCGGCGGTCTTGACCGCGGCGGCGGAGCTGGATGTGTTCAGCAAGCTGGCCGAACGTCCGCGAACCGGCGCCGAGCTGGCGGCAATCCTGAACTGTGATGCGCGCGGGCTGGGCGTTTTGCTCGACGCTCTGGCAGCTCTGCGATTGCTCGAAAAGCAAGGGGCGGCTTATGCGCCGGCCCCGGGTGTGGCGTCGTTGCTCAGTGAGAGCGGCAACCTCAGCGTGGCGGCCATGGTGCGGCATCAGGGCAATTGCTTGAGGCGGTGGGCCCAACTGGGCCGCACAGTCAAAGACGGCCGACCCGCGCAGCGCCTCCCCAGTGTCCGGGGCGAGACAGGCGACCTCGAGTCGTTTATCAAGGCGATGCACAACATATCGGCGCCGGTCGCCGACGAGGTCATCCGGGCCATCCAACCGTCCGAGTTCCATTGTCTGCTGGATGTGGGGGGCGGGCCGGGAACATGGACGGCGGCGTTTTTGCGCGGCTGTCCGACAGGCCGGGCAGTGCTGTTTGATCTGCCGGAAGTCCTCCCGATTGCCCGTGAACAACTGCGGGCTTGCGGCTTGAGCGAACGAGTGGAATTCGTCGCCGGCGACTACAACACGGATGCCCTGCCCGCGGGCGCGGACCTGGCGTGGGTCAGCGCGATTGTGCATCAGAACTCGCGCGCGCAGAATCGGGCCGTGTTCGCCAAGGTCTTTCAGGCGCTGGTTCCAAACGGGCGGATGGCCATTCGCGACATTCTGATGGAGCCCGGGCGGACGGCCCCGGTGGCCGGAGCCCTGTTTGCGGTCAACATGCTGGTGGGCACGGAGGGAGGCGGCACGTTTACTCTCGAGGAGTTGCGCCAGGACCTTGAATCGGCGGGCTTCGAGGGCGTGACGGTGGCGCGTCAGGACGCGGGAATGAATTCGGTGGTGACGGCGCGGCGCGCAGGGTAGGGGGGCGGGGGAACCCTTTGAGGCAAGGGCAAATCGGTCTCTTGACGCCCGGTCGGGCGTACGTAAAATATCTAACGTACATTATTAATATGCCTGACAACCAGACCCCCGCCGGCATTGAGTCGGTGTTGCAAGAGAACCGTGTGTTCCCGCCGCCGAAAGCCTTCGCCCAAGCGGCCCATATCAAATCGCTCGCCCAGTACAAGAAGCTCTACCAGGAGTCGGTGAAGGCGCCCGACAAGTTTTGGGCGAAACAAGCCAAAGCCGAGCTGGTCTGGTTCAAGCCTTGGAAAAAGGTGCTCCAATGGCGGGAACCGTTTGCGCAGTGGTTTGTCGGCGGCCAGTTGAACGTGAGTTACAACTGCCTGGACCGGCATCTGGGCACGCCGACGGCGAACCAGGCGGCGTTGATTTGGGAAGGGGAGCCTGCCGCGCCGGGAAAGCCGGGCGAGGAGCGGACCCTCACCTACAAGCAACTGCACCACGAAGTCTGCCGGTTTGCCAATGTGCTCAAGCGCAACGGGGTCAAAAAAGGGGACCGGGTGCTGATTTACCTGCCGATGGTGCCGGAAGCGGCGATGGCCATGCTGGCCTGCGCGCGGATTGGGGCGGTGCATTCGGTGGTCTTCGGCGGGTTCAGCGCGCAATCGGTGGCCGACCGCATTCAAGACTGCCAGGCGCGGCTGGTGGTGACGGCGGATGGCGGTTACCGGCGCGGGGCCATTGTGCCCTTGAAACAGAACGTGGACGAGGCGCTCACGCTCAAGGGGCCGGACGGGCAACTGCTGGCCCGGAGCATCGAGAAGGTCATTGTGGTGCGGCGGGCGCAAAACGAAGTGTCCATGCAGGCCGGGCGGGATGTCTGGTGGCATGAGGAAATGGCGCAGGTGAGCGCGGATTGCCCGGCGGAGAAAATGGACAGCGAGGCCCCCCTGTTCATCCTGTACACCAGCGGTTCGACCGGGAAACCCAAGGGCATCCTGCACACCACGGCGGGTTATTTACTTTACGTGCGAATGACCAGCCGGCTGGTGTTCGATCTCCGCCCCGAAGACATCTACTGGTGCACCGCCGACGTGGGCTGGGTCACCGGCCACAGCTATGTCGTGTACGGCCCCCTTGCCAACGGCGCCACCAGCCTCATGTACGAGGGCGCGCCCAATGATCCGGAACCGGACCGGTTCTGGCGGATCATCGCCAAGTACGGCGTGACGATTCTTTACACCGCGCCGACCGCGATTCGAGCGTTTATGAAGTGGGGGGTGGAGTGGCCGCGGAAACATGACCTCAGTTCGCTCCGGCTCCTGGGCACGGTGGGCGAGCCCATCAACCCCGAGGCCTGGATGTGGTACCACAAACACATCGGGGGCAAACGCTGTCCCATCGTGGACACCTGGTGGCAGACTGAAACCGGCGGCATCATGATCACCCCCCTGCCGGGCGCCACGCCGACCAAGCCGGGGTCCGCCACGCTGCCGTTTTTCGGGATTGTGCCCGAGGTGGTGGATGACCGGGGGCGGGTGGTGCCGCGCAATTCGGGGGGCAAGCTCGTGGTGCGCAAGCCTTGGCCGTCCATGCTCCGCGGCCTTTGGGGCGACCCGGAACGCTACAAATCGGTTTATTGGACCGAGGTTCCGCACAGTTATTTCACGGGGGATGGCTGCCGGCAGGACAAAGACGGCTATTTCTGGATCGTTGGCCGCATTGATGACGTGCTCAATGTCGCCGGCCATCGCATTGGAACCGCCGAGGTCGAAAGCGCGCTCGTAAGCCACCAACAGGTGGCCGAGGCGGCGGTGGTGGGCCGGCCGGACGATTTGAAAGGCCAGGCATTGGTGGCGTTTGTAACGCTCAAGAGTGGCGTGAACGCCGACGGCGCCCTGCGCGACGCGCTGCGCCAGCACGTGGCCAGGGAAATCGGGCCGGTGGCCAAGCCCGACGACATCCGGTTCGCCGAAGCCCTGCCCAAAACGCGCTCGGGCAAAATCATGCGGCGGCTGCTCAAGCAGATTGCCGCCGGCACCGAGATCAAGGGGGACACCACCACCCTCGAAGACTTGAACGTCCTGGCCAGACTCGCCGGGACCGAGGAGTGACCCCTCGCCTCGCCGCCGCCCTGGCGCGGCTGGTGGGAGCCGTCACCCTTCATTTGTGACTGGCAGGCATGCCTTCCACCGCGCCCTCCCCCCGGTTTTTCCCCCTTGGCTGAGGGGGTTCTTCCAGCCTGTGTTTGGACTTGACGGCAAGGCCGCGAGGGGTGAAGGTAGGTTTGACCTCGTGGGGGCGTACTGGTTTCGACCTGAGAGACGCGCCAGAGGCGGCATGTCGAGGATGGTCCGTTGGCCTCGTAAAAAATCGGACCGAACAAATAACTGCTAACGAAGAATTAGCTCTCGCGGCCTAAGTTGCCGTGACGTTCGCCGGTGGACACCTGCTACGCCGGACGAACGCAACAGCAGGTTAGGCCAGGCGCGGCGTCCGCGCGCGACTGGCTGAAGCTCTTATCCTGCGGGCTAGGCCGGGCGACTCGGTGTCAGGCCGCCATCGCCCGGAAGAAAACTCTCTCCTGACTAAACATGTAGTCGCGGCTGGCAAGTTTGTCAGGGACGCGGGTTCAACTCCCGCCGCCTCCACCATCTTCCGCTCCCCCTGGCGGAGCGGGTCCTCAACCCATTTCGCAGGCGCGCAGCAGCCACCGCTGGACCCGGAGTTCTTCTTCCAACGTTACGGCAAGGGCGCGTTCCCGGCTGATGGCTGCAGCCAGGGCGTCCATGTCGGCCACATAGCGCTCATAAGGGGGCAGGGGAACCTTCTGATGTCCGGCTTGGTAGGGACCGGCGGGTCGTCCGAGGTCCAGCTCCAGGGTGGGCGGTTCAATGGGCCGGAGCGTGGCGGTTCCATCGGTGCCCAGCACCTCGAAAAACCGATGCGCCCCAGCGTTGGGCTGCAAAGTGTTGTTGCCAATGACTGCCAGGGCACGGGGAAACTCGAACACAGCCACGTTGTTGTCCCGCAGGTTGTCGTCGGCCTTCCCATGCGTGCGGAGCGTGGCTCGCACCTGCAGGGGTTCCCCAAGCAGCCGGATCGCCGCGTCAATCAGGTGGGAGCCGAGTTCGAATAACCCGCCTCCCCGGAACCTGCCCCACTCGGCCCGGCGCTCGCGGGGGACCTGGCTGGAGATGCTGCCGTGCACCAGGAAGACCTCGCCAAGCCACCCTTTCCGGACCGCCTCAAAAATGACCGCGAAACCCGGGTGATGACGCCACATGTAGCCGACTTGCATCACGAGGTTCTTCTCCCGCGCAAGCTTCACCATCTGTTCAAGGTCCGCAAGGTTGTCGGCGGGCGGTTTCTCCACGTGGACATGTTTGCCAGCGTTCAAGGCGAGCAGCGCATCCCGGGCGTGGTCAGCCACATCCGATTCCACAAACACGACCTCCGACGCCGCCACCAGTTCCGGTGGCGACAGGAACCGGACCCCCTCAGCCGCGTAGCGGGCTCGCACTTCTTCGGACGCCTCGGCCATGCCGACCAGTTCGAAGCGGCTGGAAGCGCGAACCAGCCGCCACTTGGCCGCGGCGTGAGAGTGACTGCCGCCCAGAAAGCCCGCACGAATCGGCCCCCGAGGCGGGGCGCCGGCCGATGGCAGTCTTGTGGCGGCTGTCGCCAGGGTCACGGCAGAAACCGAAAGGCGAAGGAAATGCCGGCGATTCATACGGCTGGTGCAGGTTGGCTTTTGCTCAGGGTTGCTCCAGGGCAGGCGCAGAGTCAAGAGTTTCCAGCCAGTCTTCCACCCAGTCCGGCCGGCGCCGGACTGCAGCAAAGGTTCGTGCGGGGAATTTCCCGCCGATGGCGCATGAAGGGATGATGGATGAAACCGTGCGTGAACCGCTAACCCATTTCCCCCTTGCGCCGGCGGTGTGTTCTGATTCCATCCACCCATGGCGAAACCACTTTTAACCGACGTGGCGCGTTACTGCGACCGCCTGCTCCGAATTGCAGAGATACAAGACTACGAGCGGGCGGCAAATGGCCTGCAGGTTGAGAACCGGCGCCCCATCTCCCGCATTGCCGCGGCGGTGGACGCCAGCCTCGCCACGGTGCGGCTTGCCATCGAGGCGCGCGCGGATCTGCTGCTGGTGCATCACGGTTTGTTCTGGGGGGCGGCCCATCCCTGGACCGGCAAGCGCTACGAGTTGTTGCGGCTTCTCCTGGACCATGACCTGGCGGTTTACAGCGCTCACCTGCCGTTGGACCTGCACCCCAAATTAGGCAATAATGCGCGGCTTTGCGAAATGCTGGGTCTCCAGCGCCGGAAACCGTTTTTTGTCAGCCACGGCCAGCCGATCGGGTTCCAGGGGCGAACGGTGGTTTCAAGGGAGGAACTGGCGACGCGGCTTGAGCGCGCGGTGGGAAGCAAACCCCTGGTAATCCCTGCCGGGCCGGACCTCTGCCGGAAAATCGGCGTGGTCACCGGTGGCGCGGGGGCGGAGTTGAAGCAGGCGGCAAGCGAAGGGGTGGATACGTTTATTAGCGGGGAGGGGCCTCACTGGACCTACGCGCTGGCTGAGGAGCTGGGAATCAATGTGCTGTACGGCGGCCATTACGCGACCGAAACCTTTGGTGTAAAGGCGCTCGCGGCACACCTGTCGCGACGCTACCGGATTCCGTGGGTCTTCCTTGATCACCCTACGGGGTTGTAGCGGCTGGCCGGGTGCCCCCACCAGAATCCTGCTCGGTGAACACAAAGAGGGTTCTCCCGGCCCGGATGCAGTCGCTGTGACGCAACGCCGCCGCCCGCACCGGTTGCCCATCCACGAACGTCCCGTTGGCAGAGTTCAGGTCCTTGATGACGCAGCGTCCGCCCTCCCGCATCACTACAAAATGACGGCGGGAGAGCGAATCATCGGCCACCACGATGTCGGCGCCTTCGCCGCGGCCCACTGCCAGCGGTTCATTGGAAATCTCCCACCGGCCGGCTGTCCCGCCGTCTTCATCCAACAAACACAAGCTTGCCATAACGTTCAGGTCATCATGCCCCGGCGCCAGAGGCCAGCCGGGGTGCTCTATTATATAGACGTAACAACCAGGGAGTTTGTTACAGAATAACTGACACAATCATTTCATCCGGAGGGCAGGGGAGGGGCGGTTGGTGGGCAGACGGCGCCGGCGGTTTTGCAGCCCTGGCAGGCGGCGCCCCTGCCTTTGCAGTCCACACCGCCCAGCCCGGCTTGGCTGCGAAGTTGGCAAAAAAAGCTCAACAACCGGCACCCGAGGCCGTAAGCTCCAGCCCCTCCCCCCCTTTGGGGCCGGAAGAGCACATGAACAAGTTTGCGACAATTACAGTAATTGGCCGGGACAAAACCGGCGTGGTGGCTCGGATTACCAGCTTCCTCTTTGAGCAAAAAGCCAATATCGAGGCGCTGGAAGAGCAGGTGACCCGGGGTCAGTTCAGCATGACGCTCCAGGTTTCCTGGCCTGATGGGCAATTGGACCGTGCCCGGGTCGAGACAGGCTTGGACGAGCTGGCGCGCAGCCTCGATATGGAAATCAAGGTCCGGTTCACCGAGCCGCGACGGCGGCAGCGCATGGCCGTGATGGTCACCAAAGAACCGCATTGCCTCCAAAAAATCATCGAGGCCGTCAAGGCCCGGTCGCTTTCCAAGGCCGAGGCGGCCCTGGTGGTTTCCAACCGCCGGGACCTCGAACCGCTGGCCAGGCGCGCCGGCCTCTCCTTCAGCTTTGTGCCGTGGGACGACCGGGCGCGGGCGGAGGAGAACGTGCTGCGGTTGCTGGAGGAGTATGAAATAGATTTCGTGGTGCTGGCGCGGTTCATGAAGATTCTATCCCCAAACTTCGTCTGGCGTTACAAGAACAAGATTATCAACATCCATCCCTCGTTGCTTCCCAGTTTCCCGGGACCCCAAGCCTACCGGCAGGCTTACGAGCGCGGCGTCAAGATCATTGGCGTCTCGGCTCATTTTGTGACCATGCACCTGGATGAGGGGCCCATCATCGCGCAGGATTGCTTCCGGGTCCGGCCCGAAATGACGCTCAAGGAGATTGTCGCGGCGGGCCAGAAACTGGAGGCCACAACCTTGCTGCGGGCCATTAAACTGTATTTGGAGAAACGGTTGGACGTGTATTGGGGGATCGTCAAGGAAGTGTAGGTGATGCCTGGCGAGTGGGATTTGGCGACGGTGCTGATCGCCGCCCTCGGCGTGCTGTTCATCGGCCTGGCCAAGGCCGGCTTTGGCGGAGCCTTGGGCATGCTGACCACCCCCTTGTGCGTGGTGGCCTTCGGCGCGCAAGGCCGGGAGCCTTCCTTTGCCTTGGGCGTGCTGCTTCCCTTGCTCTGCGCCGGCGACCTCTTTTCGATGTACCATTACTGGGGAAAGTGGGACAAACGAAACCTGGCGTGGTTGCTGCCCGGCGTCGTGGTGGGCGTGTGCATTGGGGTCCTGCTCATTGGGCGGTTCACGCCCCGGCAGCTCAATTTCTGCATCGGCCTCATTGCCGTGCTCTTTGTCGCCTTCCAATTCCTCCGCGACCGCATTTTTGCCTGGGAGGGCCGCTTCCAGCCCTCGAAGGCGATCGGCCTGCCCTTCGGCATTGCGGCCGGCGTGACCTCCTCCTTCGCCCATGGCGCCGGGCCGGTGGTGGCCATGTTCCTGGTGGCGCAGCGGCTGCCCAAAGAGGTTTTTGTGGGCACGAATGTGCTTCTGTTTACGTGGATTAACTGGATCAAGCTGCCCTTCTTTGTCGGCAACGGGATCATCACCTGGGACACGGTGCGGACGGGGCTTTTCTTCCTGCCTTTGATCCCGGTCGGGGTGTGGCTTGGGGTTTGGCTGAACCGACAGATGTCCGAGGCTCTCTTCCTGAAAGTTGCCTACGTCGTGATCCTGTTGGCGGGGCTTTCGCTCCTTTTCGACGTCAATGCCGTCACCTGGCTGAAGCCGTGAGCGAGAGCTAGGGTTTGAGGCCGAGCAGGACGCCCGGCACCGGGCCTCTGGGGTAGCAATCTGCCAGCAGGGCCAGGGTCTCCGCGTCCACCCGGTAGTCTGCCCCGCCGACGTCCGCAAAAGCCGGCTCGAGCGCCCGGCTCTTCGTGTCAATTCGCAGGTCCGCCTGAAATGTCCCCAGGTCGGCATAGCTTTTGTGACGACTCCAGCTCGGGCCCCATTTGAACCATCCCTGGCCGGGGGCGGCGAAATAAACGTTGGCTTCGAAGTGAAGTCGGAGTTGTTCCAGCGTCAGCCCTTTTGGCTGGCCGGCCGCCCCGTGAATAGCCTCGGCAATGGTGGCAGCCGGCGGGACGCTTGCCCGCCCATCGGCAGGCCAGTGGCGGTCGTCCTTCACATCAAACCAACCCCACACCTGGGCGTCACGATTGCGCACAATGAGGTTATGGCGGATTACTTCGTCGTGGTTCCATACCGGGCGCTCCACCGGGTCCTCAAGGGTTGGGGTGGTGCGAAGCTGTTCCCGAAAATTGAAGCCCTCGCGATTGCCGAAGATCAGGTTTCGTTCGATAACGCATCCTGGACTGCTGGAAATTGAAATGCCTGCCTGCGCGCCCCAGGCGCCTGCCGTTTGGGCAAAGCCGTTTCCCACCAGGACGTTGTCATGGGCATGCAGGCGAAAAGAGATTTCATAAAAGAGTCCCGCATCCTCATTGTCCGCAATCAGGCAGTGGCGCACGGTGGCGTTGGTGTTGCCGATGTCGAACCAGATGCCGCTCCCGCGGTTGCGCAGGAACCGGCTTCGCTCCAGCACCGCGTCGCGGCACAACACGAGTTTGTTGCCGCCCGCCTCCCAGCCGCGGTCGAATCCTTTGATATTGTTGTTTTCAACAACGGATTCCGTAATCAGCAGACGATGGGCGCGGCTGGCTCCGAAGCCCAATTGCCCGTTGTCCCGGAACACACAACGCCGAATGCTTGCGTCTTCGCCGAGGAAGGACGCCCCGCACGCGTTCATGGATTCGATCACGCAGTCCTCGAGGGTGCCGTGATGTCCCGCGAGAACCACCGCTCCGTGCTGGGCCATGTTGGCTGCATGACGAAAGCGCAAACCCCGGACGTGAACGTAGGCGCCTTCCACCCGCAGAACCTCCTGGCGCGCCGAAGCCTCGACATGAACCTTGTTGAGGTCCCGATTCCCGCCATCCCAAACCAGCAGAATCTTGTTGGTGACATCCACGAAAAAGGACCCGGGAGCAAGGTGGGAACGATCAATAACCTGGCGGAGAAGGTAGCCGTCAACCACGACCTGTTCGCAGCGGCCGATGACCCGGTGATACTCATCCGCCGGGTGGGTCATCTGCGGGTTCCAGCCGATGAACCGATGGGGCCACGCCGCGGCGTACACCGGCTGTTGCGGATCGGCTTGACGCCAGTTCGTCAGACGGTCTGCCCCGGTGAGGACCACGTGCTCGCCGGCGGCGGCCTCAAAACGAATTGGCGCTCCGGCGGTGCCGCTGGCCTTCACGACCACCCGCTCGCGGTACACGCCGCTGTGGATGATGACCACGTCGCCCGCCAAAGCAGTCCTGGCCGCCCGGGAAATCGTTCTCCAGGGCGTTTCTGCCGAGCCGGGCCCGTCGTCGCTGGCTTGCGGATGGTGTTGCGCGACCTCGTAAGCGGCCGCCACGAGCGGGGAGCTCGGCGCCAGCATGAGAGCGACGAGTGTTGCGGAAGACCAGCAGCGCATTGCCTCACCATGCAACCTGAATTTTCGGAGCTTGTCAGGACAAATCCAAAGTCTGCCACGCGCCCTCACCGCCCGGCTTCCCTCGCCGGCCACAGGGCTTCCTGCCTCCCTGGCCGACTTCATCTCCGCCCCAAGACCAGCCAGTCCCCGGCTTCATCACTGGGAGGGCCTCCCCCGGCGACTTGTGACCCACCCGTCACGGATGCCACCGAGCCTTCGAGCAAGGGGCCCGCATGCCACAAAGTCTGGCAGGGAGCCGGGCGCCAGGCCAGCCGGGTTTTGCTTTGGATTTGTTTTTAGTGGCGGCTTTGCTTTACTGGACCGCAACCGATGAAACGGCAGGCCAAAATAACGCGGGTGACGAAAGAAACGCGAATCCGGCTTTTCCTGGACCTGGACGGTTCCGGCAAGGCCGCCGTCCACACGGGCATCCCCTTTTTCGACCACATGCTGACGTTGGTGGCGAAGCACGGAGTCCTGGACTTGCGATTGCGTTGCGATGGGGATTTGGAGGTGGATGCCCACCATACGGTGGAGGACTGTGGCATCGCATTGGGCCAGGCTTTTCTGGCCGCGTTGGGGGATAAGCGCGGTATCCGGCGCTATGGGACGGGATTCGATCCGCGCAACCCGCTGTTCGGGGAGTCGTATGTCCCCATGGATGAATGTCTGGCGCGATGTGTGGTGGATTTCAGCGGCCGGCCCTACCTGGTCTGGCGCGGCCTCAACAACCTCGCCTACAAACGCTTGACTCGTCCGGAAAAGCAGCAGGACATGTCCAGTGCCTTTCGATTCGGGCTCGCCCGGGAGTTCTTTCAGGGCTTCGCCAACGAGGCTCGGTGCAACCTTCATCTGGAGCTGCTCTACGGGGAGGAACCGCACCACATCGTGGAAGCCCTGTTCAAGGCGTTTGCCAAAGCGGTGGATTTCGCCTGCCAGCGCGACCCCCGCATCGCGGGAAAGCTCCCTTCCACCAAGGGCAAACTCTGACCCGGGGTTGAATAGGCGGTCCGCCGGACACGTCCAACCGATGACTGATAAGAATCATTCCTCAGCCGATGATGCCGCGCTGGTGCGAGCGGCCCAGCGGGGCGACATGACGGCCTTTGAGGAACTGGTGGTCAGGCATCGGGACAAAATCTACGCCCGGGCCTACACCATGATGAGGAATGAGGAAGAAGCGATTGATCTTTCTCAGGAAGCCTGGGTGAAAGGCTGGCAGCGGCTCAAGCAGTTCCAGGGCGAGTCCAGCTTCGGCACCTGGATGACGCGGATTGTCATCAACCTGTGCCTCGACGCGCTGCGCAAGCAAAAGCGCCAACGGACCGAGTCCATTGAGGAAATCAATGAGGAATCCGGCGGGGTCGAACGGCAGATGCCAATCGTCACCGTCAACCCCACCGCGGGGTTGGAACGGAGCGAACTGCGGCAGCGGATTGACCGTGCCCTGAGCCAACTGTCGTACGAGCACCGCACGGTGTTGGTGCTGCACGAATTTGAAGAGATGGAATACAAGCAGATCGCCAAAACGATGAACTGCTCGATTGGGACGGTGATGTCCCGGCTCTTTTATGCGCGCCGCAAACTGGCGGCGTTGCTGGCGGATTTGAAAAAACAAGACAAGTAATGATGGAGTACAACCAACAGCTCAAGCTCCAGGCTTACCTCGACGGAGAGCTCCCCGAGGCGGAAGCGCGCGAAGTGGCCAACTGGCTGGCGCGCGACCGGGAAGCGGTGGCGCTGTTAACCGAGTTGCGCAATACCCGCCAGGCTTTGGCCGGGTTTGAAGCCGGCTTCCGAGTTCCCGAATCGGAAGACTTCTACTGGTCAAAAATCCGCCGGGAGATCGAACGGCTGGAGCCGGTCGAGGCGCCGGTTCGCCCCGCCATTCCCTGGTTCAAGCGCCTGCGCGGGTTGCTCATTCCCGCGGCCGCCGCCGCCGTGCTCGCCATTGCCGGGTTGGTGGTCATGCAGGAACTCGGGCTGCGCCAGCGCGGCACCCCGGGCGAAGCCGAAACCGCCCTGGCGGATGCGGGGACCTTCACTTACCGCGATTTTTCGGCGCGCGCGACCTTGGTCTGGCTCACTTACCCGGCCGAGAACGAAGTTGCGGGTGAGGACCCAATCGGTACAATGGACTAGTCCATGAGACGATACGTGATTTCGGCAACCTGCCTGGCGTGGCTGGCCATCATCGCTTTGCTGTTTGGGCCGGCCCGAGTTCTCGCGCAACCCGCCGCTTCCAAGTTCGAAGCCCAGTTGATTTGGGGAACCAATGACAGCAAGTCCCCCGACCCCCGCCACAAACCCGTCACGCCGGAAATCCTCGAGCGGCTCAAGGAACTCCCCCTCAAGTGGTCGCATTACTTCGAAGTGAACCGCAGGCAATTCGCTCTGGCCACCAATGAGGGCAAACGCATCGAAATGAGCGACAAGTGCGACATTGAGGTCAAGAATCTCGGGAATTCCAATGTCGAAGTCGCCCTTTTTGGCAAAGGCGAGAAGGTGGTCAAACGCACCCAGCCGCTCCCCAGCGGTGAAATCCTGGTTTTGGGCGGTAATGCCCCCAACGCCACTGCGTGGCTGGTCATCCTTAAACGAATCAAGTAGGCCCTCCTCCGGTGGTTTCCTTTGAGCGGGGGTTCGGCTTGGTTCCGCCCGGGCCCGCCCTCGGGGGGCAGTGGATTCCATAAACGCTATCTGTGCCCGAACTCCCGGAAGTAGAGGTCCTTGCCCGGCATCTGCGGTGCCGGCTGCGTGGAAAGGTGATCCAGAAGGTGGTGGTCTGCCGGAACAAGGTTCTGGCCGGCATCTCTGAAAGCACTTTCAAACGCTGGCTGGGGGGCAGCCAGTTCGTCGGCTTGAGCCGCCGCGGCAAGTACCTCCTGTTCAGTCTGCGCCGGGCGCGAAATGGCAGGCCGTTCCAAATGCTCGGCCACCTCGGCATGACGGGGCGGATGTACCTGGCCGAGCCCGACAAGCCGCGGCCACGGCACACGGCTGTCATGCTGGGACTGGGGCGCCTGAACTTCATTTTCGAGGATACCCGCTATTTCGGCAGGCTCACCTTGGACACGAAGCCCTTGAAAGCACTCGGTCCCGAACCGCTGGCCGATGACTTTTGTCCGCATCAGTTTCGGGCGGCGCTGAGCCGCTCCAGACAGGCCGTCAAAGTGAAAATCATGGACCAGCGATTGGTTGCCGGGGTGGGGAACATTTACGCCAGTGAGGCCTTGTTCCGCGCCCGCATCAACCCTCGAAAACCGGCCCGTTGCCTGACTGACCTCGAAGCGCGCCGCTTGTGGAAAGCCATCCGGCAGGTCCTGGCCGAAGCCACCGAGCGGGGCAGCACCATCCCGCTGGATTTTGCCGGGGAACGGAACGCTGACCGCTTGTTTTATTTCGGCGGAGCCGGAGCCAGGGCGGGTTCCTACAAGGAGCGTTTGCGCGTATATGACCGCGCCGGCCAGCCTTGCCTCCGCTGCCGTTCGCCGATTCAGCGAGTGGTTCAGGCCTTGCGCAGCACCTTTTACTGCCCCAACTGCCAGCGATGAGGTTTCCGCATGTCTTCCGACCGCCTTGCCCAGGTCCTGTGGGGTTGATTTGGGACGCAACGGCGCCGCAAGTCCTGCCTCCCGCGTTCGCAAGCGCAAAAAGATTCCTGGGCGCATTGCCTCAGGGCAAAATGACACCATCAGGTCCGGGCAAACGCTGGCAGCGCAATTCTGTTCAAAATCGGTTTGACGAGTTGGCCCCGGGTCTGTAAATTGCGCCTCGAATTTGGAAACAGATTTGGATTCCGGACCGCATTCCTGGTCAGATATCGAAGGGATAGGGTCAAACCGATCGGGTGAGGGCATTAAATGGGGTCCGGAGTAGCTCAATGGTAGAGTCCCGACAGGTCGGGATTAACCGGCGGGCCGGAACCAAGATCAGTTTGGGTTCCAGAGTAGCTCAATGGTAGAGTCCCGACAGGTCGGGATTAACCGGCGGGCCGGAACCAAGATCAGTTTGGGTTCCAGAG
>JARKQH010000289.1 GCA_029974925.1 Verrucomicrobiota bacterium
GCCTCTCCACCCGCTCGCCGGATCTCCTGACCTTCCCTCCTCGTCCGTCATCTCGCTGCTGGCGTTCCTGGGACAGACGTGGACGCAGACGCCGCAGTCCGCGCAGACGAGCCGGTCAATGGAAACGCGGGCCGTTTCCTCGTCAAAGATCAGGGCCGGGCATTCGAAGGTCGTGACGCAGGCCCGGCATCCGTTGCATTCCATGGTGACCGTGACTTTCTTTTTGGGAGGCGGTATTTTTTGCCGCCGGTCGAGAAGACAGGGATGGCGTGCGATGACAACCGCGGTCCCGGTGCTCCTGCTGAAAGCAAGCGCCTCCTTCAGAAGGTCGATGAACGCGGGAAGGTCGGCCGGGTCCCCGGTACGGCAGAAACCCACGCCGCATGCGGTTACAAGCGCGGCCAGGTCGACTGCCGTGGTGGGGGCATCACCCGCGCCCACGCCCAGAGCCGGGGTCGGCTGGTTGCCGGTCATGGCCGTGGTGGAATTGTCGAGGATCACCAGAACGAAGCGGGCGTTCTGCGCCACGGCGTCAATGAGCGGCGGTACCCCGGCATGAAAGAATGTGGAGTCGCCGATGGTGGCAATGATATCCGTCTCCTTGCCCGCCAGCCGGTGGGCATGGTAGAAGCCTGCCGCCTGGCTGACCGCTGCCCCCATGCAGAGCACCGTGTCGACCGCGCCCAGGTTGAGCCCCAGGGTGTAGCAGCCGATGTCGCTGGGATAGATGCCGCGGGGCGCGGCTTTCCTGACGGCATAGAAGCTGGCGCGGTGGGGGCAGCCGGGGCAGAGGGTCGGCCGCCGACCGCCGGATGTCTCAACGGGTGATGGTGTCTCGCCCGCCAGTCCGGCGAATTCCCGGATCAACCGCTCCACCGTCTCCGGGAGGAGTTCGCCCGCTTCCGGGACAAAGCCGGTCAGCTTGCCCCGGGTACGGTTCCGGTCGGCGAGCTGCATTTCGATGACGCCGCTGGTCTCTTCCAGTATCAGGATCCTGTCGTAGTCGGCAAGGAGATGGTCCCGGAAACTCCGGTGCAGGGGGAAGGGTTGGAGCACCTGGTAGAAGG
>JARKQH010000275.1 GCA_029974925.1 Verrucomicrobiota bacterium
CGGCTGCACGCCGAACCTGGCCACGTACTCCGTCACCAACTGGGAGAGCTCCGGCCCCTGGGGCGCGGGGGTCGGCCCCACGAAATACATCCCCACGGCAGCGTCCCGCACGGAGTCGATGAAGGACTGGTCGATCAGCGCCCCGTCGCTCATGAAGGCCACGTCCTCGAAGCCGGGAGTTTTGCGGGCCTTCTCCAGCACCCGGTTGCCCTCGGGCTGGAAGAGCGGGAAGAAGACGATCTGCGGCTTGGCCGCGGCCACGGCCTCCAGCACGGGGGCCATGTCCTCGTCACCCTTGTTCACGGTGGCCGAGAGCGTCACCTTGCCGCCCAGGCGCTCGAACTCGTTGCTGAAGCCGTCGGTGAGGCCGCGCGTGTAGATGTCGCCGTCGTTGATGGTGACGGCCTGGCGCAGCCCGAGCTTCTCGAAGGCGTAGCGCGCCGCGGCCGGACCGGAGTACTCCTCGTTGGGAGCGGTGCGGAAGTAGCCCGCCTGCCACGTGGGGGCCTTCTTGCCGCCGATGGCGGTGAGGAAGGGGGCGCTGTTGTTGCCGGAGATCATGGAGAGCCCGGCCTCGGTCATCACCTGTGCGGCGGTGGCGGCGTCGGCCGAGCAGGTGGTGCCGAAGATGGCCACCACGGATGGGTCGGAAACGATCTTCAGCGCCGCGTTGGCCCCGCCCTCTGGGCGGCAGCCCGTGTCCTCGATCACCAGCTGCACCTCGCGGCCGAGCAGCGCGCCGCCGCGCCTGGCCAGCGCCAGTTCGAAGCCGCGCACCTGGTCGTTGCCTATGGCCGCCACCTTGCCCGTGAGCGACTGGATGACACCAACGCGCAGTGGCTGCCCGGCGGGAATCCGCACGCAGCCCAGCTTGTCAGGACAGACCGAGGCCTGCTTGTCCGGCGAACAGGAGGAGATCGGGAAGGCCAGAAGGGATATGGCCGCAGCTGCCAGGAGCAGCCGAAAATATGACGGCATGGACACTCCTTATCGTACCAACAAGGTCATTTTTAGTGTACCCCTGGCGTAGGAATTATTCAATGGTTTCTTGTGAGTTGGCATGAGCGTCATCGTCTTGCGGAAAGACGGTGGCGCGGACGATCATCCTCATCCGGGCGACACCCGCATCGCACCGCAGGCAGGCCAAGCCGGAAGCCACCGGTGCTTCAAGAGATTAAAATTGTTTCATATTATCAACATTTGACAAATCCGCCCTCTGTCTTACTTTCCCAAGTCATGACGCACGCCTTGTGGCGCCTTCTTGCATGGCGCCGACATCCAAAGCCAGGAGGCTTCAATGACGAGCTTTTTCTCCGATGACCAGCCTCGCCGGGCGGGCCTCGTGCGCCTGCCCGTGATGAGCCTGCGCGAGGTGGTCATGTTCCCCCGGTCCATCGTCCCGCTTTTCG
>JARKQH010000309.1 GCA_029974925.1 Verrucomicrobiota bacterium
AAAGTCGCGCTCATCCTGCAACCAAAGCTCCAAGGCCGGGATTCCAAGGCTGTCCGCCACCGGATTGTTGCGGCACTCGACGCCGATTCCCGCCTTGACCAGTTCGCTCCTGACGGCCTCGACCGCCTCCCGGTTGACGGATTGCATCAGTCTCAAGACTGGGGCGGTCTTTTCGATCTCAACCCCGGCTCCATTCCGCAAGAATCTTACCGTGCTCATCTCGACAAGACGGTAGCATGGTCACGGGACCGCCAACACCCGGGATTTGGCGCAAAATCCGCCCGGGGAGTCCCCGGGGAAGCAATGCCCCGCCCAAGTTCTCCCCGATGTCCCGCGCCTCCCAAAGCGCGCGCATTGGCGGGCGCCTCGATGACGGTTTCTCAGGCCCAGGCGTCGGGCCCCTCCTGGCCCGGGGCAGGGGACAGCACGACGCGCCGCCCCACCGGCCGCGGATGCCCTTGACCGGAGCCCGGGGCCGGACCCCGGCGGGCGGGGGGGATGAAGCCGCTCCCTTTGACCCTTTTTGGCCAAATCCGGAGTTGCCTCCTGCCGCGGATGACGTAGCATCCCGGCTCCCTGCCGAGAAGCGCAGGCGCAGAGAAAACGATTGTTCATGAAAAGCTACAACATTGCAGTGATTGGCGGCGACGGCACGGGGCCGGAAGTCGTCCGCGAAGCGATCAAGGTGCTCGATGCCGCGAGCGCAAAATTCGGGCTCAAGCTCAATTACACCCATTACGACATCGGCGGCGACCGTTACCTCAAAACCGGCGAGGTGCTGCCCGACAGCGTGCTGGCGGAGTTGCGGAAGTTCCCCGCCATTCTCCTGGGCGCCATCGGCCATCCCGACGTCAAACCGGGCATTCTGGAAAAAGGCATTTTGCTGCGCACGCGCTTCGAGTTGGAACAATACATCAACCTCCGGCCGGTGAAGCTCTACGACGAGCGGTTCTGCCCCCTCAAGGACAAGAAACCGGAGCACATTGATTTCGTCGTGGTCCGCGAAAACAACGAGGGACTTTACACCGGCGCGGGCGGCTTCGTCTTCAAGGGCACCCCCCACGAAGTGGCCGTCCAGGAAAGCGTCAACACCCGGCGCGGGGTCGAGCGCTGCCTCCGCTACGCCTTCGAGTTCACCCGCAAACGCGCCCGGGAAAAGAAGCTGACGCTCTGTGGCAAGACCAACGTCCTGACCTACGCCTTCGATTTGTGGGAGCGCGCGTTCCACGAAATCGGCCAGAAGGATTTCCCGGATATCAAACGCGACTACGCGCATGTGGATGCCACGACCATGTGGTTTGTGAAAAACCCGGAATGGTTCGACGTGATTGTCACGGACAACATGTTTGGCGACATCATCACCGATCTCGGCGCGATGGTGCAGGGCGGCATGGGCATCGCCGCCGGCGGCAACATCAACCCGGCCGGCACCAGCATGTTTGAGCCGATTGGCGGCAGCGCCCCCAAATATACGGGGCAGGGGGTCATCAACCCCCTGGCCGCAATCTGCGCCGGCCAGATGATGCTCGATTTCCTGGGCGAGGCCGCCGCGGCGCGCGCCATCGAAACGGCCGTCATCAAGACCGTCCGCGAAAAGATCAAGAGTCTGGCCGCCGGCAAAATGGGTTACTCCACCTCCCAGGTGGGCGACCTCGTCGCCGCGGCGCTGTAGCGCGCCGCCTTCCGGCAATTCGTTCCGCCTCCGGGCCGGCGCGCGGGTTGACCCCGTGCCCCGGCCCCTCTTCATTCGCGGTGCGAGGGCGGGGGCGGGGCCGGGTCCGGCTCCGCCAGCCGGCTGACGTGCCACTCGTAGAACGCCGGCGCGCCAAATCCCGCCCGCACTGTTTCCACCGCGAACTGGCGAATCCACTCCACGCTCCGCTTGGATTCCGGCCGCGACCCGATGTCCGCGTGACTCATGATAAAAAGGCCCGGCCGCAATTTCTCCACCCGCGTTTTGTACGCCCGCGCATACTCCGCCACAAATCCCGCCCCGAGGCCTCCCTGAAGCCAGTCCTGCCAGGCATCCTCGAACGTCAGCACGTTGGGTTGCCACTCCGTCACCATCCGGTCCAGGTCGTTGCCGAGATACTCGCGTCCGCCGTCCAGTTCGACCCGCGCATCTGCCATGTACATGACCTTGATGCAGGCCTTCGGCTGAACGGCCCGGACCGTGTTGATAATCGCCCGGCCAAAGTCCTGGATGGTCTCCACGCGCATCTCGACCCACTGGCCGTAGAGCGCGGCGTTTTCAGGCTTCTTGAAATACCAGCGGCTTTCAGGCTCCGTCAGCATTCCCCGGACGTCCACCTCCCTCCCCGCCTTGTTCTTGAAGCGGGCCACGCACGCGCTGCAAACGCACGCGTAATGGGGATTGGGCTTGCCACTCCGCAGCGGCCCGCCCCAGTTCTCAAACCAGATTTCCGCCAGTTGCACCCCGTCAAAACCCCCCGTGCTCATCTGCTCTCGCACGTGGTCGCAGTAGGCGGCGACAAACTCCGGCCGGTTCGGACAGAGCCACGTGCGCCAATCGCACCGGCCGTCAATGCCGGTAAGCATGCGCTGGCGCCATTCGGGGTGTTGACGGTAAAGGCGGCTGTGGGTGCCGGGGTAAAGGCACAATACTGGCGAGAGCCCCTCGGCCCGAAAGGCCTCCGCGAATCGTTTCAGTTCTTCGGGCCGTGAGCCCTCCGCGCCATAATCCACCAGGTGAACACAGGTGAAGCCCTGCTGGCGGATGCGCCGCGCCACCTCCGCCAACGGCACCCGCCGGTAATAGGCAAAGCAAGGGTCCACCGCCATGCTGGGTCCGTACGCCCCCCCGCCGCGCGACGTGTCGTAAGCCAGCACCGGCTGGCCCTCCGCTGCCGCGGGCGCCGCAGCACGAGCCGGGGACGGCAAAACCAGCCCCGGCAGACACGCCAGACCGATTCCTGTTGCAACCCGGACACGGGAGACGGCAGCCGACAACCATATCATCCTCGAAGCGTGGCCGAACCCGCTCCCCCTTTTCAAGCCGCTTCGAACCGCCCCTTCGCCGGCTCGCCTCGCCCGCTCACGCATGAACGTTGGATTGACCGTTGGATTTTGCCCCGCCATCCGCTAAGCTGCGGCGGATGAATATTCTGGAAGAACTGCAGTGGCGTGGGTTGATTGCCGACAACACCGACCCCGAGGGCTTGGCGCGCCGGATTCTCGCCGGGCCGGTGACGCTCTATTGTGGTTTCGATCCGACTGCGGACAGCCTGCATGTGGGCAACCTGGTGCCCCTGCTGGCGCTGCGGCGATTCCAACTGCTGGGGCATCATCCCCTCGCCCTGGCGGGCGGCGCCACCGGCTCCATCGGCGACCCCAGCGGCCGAACCCAGGAACGCCAGTTGCTCACCCCCGAGGTGCTCGCGCACAATATCTCCCGCGTCAAGGAACAGCTCAAACGACTGCTGGATTTCGATTGCGCCTCCAACCCGGCCCGCTTGCTCGATAACGCCACCTGGACCGCCCCGGTCAGCTACCTGGATTTCCTCCGTGACGTGGGCAAACACTTCTCGGTCAACCAGATGGTCGCCAAGGAAAGCGTGCGCGCCCGGATGGAGGATCGGGAAACGGGCCTCAGCTACACCGAATTCAGCTACATGCTGCTGCAGGCCTTCGATTTCTATGTGCTGTGCCGCGATTTCAACTGCGAACTCCAGATCGGCGGCAGCGATCAATGGGGCAACATCACCGCCGGCATTGACCTCACCCGAAAAAAACTCGGCCGCACCGTGTTCGGCCTCACGCTGCCGCTCATCACCAACGCCGACGGCACCAAGTTCGGCAAAAGCCTCGGCGGCGCGGTGTACCTCGATCCCGCCAAAACCAGTGTGTATCGCTTTTACCAGTTCTGGATCCGCACGGATGACCGGGACGTCATCCGCTACCTCAAGTACTTCACCTTCCTGAGCCGCGAGCAAATCGCCGAGCTCGAAGCGCAGCACACCGCCAACCCCGGCGCGCGCGTGGCGCACAAGGCGCTCGCCCGCGCCACCACCGAGCTCATCCACGGCCCGTCCGCGACCGCCGAAGCCATGCGCGCCAGCGAAATTCTCTTTGGCGGCGACCTGGCGGGCGTGACCGAGGCCACGTTCAGCGAAATCGTCGGCGAAGTGCCCACGCGGGACTTGGAGAAAGCGCAACTGGACGGCGCGGGCCGGCCGCTGGTCGAACTGCTGGTGCACAGCGGCCTGTCCGCCTCAAAAGGCCAGGCGCGCAAGGACATCGAAGGCGGCGGTGTGTACCTCAACAACGTCCGCGAAACCAGCTTCCAACGCGCCGTGACGGCCGGCGACCTGCTCTTTGGCAAACACCTCCTCCTGCGCAAAGGCAAACGCAACTACGTCGTCCTCACCGCGAAATAAAGCAAAAAAGTTGGCGATTCACCCCCGCCGGGCTTATTCTGGAGGCAACGAGTTATGTCGCTGGAAGTGTTGGCGGAACGCAGCGCCGAGTTGTTTGCCAAAGGGTTCGGCGAGGCGCCGCGGTGGATCGTCGCCGCGCCGGGCCGCGTCAATCTCATCGGCGAGCACACCGACTACAACGACGGGTTCGTCCTGCCGATGGCGATTGACCGCTACACCGTGATCGCCGCGGACCGCAACAGCTTGCGCCAGGTCATCGCCCACAGCGATACGACCGGCGAAACCGCGTCGTTCAGCGTCCGGCCCCCCATCCCCCGCGGCACGCCCGGCTGGTCAAACTACCTCCGCGGAGTCATCGCCGGCTTCCAGGCCCTCGGCAGGAAAATCGGCGGGTTCAACGCCGTGATTGACTCCGAAATTCCCTACGGCGGAGGCCTGGCCAGCAGCGCCGCCCTCGAAGTGGCCACCGCCACGCTTCTCGAAGTCATGCATGGCCCCGCGCTGCCTCCCGTCGAAAAGGCGCTCCTCTGCCAGAAAGCCGAGCACGATTACGCCGGCGTTCCCTGCGGCATCATGGACCAGTTTACCTCCGTCCTGGCCCAGAAGGACCATGCCCTGCTCCTGGACTGCCGCTCCCGCACCCCCCAACTGGTCCCCATGTCCGATCCCGGCGTCACCGTGCTGATCATTAATACCAACGTGCGCCACAAGCTGGCCGAGGGGGAATACGCCAAACGCCGCACCGAATGCGAGACCGCCGCCCGCATCCTGCAGGTGCCTGCTCTGCGCGATGCCACCCTGGCAGATCTGGAAAAGGCCCGCCCCCGCCTCGATCCGGTCGTCTTCCGCCGGGCGCGCCACGTGATTACCGAGAACCAGCGCACACTGGATTTTGCCCGCGCGATTCAAGCCTCCGATTGGCCGGAAGTCGGCCGCTTGATGTACGCCAGCCATCACTCCCTCCGCGAGGATTACCAGGTCAGTTGCGCCGAGCTCGACGCGCTGGTGGAAATTGCCCGGTCTCTCGGGCCCGACCAGGGCGTCATCGGCTGCCGCATGACCGGCGGCGGCTTCGGGGGCTGCGCCGTCTGCCTCATCCACACCGACGCGCAAAGACGCCTCACGCGGAAATTCGAGGAACTCTACGAGGCCCGGACCGGCAATCATGCGCCCATCTACTCCTCCCGTCCGGGCGGAGGCGCCCGCGTGCTCAAGCCTTGACGCGCCAGCCTCTCATCCTCCTGCTCCTCCTCCTGGCGGGGTTGCATCTCCAGGGCGCCCAGCCCCTCACCGCGCCGCCGGCCGAGGCCGGCCGCCTGCCGCGCGAAAACCTCCTGCGCTGCCACGACCGCCAGGGACGCGAAACCCGCGTCAGGAGCCGGCAGGACTGGCTCCGACGCCGCGCCGAAATCCTCCGCGGCATGGAGACCATCATGGGACCCATGCCGGGCCGGGAAAAACAGTGCCCGCTGGACGTGAGGATCGAGTCCGAGCAAGACGAGGGCAGCTTTGTTCTCCAACGCCTTACTTACGCGTCAGAACCGGGATGCCGCGTCCCCGCCTTCCTCCTCATCCCCAAGACTCCCTCGGGCGCCAGAAAGCGTCTGCCCGCCGTTCTGGCGCTGCACTCCACGGACATGCAATACGGCCACCGGGTGCTGGTCGAACCGTTGCGGGCTTACTACCGCGCCTATGCGCGCGAACTGGCCGAGCGCGGCTTTGTCGTCCTGGCCCCGGCTTACCCCCTCATGGCCGGCTACCAGCCGGACCTCCGCGCCCTCGGTTATCACAGCGGAACCATGAAGGCGATCTGGGACAATCGCCGGGGTCTGGACCTGCTGGATTCCCTCCCCTTTGTTCGCAAGGGCCGTTACGGTGCGCTGGGCCATTCCCTCGGCGGCCACAACGCCATCTATACGGCGGTTTTCGAGCCCCGGATCGTTGCGGTGGTTTCCAGTTGCGGCTTCGACTCCTTCCTCGACTACAAGGAGGGCGACATTCGCGGCTGGACCAGTGAACGATACATGCCCCGCCTGCTGGAGTATCGAAATTGCCTGGATCGCATTCCCTTCGATTTCCACGAACTCATCGGCGCGCTCGCGCCCCGCCGCGTCTTCATTAATGCCCCCTTGCGCGACGACAACTTCAACTGGCGCAGCGTGGACCGCATCGTCCGCGCTGCCGCCCCCGTCTTCGAGCTCTACCGGGTTCCCCGCCACCTCCGCGTTCAACACCCGGATTGCGGCCATGATTTCCCCCTGGACGTCCGCGAAGCGGCTTACGCGTTTCTTCGCGAAAGCCTGCAATAAGATCCCAGGCTTCAGCGCGGGGCCGCGCCGGCGATGCTCAACGTCAGCTCGATCGTGTCGGCCACCTTGTCTTCCGGCGCCTTGGGATTGATCCCGAAATCGGCGCGCTTGATCGAGAAATTGGCCCGGATCACCAGCAAATCCCCTTGCATCTGCCCATTGCTCCGCGCCCCGAGTTTGTCCGGCAGATAGGTCAGGCGCACCGGGATGGTCATCTCGCGGGCCACGCCGCGGAGCGTAAACGTGCCCACCGCATCGGCACTAATCGAGTTCCCATCCGTCCGGACGCCCTTGAGACTTTTCGCCTCGAAACTGATTTCCGGATACCGGGCCACGTCCATCCACTGCTCGCTGTGCAAATGCTCCTTCATCATCGGGTTGGGCACATGCAGCGAGGCGGCCGCCACCACAATCCGCCCCCGCGTCGCCTCCGGCTTGGCCGGGTCGAAAACCACCTGGCCGCTAATCCCATTGGCGCTGCCGTTGATCGCCTCCAATGGCGCATCCAGCTTGAAGACCGCATTGTTCACCCCCTTGGGGTCCTTGAAGTCAAAGGTTTGCGGCGCGGCGAATGCCGCCCCCGCCAAACCGGTCACCGCGATCAGACTTGCGAGCTTTGCTTTGATATGTGGTTTCATGTCAGTTGTTGTCTCTTTCCTGGTTCTTTGTTGTCTTTGTCTTTCTTCGAAATAATTGGGCCGCGCCGCCCAGCAGCGCCGCCCCCGCCAGCCCACCCCCCAGCAATTCGATTCCCATCACAAAACGGGGTTCGTAGGTGACGGCTTCAAGGCCGGTGACCTCGTCAACGGTTTTCACCGCGACGGTGGTTTTCGTCCACCCGCGATGGGCCCCGGTGGCCACCCAGGTTGTCAGGGTCGCCGCGGCAACCAGCATCGCCAGCCACTGAAGCATCCGTCTCATAAGACCCCTATTTTATCCTCATTATTAGTTTTATCAAATGACCGGTTCCGACACCGGCCGGTTCCGGCGCCTGCGCCGGGCCGCCCCCGGCTCCGCATCGTCCCCATTTGACAAGGGGCAATTGCGCGCAATATTGCCAGCCTATGATGCATGTTACGCTGTTGGCGGTGGCTGCCCTATCCGCGACACTCCTGATGCCCGCCGGGACCCAGGCAGCCGCTCCGCCCTCCCTCTACGAGATTCCCCTCAAGGATATTGACGGCCGGCCGGCTTCGCTCAAGGCTTACCAGGGCAAGGTGCTGCTGATCGTTAATGTGGCCTCCCGTTGCGGTTACACCCGCCAATACCAGCCGCTCGAATCCGTTTACCGCAAATACAAGGACCGGGGCCTGGTAATCCTCGGCTTCCCCAGCAACGATTTCGGCGGCCAGGAACCCGGCAGCAACGAGGAAATCAAGGAATTTTGCAGCAGCAAGTTCGACGTCACCTTCCCGCTTTTCGACAAGGTCGGAGTCAAGCCGGGCCCCGGACAGCACCCCCTCTACGCCGCGCTCACGGGCGGCGCCTCGCCTTTCCCCGGCCCCGTCTCCTGGAACTTCGGCAAATTCCTGATCGGGCGTGACGGCAAAATCCTCGCGCGGTTCGGCTCAAAGGATGAGCCGGATGCTCCCAAAGTCATCGAAGCCATCGAGGCCGCGCTCAAGCCCTGACCGGCCCGTGTTTTTCATCGTCACCGGCAGGGGCCTGGCATAAGCTGGGCCGGATGTTGCCGGCCAAATCGTGGAGAACCGAAGCGGTCGCTCGCCTGTTGGCGAGCGTGTTTCTGTGCATCTACGCCGGCACCTTGCTGGCCGCAGCCCTGCCGCTCGCGCTGGCGGGGCAACTGGGCTCCAAAGCCGCCATCGTGGCGGGGGCGGCCGCCCTCTGCCTGGTGGGCACATTGATGCTGGTGAGCCGCTCCTGGCCGGTGGAGCGGTTCATGACTTGGTTGGGCAGCACTGCGGCTCTGTTTTACGCGGGAGTTTTTCTCAGCGCCTGGGCCCAAAAGCTGATTGGCCGCGTCGAGCCCTCCACCCTCCAAATGGCCGTCGCGGCCCTCAGTTTTCAGGGCGCGGCCCTCTGGCTGGTCGCCCGGTTCCTGCGCGAGCAGGGAGTGAGCTGGAACGACGGTTTCGGCCTCCGCGAACGGTGGGGCGTGGCGTTGTTGACCGGGGTTGTGCTCGCGTGCATGTTTCTCCCCGTCGGCTGGGCGTTGCAATGGCTGTCCTCGGAAGCCCTCACGCGGTTCATGCCCTGGAAGGGCCAGCCCGAGGAACAGCAGGCGGTGCAAACCTTGCGGATGGCGTCGGGCTGGCTGCCACGCTCCGTCCTGGGCGTGGTGACCATTCTGCTGGCGCCGGCGGCCGAGGAGCTGCTGTTTCGGGGCATCCTGTTCACTTGGATTCGCCAATGGGGCTATCCCCGGCTTGCCTGGTGGGGCACCTCCCTTCTGTTCGCTCTCATCCACCTCAACACCGTCACCTTCCTCCCCTTGCTGGTGCTGGCCCTCCTGCTGGCCCGCCTCTACGAGCGAACGGGCAACCTGCTGGCGCCAATCGCGGCGCACGCATTGTTTAACGCGTTCAATTTCACTATGCTCTATCTCCTGCATCGGGGCGGGTCCTGACCCCGGCATCATGATGAACGAGTTCGAATTGATTCAGCGCTTGACCGCTTCCCTGCCGGCTCACCCGGAGGTGCTCGTCGGGCCTGGTGACGACTGCGCGGTGCTCGAGGCGGGGTTGCTGGACCGCGTGTTGTTGTTCAAGACCGACGCCGTCGTCGAAGGCATTCACTTCACCCCGGATACCGCGCCGGAGCGCATCGGCCACAAGGCCTTGGGCCGGTGCCTGAGTGACATCGCGGCCATGGCCGGCACGCCCACCGCCGCCCTGGTCACCGCCGCGCTGCCCCGCCGGTTCGAAGTCGGGCGCGTGGACGGCATTTACGCCGGCCTGAAAGCCCTGGCCCAGCGCCATCACGTCGCCATCGTTGGCGGCGAGACCACCACCAATCCCGCCGGACTCCTGCTCTCCGTTGCCCTCCTCGGTTGGGCGCCCCGCAACAAAACCATCCTCCGCTCCGGGGCCAAACCCGGCGACGCCATCTTCGTCTCCGGCGACCTCGGCGGTTCCCTCGCGGGAAAGCACCTGGACTTCGAGCCACGCCTCGACGAGGCGCGCTGGCTGGCCCGCCACTTCCCCATCCACTCGATGATTGACCTCAGCGATGGCCTGGCCGGTGACCTCCGCCACATCCTCAAAGCCAGTGGCGTCGGCGCCGAGCTGCTGGCCGCCGCCGTGCCCATCAGCCGCGCGGCCCGCCGCGCGGCTCGCGAGTCCTCCACGGCCAAACCGCCGCTGGTTGCGGCGCTGACCGATGGCGAAGACTTCGAGCTGCTCTTTACCCTCCCCAGCCGCCACGCCGTCCCCCTGCTCGACAGTTGGAAGGCGCAATTTCCCCACACCCGCCTGACCTGCATCGGCAAGATCACCTCCACCGAAGGACTCACCCTTCGTGACAAGCACGGCGCCCGCCCACTCACCGCCCATGGCTACGTTCATTTCGCATAGCCCGGACGAAACCGCCGCGCTCGGCGAAAGCTGGGGCCGCGCGGCCGTGCCCGGCCTGGTCATCGGCCTGACCGGCGACCTGGGGGCGGGCAAAACCCAGCTCGTCAAGGGACTCGCCCGCGGCCTGGGCATTCCCGAGCGAGTTCATTCCCCTACCTTCGCTCTGGTCAATACCTACGCCGGCGGCCGCCTTCCTCTGTACCACCTTGATCTCTACCGCTTGGAAACCCCGGATCAGGTCCTCGCCGCCGGCCTCGAGGAATATCTCCACCCTGACGGGGTTGCTGTTGTCGAATGGGCCGAGCGCTGGCTTCTCCCATCCCAATCCCGCACTCCCGCTTCCGGTCCCGTGGAAACCTTGCCCGCACCCCCCGGTGCCCCCGGCTGGCGTTGGGTCCGAATCGAATGCCTGAGTGACACCGAACGCCGCATCGTTTATGAAGATTTTGGCGCTTGAATTCTCCTCCCCCCAGCGCAGCGTGGCCGTGGTGGACGACGGCCAGGCGCCCGCCCTGGCCGAAGTCATCGAAACCGGCGGCCGCGGCGCCAACGCCCTCGGCATGGTCGAAGCCGCGTTGCGCCAGGCGCGCCTCGAACGCGAACAAGTGGACTGCCTGGCCATCGGCATCGGCCCCGGCTCCTACACGGGCATCCGCTCCATCATCGCCCTGGCCCAAGGCTGGCAGCTCGCCACCCAGGTGAACCTCCTCCCCATCAGCAGCGCCGACTGCATCGCCGCCCAGGCCCGGGCCGAGGGCTTGACCGGCCCGGTCGCGGTTGTCATTGACGCGCAGCGCAAGGAACTCTACCTCGCCAATTACGACCTCCTTCCCGATGCCTGGCGTGCCACCGAACCCCTCCGTCTCGTGTCGCTGGACCAGGCGCGCGCCCAGGCCGACGCCGGACGGCTGCTGGTCGGACCCGAAGTCAGCCGCTGGTTTCCAGACGGGCGCGTCATTTTCCCCCGCGCTTCCGCCTTGGGCCGGCTGGCGGTCGGCCGTTCGGATTTCCTCCCCGGCCACCAAATCGAGCCGATCTATCTCCGTCCAACCACATTCGTCAAAGCTCCTCCACCCCGGCCGGTGCCATGAACCGGCGCCCCGTCCCCGCGGTTCTGTCCCGGCAGTTTTTGACATTCGGAAGCCCCTCCTCTAGCTTGCTTTCCCATGAGAGTGATCCGCCACACCGATGCTGACTTTGCGACCCGGTTGCGCGAATTGACCGCCGCCTCGAGCCTGTTCGATCCGGAGATCGAACAGCGCGCCCGCACGATCCTCGAAGCCGTTCGCGCCCGAGGCGACAAAGCCCTGCTGGAATTCACTGAACGGTTCGACGGCGCGAAACTCCGCCCCGAACAGTTGGCCATCACCCGGGCGGAACTGATGGCGGCTTCGCTCAAAGCCGACCCGGCCTTGCGCGCCGCCGTTGCCGAAGCGGAAAAGAACATCGCCGCCTTTGCCCGCCGTTCCCGGCGTCGGAACTGGCAGATGCGCAATTCGCACGGCGCGGTGGTGGGGGAGAAGTTCGACCCGTTCCAACGGGTGGGCGTTTACATTCCGGGCGGTACCGCGCCGCTGGTTTCCACGGCGCTGATGACCGCCTCGCTGGCGAAGGTCGCGGGGTGCCCCGAGATTGTCGTCTGCACCCCTTGCGGCAAGGACGGCACGGTCAATCCGGCCCTGTTGTTTGCAGCCCGGGCGGCGGGAGCAACCGAGATTTACCGCGTCGGCGGCGCCCAGGCCATTGCCGCCATGGCTTACGGGACGCCAACCATCCGCCGCGTGCAGAAGATTTTCGGCCCCGGCAACGCTTATGTGGTTGCCGCCAAGCGCCTGGTCGTGGGCCACGTTGCCATTGACCTGCTGCCCGGCCCCAGCGAGTTGCTCGTGGTCGCCGACGAAACCGCCAATCCACGCCATGCCGCCGCGGACCTCCTGGCCCAGGCTGAACACGGTTCAGGCTTCGAGCGCGTCTGGCTGGTCAGCCCCTCGCCCAAACTGGTGAACTCTGTCGGCAGGGAAATCACCCGGCAGCTCCCCCGCCTGGCCCGGCGCAAGTTCATCGAACAGGTTCTCAACAACACCTGGCTCATCCAGGTCAAAACCATGGCGGACGCGGTCAGCCTGGCCAACCAACTGGCTCCGGAACATTGCCAGGTCATGACCCGCCGTCCGCGGGCCGTTGCCGACGGGATTGTCACGGCGGGGGCCTTGTTCCTCGGGCCTTGGTCCCCGACGGTCTTGGGCGACTACGTGGCCGGTCCAAGCCATACCCTCCCAACCGGCGGAGCGGGCCTTTCCTTTGCCGGCCTGTCCGTGGACCAGTTCCAGCGCCGCACCAGCGTCGTGGAATACACCCGCGCGGCGCTCAAAAAGGCCCTGCCGGCAGTCCGCAAATTCGCCGAAGTCGAGGGCTTGGAAGCGCACGGCAAAAGCGCCGAGTGCCGGCTTTGATTTTGCACCCCTCCGGTCATCGCCATGCCAAAGCCTCCCCATCTGGTTCGTCCCTTGGTGCAAGCGCTGCACGCCTATGTCCCCGGCGAACAGCCCAAGATCAAAGGTTTGATCAAACTCAACACCAACGAAAACCCCTACCCGCCCTCGCCCAAGGTGCTGGCGGCCGTCAAAGCCGCCGTGGACGAACGCCTCCGCCTTTATCCCAACCCCACCGCCGAGCGGCTGCGGGAAAAGCTCGCCGCCCTCCACCGCTGCCGCGTCGAAAACCTCATCGTCGGCAATGGCTCGGATGAGTTGCTGGCCATGGCCGTGCGTTGTTTCGTCGAGCCGCGGCCCGCTTCCCGCCGGGGGCGCGCCAGCCGTCACCTGGTGCAGTTCTTTGATCCCAGCTATTCACTCTACCCCGTGCTGGCGGACATCCACGGCGCGGACAAAAACGCTTTTCCCCTCGAACCCGACTTCGGCATTCCTTCCGTGCGTGACTTGTCGCGGAGCCGCCAGTGGGATTTTGCCGCGGCCTTGACCTTTGTCACCACGCCCAACGCCCCCAGTGGCCGCGGATACCCGACCCGCCAGCTCGACGCACTGTGCCGCGCCCACAAGGGTGTGGTGGTGCTGGACGAGGCCTACGTGGATTTTGCCGGCGAACACGCGCTCGAGTTGGCCCTCAAATATCCCCATGTCCTGGTGGCCCGGACCTTTTCCAAGGCTTACTCGCTCTGCTTCCAGCGCGTGGGTTATTTCGTCGGCCACCCCGCCCTCATCGCCGCCTTGCACAAAATCCGTGACAGCTACAACGTCAACGGCCTGGGCCAGATCGCCGCCGTGGCCACGCTCGGGGACTTGGCCTACTACCGCGCCAACTTCCGCAAGGTCATCGCCTCGCGCGAGCGCCTTGCCCGCGATTTGACCCATCTCGGATTTGTCGTGGTCCCCAGCCAGTCGAATTTCATCCTGGCCCGCCCCCCCCGCCTCACGGCTGAACAATGGCTGGCCAAACTGCGCGCACGCAAAATCCTCGTGCGCTGGTTCGCACACTCGCGGGTGAGCGATTCCCTCCGCATTTCCATCGGCACGCCGGCTGAGTGCGACGCGCTGGTGCGCGCTGCCCGCGCCATCTTGAAGCAAGCCTGATCCCCCGGACCGGCCCGATGCCTCCACTCCCGCCTATTCCCGCCCCAGCGCTTCCAGCAACCCGCCCGCCGGCAACGCCTCGGCGCTCAGCGCGAACAACGCCGGTTCCCACGGCGACAGCGTAAAGCGCAGCCGCTCCACGCGGCCCAGGGACTTTTCTGCCCGCAGGTCGTAGGCATGCATGGGCCGCGCCAGCCG
>JARKQH010000316.1 GCA_029974925.1 Verrucomicrobiota bacterium
TCACGACTTTCTCCACGCGGTGCGCACCCGTTCCACCCCGCCGCTGGACGTGTATGATGCGGCCACGTGGTCAGCCATCATGCCCCTGAGCTGCTCCTCGGTGGCCAAGGGAGGCAAACTTGTGAGATTTCCTGATTTCACGGGTGGCCGCTGGAAGCATCGGGGGCCGGTTCCAGTGCTGGAGCCAGGGGCGACAGGGCCGTTTAATGAACAGCAGCAAACGAGGATGTGTGGGCGATCATGACTCCGACGCCGGGCCGACCCAACGAGTAACGCTGCTCCATTCCATGCCACGAAGCGTCTTCTTTTCCAGACTCCGGTGTGCCGCCGTGCTGGCTGCCGTCTTTGAAACCTGCATCTGCCTTGCACAAGCGGCCTCCGACTTGCGCCTTATCCATTACGGACGCGACCGCCGGCTGGCCTGGACCAACGCCCCCGTGCCGGGTATTTGCACCGTGGAAAACGCCGTCTCTGTCCAAGGTCCGTGGACGGCTCTGCAGAACGTTTTTTCGACCAATGCGGGCGGCAGCGCAACGCTGGCGCCGGCGGACGGCGCGCGGTTTTACCGCCTCCGGGCTGTGCCGGTCGCCGCAACCGCCCAAGGATTCACCAACCTTGTTCAAGCCTACGGACTGCTGGAAACCCTCGCGGGCATTGGCGCGGGCCAGACCGACGGTGTCAGCTACTGGCAGCCCTGGTACGAAGGCGGTTTGGCCGCGTGGGCGGCCCTGTCCCGGCCCCATTTCGCCATGGCGGACGGGGCCGGCAACGTCTTTATTGCGGACAAGAACAGCCATTCGATCCTTCGCGTGACGCCCGAAGGGACAATCCATACCCATGCCGGCACGCATTTTGGCGGATTCAATGGCGAGGGACCGGCGGTCGCCACAACACTTCAGCTCAATTTCCCCAACGGCCTGTGGGTCCTTCCTGACGGCACGGTTTACGTTCTGGACACCGACAACGGCCGGGTTCGGCGCGTCAACACCAACGGCCTCATGACCACCCTCTTCCTGGCCACCGCGACGGGCAGCGCCTTGGAAGGTGGACGCGGCCTTTGGGTCAAGGACGACGAGACGCTGGCCTATTTCTGCGCGAAAACGCGGCTGCGAAAATGGACCCCGGCCGGCGGTTTGCAGACCGTTGCCTCCGGGTTTGTGGAGCTGGGCACGTTGTATGTCGAGGGCAACGGCGACATCCTGGTCTGCGACCGGGGCGCTCATTACGTGTATCGCGTCAGTCCCAGCGGCGCCAAGACCATCCTGGCGGGCAACGGCACAACCAGCGGTGGCGGAGATGGGGCACTGGCGCTGGCCACGGGCTTGAATGGTGTCCGCGGCATCTACCCCGTGCCCACCGGAGGTTATTTGCTCCTCACCCACGACGGCTGCCAATTGTGGTATCTGGACACTGCCGGAATCGTGCGTTTGCTCCTGAATGGCTGGGGCGGCAACCTCCATGCCGGAGACGGCGAGTATTTTTATTCGCCCGAACCCAAGATCAGCGAAGGGCGCAGCGTCACCATGGATGCTGCGGGGAACATCATCGTTTGTGAGAGCGACTGGGGCTACGTTCGCCGGATTCGGTTCCAACGCCTGCCGTCCTACTGATGCCCGCCCTTCGCCGCCAGGAAGCACTGACAAACGCCGTTGCCTTGGCGATGGAGGCGACTTAGAATCACCCGCATGAAGAATCCGGGAATTGGCGCCTTTGTCTCTGTCTTTCTTATGGCCTGCCTCTGCCACGCACCGGGTCAAGCCGGCTACGGTGGCGGCCAAAGACCCCGTTACGGAGGCAGTCCGCGGCCCGGGCCCGGGTATGGCGGCTCCGCTCAACCTGGCAAGGCCGCCCCGGCCGCCCCCAAAGCCCCGGAATCGGGCAGCACCAACAAGTTCTCCGCGCTACCCCTGCGGGCGGGATTTTACTTCCTGCCCGATACCAACCGGACCGTTCTCTGGACGAAAGTCTCCCCCGGAACCGCCAGCAACGCGGTCACGCACAAGATTGTTCCAGTCATGTCCGCGACCCCCGTTCGGAGCCAATAGGGGCGTCGGGCTGCCATTAAGCGTCCTTTGCGGCCAGATTTGGCTTCACGCCGCCCGCTTTGCTGGCTAAAAGGAACGGCGTATTGTACCATGTTTGGCGGCTGGGCGCGTGGCGGAATTGGCAGACGCGAAGGACTTAGGATCCTTTGGAGTAATCCTTGCAGGTTCGACCCCTGTCGCGCCCACCAGCAC
>JARKQH010000325.1 GCA_029974925.1 Verrucomicrobiota bacterium
TTGACAGCGCGGCTCGTCCCGGGCAGGCCCGGTTCGAGATCAGCATTTAGGGCGGGGCCAAAATCCCCGCCAGTTACGTGCAGGACGCGGCACCCGTAAGCGGTTGCAGCCACCCCCGCACAAGCCCGTCTCCGGGTCACCAGCCCGTCGAGCCACTCTGTACCAATCCGTCCTGTTGCGAGCTATTCCGAGCTCCAGCAAAAACCCCGAAATCACAGCCCGTTTCAGCCGGCCCGGAGACGGTCCAGGTCAGACGAGCGTTCCGCGCTCCCTCTGCCCGTCGCCCGCACTCCGTTCCGGGCCAGGAGGTTACGAAAGCAGCCTCCCCCTGTGTGGGTGGCGTGTCTGGTCCGCAGAGGTCGGTCAGCCAACACCTCAAAAGAGGCGTCTTAAGGCTCGGATTCAGGCTTTTGACCCGCGCGTGCGTGTCAAATACCCGCCTCATCCTTGGTTTATTTACGCTCTTCTGCGTGCTTCTGCGTGTTCTGCGGGCTTGCCCACGGACAGGCTTTTTCCGGCTACATACCCTGGGCATGAAGAACCATCTTGCCGCCCCCCACCCCTCGCGCGGGCTGGGGCGACGTGCCATCCCCCAGTCCCAACGCTCTGCGAGGTCCTCAAACGAGCTCAAGCCCTTGCCCACGGTCCCAACCCCAAAAGCCTGCTTCATCGCTTGCGCCTTTCCCCTCCCGCCCACCCCGGCAGTCCTCCCACGGTCCGTTTCGGCATTTCAGCGTTTCAGCATTTCAGCATTTCAGCATGTCAGCATTTCAGCGTTTCCTGCGGCCCCTCCCCAATCCGGTTCGAACCTGTCCGGGCCAAGTTCCCACGGAAATGGCAGACCTGTCAGGCCGAGGCCCAGGAGCGAACGCGGAAGCATCCTCCCCCGTGGATCGCGGAAAACCGGCCCCGCGCCCCCGCATTTTTCGGTTGGCATTTGCCCAGGGAAGTTGCGATAAATGCATCCCATCAGGTTCTTTATCTGGTCGCGCAACTACAAAACACTTATGAGCAATACCAAGAACATCGAAAAATCCTATCAACTCGCCCGGGAACGTTACGCCCAACTTGGAGTGGACACCGACCAAGCTCTTGCCCAGCTCGCGCGCATCTCCATCTCCATGCATTGCTGGCAGGGAGATGACGTTGGAGGGTTTGAAAATGTCGGGGGCGCCCTCGGCGATGGCCTGGCCGTCACGGGCAATTACCCGGGCAAAGCCCGCACGCCCGAACAGCTCCGGGCCGACTTCGAAAAGGCTCTTTCGCTCATTCCCGGCTCCCACCGCTTCAACATTCATGCCTGTTACGCGGAAATGGACGGCCGGAAAGTCGAGCGCGACGAGCTGAGCGCCGACCAGTTCAAGAACTGGATCGCCTGGGCCAAGTCCCTCAAGATCGGCATGGATTTCAACCAGACCTATTTCTCCCATCCCATGGTCAAGGACGGCATGACCCTCACCCACCCCGACAAGTCCGTCCGCAAATTCTGGATTGAACACGGCATTCGTTCGCGCGAAATCGGCGCCGCCATCGGCAAGGCGCTCGGCAAAACCTGCCTCACCAACCTCTGGATCCCCGACGGCATGAAGGATACGCCCGCGGACCGGCGCGGACCGCGCGAGCGCCTGGTTGAATCCCTCGACGCCGTCTTCAAAAAGAAGATTGATCGCAAACTCAACGTGGACTCGGTCGAGCCCAAGCTCTTTGGCATCGGCGCCGAAAGCTACACGCCCGGCTCCCACGAGTTCTACCTCGGTTACGCCGTCAGCCGCGGCACCCTCCTCACGCTGGACGCCGGCCACTATCACCCCACCGAGGGCATCGCCGACAAGATCTCCTCCGTGCTCTGCTACCTGCCCGAAATCGCCCTGCACGTCAGCCGGGGCGTCCGCTGGGACAGCGATCACGTCGTCACCCTCACCGACGAGTTGCAGGCGATCGCCCAGGAAATTGTCTGGGGCGGGTATGTCGGCCGGGTGCGCATCGGTCTGGACTACTTCGACGCCAGCATCAACCGCGTGGCCGCCTGGGTGATCGGCACCCGCAACATGATCAAGGCCCTGCTGCTGGCGCTGGTGGCCCCCATCGCGAAACTGAAGCAATTCGAGCGCGACGGCGACTACACCTCGCGCCTGGCCCTCATGGAGGATGCCAAAGTGCTCCCCTTCGGCGCCGTCTGGGACTACTACTGCCAGCAAAAAGGCGTCCCCGTCGGCGATGCCTGGCTTGCCGAAGTCAAACGCTACGAACGCGACGTGCTGTCCAAGCGCTGAGCCGCACCGGCTGATTCTGACACCCATGGGCTGGTGCGGAACCATCTGCAGGGATTCAAGCCGCTCTCCCCGCCTCCCCCGCGGGGAGAGCCCCGACCGCCAATCCGGCCTGCAACCTGGATTCTCATTTTTCCACCCGAACCCCTCATGTAAGTAAGGACTCGCCATGAATGAACTTGCTCCCGCAACCACGAACCCCGCTCTGGGCGTAACCATCTTCGCGCTCGGCGGCCTGGCCGGCGCCGTCTTCTACCTCCCGTTCAAGAAAGTCAGGAACTGGGCCTGGGAAAGCTACTGGTTCATCTATGCGGTCTTCGGCCTGGTCATCGTTCCCTGGATTCTGGCGCTGACCACCTCGCCCAATGTGTTTGCCGTGCTCAAGGCCTCGCCCGGCAACACCTTGCTTTATTGCTTTCTCTGCGGCGCCGCGTGGGGCGTCGGCGGCCTCACCTGGGGCCTGATGATCCGTTACCTCGGCGTGGGGCTGGGACTGGCCATCGGCTGCGGCCTGTGCGCCGCCGCCGGCACGCTCGTCCCGCCCATCATTGCGGGCAAAATCGGCAGCCTCTACGGCACCCCCTCCGCCAACGTCTCGCTGGTCGGCGTGTTCGTCTCCCTCCTGGGCATCATCTTCGTCGGCATGGCCGGCATGTCCAAGGAAAACGAATTGCCCGAGGCGGAAAAGAAAAAGGCCGTTGCCGAATACAATTTCAAGCGCGGCATCACCGTCGCGATTTTCTCCGGCCTCATGAGTTCGGCCATGAGCTTCGGCCTCCAGGGCGGCGCCACCATCGAGCAATTGGCCCAGACCACCGCCCCGGCCACCTCCGCCACCTGGCGGGGCATGCCCGTCCTGGTCGTGGTGCTGCTGGGCGGCTTTCTCGTCAATGGCGTGTGGTGCCTCTACCTCAACGCCCGGAACAAAACCACCGGCGACTACCTGAAAGCCGGCGCCCCCATTGCCGGCAACTTCCTCTTCGCCGGCCTGGCCGGCGCCATTTGGTGCTCGCAATTCATCGCCTTCAAAACCGGCGAGCCGGCCATGGGCAAAATGGCCTACATTGGCTGGGCCGTCCTCATGGCCAGCGCCATCCTCTTCAGCACCCTGCTGGGCATCTTTCTCGGCGAATGGCGCGGCACCAGCAGCAAGACCCGCTCGCTGCTCGCCTTGGGCTTGGTCCTTCTGCTGGGCTCGACGGTGCTGGCGGCCTACAGCGGGAAGCTCAGCCAGAAACAGGCGCCAGCCCTGCCCGCGGTTGAAACCACCGCCGCCCTTTGACCTTTTGACCTTTGACTGCTCACCGCCAACACTGAACTGACCTATGCCACAACGCGTTTATCTCGGTATTGACCTCGGGGCTGAAAGCGGCCGCGTCATCGCCGGCCTCTGGAACGGCAAGACCCTCAAACTCGAGGAAATCCATCGCTTCCCCAACGGCCCGGTTTACCTGGCCGACTCGATGCGCTGGGACGTCCTGCGGCTTTGGGCTGAAATCCAGAACGGCCTGGGTCTGGCCGCGCACAAGTATGGCAAATCCATCGTCTCGGTGGGAGCCGACACCTGGGGCGTGGATTACGTCCTCCTGACCCGCCAGGGCGAAATGCTGGGGCAGCCGTTCCACTACCGCGATGCCCGCACCAACGGGATGATGGAAAAGGCGTTTCGCAAGGTGCCCCGCTCCGAGATTTTCGCCCAGACCGGCCTGCAGTTCATGCAATTCAACACCCTGTTCCAGTTGCTGGCCGCCAACCAGGCTGCGCCCGCCCTGCTGCAACAGGCCGATTGCATGCTCATGATGCCCGACTTCATCCATTGGGCGCTCTGCGGCTCGCGGGTCATCGAGTTTACCAACGGCACCACCACCCAGTGCATGCATCCGCTCAAACGCAACTGGGCCACCGACCTCCTCAAGAAATTTGGCCTCCCCCTCCATCTGTTCCCCAAAATCGTCCCCCCGGGCACCACCCTCGGCACCCTCCGCGCCTGCGTGGCCGAGCGCACCGGCCTGGGCGCCATCAAAGTCGTCGCCCCGCCCACGCACGACACCGCCTCGGCCGTCGCCGGCGTTCCGACGGCCAACACCGGCAAGCCCAACTGGGCTTATCTGAGCTCGGGCACCTGGTCGCTCATGGGCGTCGAGGTCCAGAAAGCCTCCCTGTCCCCGCGCACCGAGGAACTGAACCTGACCAACGAAGGCGGCCTCGACGGCACCTATCGGCTGCTGAAGAACATCATGGGCCTGTGGCTGGTCCAGCAATGCAAACGGTCCTTTGACGCCCGCGGCAGGAAATACGAATACTCGGACCTTGCCCGTCTGGCGGCCAAAGCCCCCGCCCTCCGCTCCATCGTCAACCCCGATGACCCGCGTTTCCTCAACCCGCCGGACATGCCCAAGGCCATCCAGGATTTCTGCCGCGAAACCGGCCAGCCCGTCCCGAAAACCGAAGGGGAGCTGGTCCGCTGCGCTTATGAAAGCCTGGCTTTGAAATACCGCCAGACCCTCGGCTGGCTCGAAGAGCTTGCCGAAAACCGCATCGAGGTCATTCACATCGTCGGCGGCGGTTCCAAGAGCGAGATGCTCAACCAGTTCACCGCCGACGCCTGCCAGCGCCCCGTCATCACCGGCCCCGTCGAGGCCACCGCCATGGGCAATCTCCTCGTCCAGGTCCGCTCCAGCGGCGAATTGTCCTCCCTGGCCGAAATGCGCCGGGTCGTCCGCAAGTCCAGCTCGGTGGCCACCTACGAGCCGGCGGACCCCGCTCGCTGGGAAACCGCCTCCGCGCGCTTCGCCGAGCTCCAGCGGGTCAAATAGGCCCATGAGCGATTCCGCGCAGGACCCGGTGAACGAACACGAGCGGGAGCCGGTGCCCGAAAAGGCCCGGCTCGGCCTCAAGAGCTTCGTCGGCCAGTTCGCCGGCGAGCACGTCGCGGGAACCGAACTGATGATCGGTCCCCTGTTCCTCGCGGCGGGCGTCAGCGCGTTCGACTTCATCGCCGGGCTGGTCGTGGGCAACCTCCTGGCGGTTCTGAGCTGGACGTTCCTCACCGCGCCCATCGCCACCCGGGCGCGGCTCACCCTCTATTACCAGCTCGAAAAAATTTGCGGCCGCCACGTGGTCACCCTCTACAACACCGCCAACGGCGTCATGTTCACGGTGCTGGCCGGCGCCATGATGACCGTTTCGGCCACCGCCCTCGGCGTCTATTTCAAGTTCGCCATGCCGCAATTGACCGACACCCTCCCGACCGGTGTCGGCTGGGTGCTGGCGGTGCTCGTGACCGGTTCCTTGTTCTCGGTCGTTGCGGCCTACGGTTACCGCTTCGTCTCCCGCTTCGCCAACATCGCCGCGCCATGGCTGGTCTGTATGTTCATTGCCTTTGGCGTGATTGGCCTCCGGGAAATGGGCCTGACCCGCCCGGGCGATTTCTGGCATGTCGCCACCACCGCCATCTGGACGGGCGGTCCGCCCCAACCCGGCCAGCTCAAATTCACCTTTTGGCACGTCATGTTCTTTGCCTGGTTCTGTAATATGGCCTGGCACGTCGGCATGGCCGATCTCTCCATCTTCCGCTTCGCCAGAAAATCCTGGTATGGCGTCGCCTCCGCCGCCGGCATGTTCCTCGGTCATTTCATGGCTTGGATTGCCGCCTCCGTTCTCTACGCGGTCCAATTGCGCCAGGACCCCGCCAATACCGCCGTCCTGCCCGGTCCCCTGGCCTATAATGCCTGCGGGCTGGCCGGCCTGATTGCCGTGGTCGCCGCCGGCTGGACCACCGCCAACCCAACCCTCTACCGCGCCGGCCTCGCCTTCCAGTCTCTCATCCCGGGCTCCTCCCGATACCGGGTCACGCTGGTCACCGGCCTCGTCGCGACAGTTACCGCCATCTTCCCCATCGTCACCATGCGGCTCCTGGACTTTGTCGCCCTCTGGGGCATGATCCTCATGCCGATGGGGGCGGTCATTTTCATGGATTTCTGGGTGCTCCCCCGGCTGGGCTTGCGCTCAAACTTTGCCGAAGCGGCCGGGCTCCACCTCAATTGGGCCGCCGGTCTGGCTTGGATTCTGACAGTTGCCGCCTGCTCCTGGCTGGTGCTGAGCGGTCGCGCTCAGATCTTCTTCGTCAGCCTGCCCGGCTGGTTCCTCACTTCGCTGCTCTACGTGGTTCTGAGCCGGATTCTGCAAACCCGCCGTTCGGCCAGTCCCCTCGCCGCCCCGTGAAACCCCGCAGACTCATTCTTCAAGGCATTTCCGCTGTCGCATTGGGCGGGGTCGCCTTGGCCCCCATCCTCTTTTTCGCCGAAAGGCTCACCCTGCCCCAGGCCCAGGCCTGGCTGCTGGCCGGGACCTTCGCTTGGTTTGCCTCCGCCCCATTCTGGATGGAGCATAAGACCGGCGCCTGATCGCCTCTCGGTTTCATTCCCAAGTCCGGGGCTGTCGCGCAGACCCCACCCGCGCCGAAACGGGGTCACAAAAAACCTGTCAAAAAAAGCCTTGCAAATTACACAAGGCCGTACCCATAATCGCGCAAAATCAGCCCTTACATTGCACAGAACCACTGCCCATTCGCCTCATCCAATCAGCCCTGTTTAGGATACAGGTTGCGGACCGCGAGCCGGTGGCGGCGATCGCCTGTTGCGACAGCGGCAGGCAGGGGACAACACCCCGAAATCGCCAGCACGGGTCGGGCACTCGAATGCGGCGAGCGTTCGGTCTGGGGTGGCGGTGATGCGGCAAAAAGTGGCGAGAATATGTCGTTTTGGAGTCAAGTTATGCGTACTATTACAACCCTCATCAACAGCACCCTCCTCTCCGCTTGTCTGTGGACCGCGTCCTCCGCTGGCGCGGCCACCATGGTCACCACCAACGTCGTGGGCGGCAACACCGGCTGGAATACCACCGGCATCTGGAAAACCAATGGCGTCGGAACCGCTGTCACCGGTGTGGTTCCGGGAAACACCTACGAGTGCGCCTTTAACGGGGTGGCTTTTGGGAACAGCACGGCCAACACCCGAATGCGCAACCTCTACGCGACCACCTCGCCGCTCTTTCAAACCTTTCCCGGCGATTCTCTAACCCTTCACACCAACACCGAGTTTCGGTTCAAACGGATTGACGCCAACAACATCCCCACCGTCAATTTCCCCGGCGTGGGCGGCAATCCCGGCCTGATTCTGAACGGGGGCGTGCTCAACGTCGGGGATGACATGGTCATGCCCATTGACGGAAAGATCTATGCTGTTCCCGGCACGGTGTCCTTCATCTGCCCGGGCGACAACGGCTTGGGATCAACCGCCCGCAACAATCGCACTTTTAACATCCTGGGCGAGCTGTCGGGTAGCGGCACCCTTTATCTCCTTCAGTCCCCCGCCGTCAATCCCCACCTGATCTCCGGCAACTCGAACACGTTTAGCGGACAGTGGACCATCCGGGCCGGCTGGTTGCGAGGCGTGGGCACCAACTCCCTCGGCACCGGAAATATTGTGGTGGACCCCTACGCTGAAGTGCCGCTGGACCCGAACGTGGTCGCCACCACAACCATTTTTAACGGCCCGGCCATTCTTGAACCCATGTACGATCTGAACAGCCCTGGTACCCTGACTCTCGCCAACGGCGGTCAGATGCGGCTGCATCAGAATTGCGCCTTCACGGCCGTCACGATTGACGGCATGCCCCTGAGCAGTGGCACCCATTACTATGCCGAGCTGGCCGCGACTTATCCGGCCAACTTCCCCGCCGGCGGCTCCGGTGCCATCACCGTCAAGCCCTATGGGCAGCTCCCGGTCATCTTCATCCAGCAGCCTTTGCCGCAAATGGTTTATCAGGGCAAAACCGCCCGCTTCAGCGCGGTGGCCAGTGGCCCGGGGACGATCTCCTATCAGTGGCGAAAGGGCGGAGTCAATTTGTCGGACGGCGGCAATATCAGTGGCGCCAACACACCGAGCCTGACGATCAGCAACGTGAGCACCCTCGATGGAGGCAATTACGATGTCGTGGTCTCCAATGGCGTGGACTCCAACACCAGCCGGGCGGTTCCCCTCACGGTCGTCATCCCCTCCGGCGAGGCTTATGAAGCGGCGGTTCTCGCGGCCAGTCCCGCGGTCTTCTATCGCCTCAATGAAATGGGCGATCCGCTCACCAATGCGTATGCCTTTGACTTTATCGGCGGGGGGCTGGGCAATTACGGCGCGGCAACTCTCAACGGCTTTAACGCCATCGCCGGTCCGACCTCCGCCAGCGGCTTCCCGGGGTTCGCCGCCGGCAACAAGGCCGTTCAAGGCTCGGCCTATGTCGCCGGTTCCCGGGTAACAGTGGCCCCTTGGAATCTCAACACGAACACGGTGACCATCACGGCTTGGGTTAATCCCAGCACGGTCCAAGCGCCGTCGGTCGGCTTGGTCTTCTGTCGCGGCAGTGGCACGGTGGCCGGTTTGAACTTCTCCAGCGGTGTGGATGCTCTTGGGAACCGCACTTTGGGTTATACTTGGAATAATGAGTGGGAGACTTACTCGTGGGATTCGGGCATCGCGCCGCCCTCCGGTCAGTGGTCGTTTGTCGCCCTGGTTGTGAGCCCGACCAGCGCCACGCTCCACCTCATGAACGCAAACGGCTTGCTGGAATCCACCCGGACCTATGCTCATGTGCCCCAGTCCTTCGCCGGCACCACCTTGATCGGAGACGATCCCGCTGCCGGGGATGGTTCCCGCTCGTTTGCGGGGGTTATTGACGACGTGGCGGTCTTCCCCACCTCGCTTTCCAAAGCGCAGTTGGTCGCCCTTTACAGCGCTGCCCTCGGCAGCGCCGCCAACTATGCGCCCGTGATCAGTCTCCAGCCTGCCTCCCAGTTCCTCTACGCGGGCCAAACCGCCACATTCCGGGTCGCGGGCGGCGGCACCGAACCCCTGACCTATCAATGGAAGAAAGGAGCGGTTGGCAGCGGTGTTTACGCCAACCTGACCGACGGGGGTAATGTTTCCGGCGCCACGACGGCGACCCTCGTCATCAGCAACATCTCCGCCGCGGACCAGATGGATTACGTCGTGACTCTTGCCAACTCCCTGGGTTCGGTCACCAGCACCCCGCCGGCGACCCTTACCGTGCTGCCCACGTCGCCTGCGGAAGAAATCCTCATGGCGGGGGTTTTGCAGCCTGCGGGTTCCGATTGGAACACCCCGGGACACTGGAGCGACGGACTTCCAGCCGCGGACTCGGCGGCGATGAAGCCGGGCAGCACGTATCGGCTCGTTCCTTCGGGCGGCCTGAACACCCGCCTGCGCACACCGGAGGCTCCCCGCACGGCCATCTTTCCGGGCAGCGTCCTGACGCTGGATGGCACAGGGGTGTTCACCAACAACTTCGGCACCAACGGCGCCTACACGGAAATCCGGTTCAAACAGCCCAACCCGGGCCGGGTCATTTTCCCCAAACTCGTGATGAATGGCGGCCAGCTTGACTCGGGCAACGACGGCATTATTGAAATCGGCGGGTGGATCGAAGTCCGTACCAACACGCCGATTTACAACGACAGTGGCAACGATCGCGGGTACCTGATCTCCGCCCGCCTGACGGGCGGCGGAACCATCGAGTACTACGGCTACTCGCAAACTGCCTTCCGCTCCAACTACGTCAACAACCTCAACATCGCCTGCCCCACCAACACTTTCACCGGCAAGTGGAACGTGGTCATGGGCACCCTCCTGGGCACGGCGCCCAATGCCTTGGGCACCAATGACATCACTGTGGGCGCCAACGGCGCCCTGCAAACCACTTACGACATCAACAGTCCCAACGCGATGCTCATCCTGGACGGCCGGATGTACCTCCACCAGAATCACACCTTCAAGAGCGCCATTGTTAACGGCGTGCCGCTGGCCGTGGGCACCCACACCTTCGCCCAGTTGAACGCCGCCTATCCGGCCCAGTTCCCGGCCACGTGGATGCCTCAGGCAGGCGCGACCAACTACACCTCCGGTTCGGGTAGTATTACCGTGCTGGTTCAGCCCGCGCCCACCATTGTCCAGCAACCGGTGTCACTCTCCAAGTATCCCACTGAAACCGCTCAATTCACGGTCTTGGCGCAGGGCAACCAGCCGCTGTTCTATCGCTGGCGCAAGGGAGGCCTGCCACTCACGGACGGCGGCAACCTCTCTGGCGCCACCACCGCGAGCCTTTCGATCTCCAACATCGTCCCGGCCGACGCCGGCTCGTACGATGTGGTCATCACCAACGCCATCGGCTCCGTCACCAGCCTCGTGGCGACGCTGACCGTCCTGCCCACGGGCCCCGCCCTCAACCTCACCCTCGACTATGGCGGCGCCCCCGTCGTGCAACCGACAGGCGCGGACTGGGACACGCCCAATAGCTGGAGTGATGGCAACCCCGCCTCGCTCTCGGCTCTGGCGAACCCGGGCAGTACCTACACCGTCGTGCCCGGGGCGCGGCTTCGCACGCCCAACGGCGCCACCAACGCCGTGTTTCCGGGCGACGTCCTGACCGTCGCCGGGGATGGTGTCTTTGCCGAAAACGGCGCGAACATCGGCGAAATCCGGTTTAAGCACACCAGCCCCGGGGTGGTCTATTTCAAACGCCTGGTCATGAACGGCGGCCAACTGGACAGCGGCAACAATGACGTTTGTGTCATCCAAGGCCGCATGGATGTCCTGGCCAATACTCCAATTTACGCCGATAGCGGTGCCGGCCAGGACCGCGGCTGGCGCATCGAAGCGTGGCTGACCGGCAACGGCAGCATCGAATTCCGCAACGCCACCGCCAACTTCACCGCCAACCTCGACATCGCCGGTACCAGCAATACTTTCTCCGGCACTTGGAACGTTGTGCGCGGCGTCTTGCTGGGCAGCGCCCCGGGCTCGCTCGGCACGAATCATATCAACGTCGGTGCCACCGGTGCCCTCGAGACGCTCTACGACATCAACAATCCTCACGCTTCCCTGACCTTGGATGGCCAGTTGTTCCTGCACCAAAACCACACCTTCAAAGCCGTCACGGTCGCGGGCACGCCGCTGGCGCCAGGCACTTACTCGTTTGCCCAGTTGAACAGTGCCTACCCCGCCAACTTCCCGGCCTCATGGCCGATGCAAGTCGGGAGCGCCTTCTCCACCGGCTCGGGCAGCGTCACGGTCTTGGGCGAGGCTCCGCCGCAAGTGCCGCTCGGATTCTCGTTTGCGGGCGGCAACCTGACCTTGACTTGGTCACAAGGCACTCTGCTTGAGGCCACCAATGTCACTGGTCCGTGGGTGACCAATAATGCGCCCTCGCCTTTCACGGTGACACCCACGGAACTCCGGAAGTTCTATCGGGTTCAGGTCCGCTAAGCCGACTATCCGTAAAAACCCCGGCGCCCCCGTGAACTATTCAGCTCGCGGGGGCGCTCTCCCTCATGGTAGGTTGAAGGGGTATTGGTGTCTTGTGCCGGCACCATCGCCGTTATGTTGAAGAAGTATATCTCGCCCCACGGGTCTTTCCCCTTCGCGCTGACGTTCTTTCTTGCGGCAGGGATTATTCCCACCCCCGCCGCCAACCTGACCACCACCAACGTGGTTCCGGGCGGTTCGGACTGGAACGCAGCCATCTGGAAAACCAATGGAACCGGCACGCCGGTGGGGCCCCCCGTTCCGGGCAACACGTACGAGGCAGTCTTTAATGGCGTCAACTTCGGCTACAACAAAAACAACACCCGGCTCCGAAACCCCCTGAGTCCCTCGGTCGTTACGTTCCCGGGGGACTCGCTCACCCTCAACACCAACACCGAAATCCGCTTCAAACAAGGGTCAGGCGGCCCGCTCCTCCACTTCCCCGGCGTGGGCTCCAATGCCGGTCTGATCCTGAGGGGCGGCATTCTCAACGCCGGCGACGACCGGGTGTTCACGATCACCGGCCGGGTCGCCGTCGTCTCGCAATCCTACATCTGTCCTGCTGACGGGGGGGCGGGTCCCGTCCGGCCCCTGCGCGGGTTCAATCTCGCCGGCCAGCTTTCCGGCGGTGGCACAATGGTTATCTTCCAGGCCGGTACCAATGTGGCTCAGGAGGTCTCTGGCAATGCCAATACCTTCTCTGGTGAATGGGTGGTCAAAGCTGGCTGGCTGCTCGGTTCCGGCATCAATTCTCTCGGTACCAACAGCATCACCGTGGACCCCAACTACGTCGTGCCGCTTGACCCGAGCATCGCCTATGTTGCGGGCCCGGCGGTGTTCGAGCCCGGCTACGACCTCAACAGCAGCGGCACGCTCACGCTCGCCAACGGCGGCATGATGCGGTTGCACCAGAATTGCGCCTTCCGGTCGGTGGTGATTGAGGGGAATGTCCTGCCGCAAGGTTATTACCCTTACGCGAACCTCGCCGCTCTTTACCCCGCCAATTTTCCACCTGGGGGCAGTGGGTCCATTGCCGTGATTCCCCCAGGCGCACCCTTCTTCACCCGTCAACCGGCGTCGTTCGTCGCCTTCGGGGGTGTCGTGACCCAGTTGGTTGCCGCCGCGCTGGGCAACGCGCCGCTGGCCTATCAGTGGCAGAAGGGAACCAACGGAGTGTTTGTCAATCTATCCAATACGCCAACGGTCACGGGGGCCCGATCCAATGTGCTCACCTTCTTGAATCTCGACCTGGCCGACAGCGGCGATTACCGCCTTGTTGTGACCAACACCATCGCACGCGCCACCAGCCAGGTCGCGACGGTGACCGTCCTGCTGCCGGATTTCTCCCCGCCCTTCATCGCCGAGCTAATCCCCGCCCCGGGCTCCCTGCTCGGCAGCTTCACCCAACTGCAGGTCACCTTTAATGAAAACGTGGCTGGTGTCGCCGCGGCCGACCTCCTTGTCAACTCTGTCCCGGCCACGTCGGTCTCCGGTTCGGGGTCCAATTATGTCTTCAGCTTCCCTCAACCGGCCGCGGGGGCGGTGCAGGTCACCTGGGATGTTGACCATGCCATCACGGACCTTGCCGGCAATCCCTTCCTCGCCTCGACAGCTTGGACTTATACCGTGGCGGACACCACTCCTCCCGCCGTGGCTGAAACCTCCCCCGCTCCAAACTCAACCGTGGGCAGCCTCTTCGCCATCCGAATTCTCTTCAATGAACCCGTGACCGGGGTGCTGGCCGCCTCCCTTCGTGTCAACGGCCTGGCCTGTACGAATGTCACCGGCTTCGGACTTGGCCCCTACGTGTTCAGTTTTCCGCCGCCGGCACCCGGCGTGGTGCAGTTCGCCTGGGCGCCTGACGCTGGTATTCGCGATGCCTCTTCCAACCTGTTCTTTGGAGAACCCTGGTCGCTGACCCTCGAGCCCGCCGCCGCCGCCGCGCGCACCAACGTTGTCATCAACGAAATCCTCGCCGCGAACACCGGTGGACTATCCGATGAAGACGGCGAGTTTTCCGACTGGATCGAAATCCATAATCGCGGCTCTCAACCGGTGAATCTCGCCGGCTGGTCGCTGACCGACAACTCGAGCCAGCCGTCGCTCTGGACTTTTCCGTCAATAACCCTGGCGGGCGGTGAATACCGCATTGTTTTCGCCTCGGGCAAAGACCGTCGCGATCCCTTCGGGAATCTTCACACCAACTTCCGGCTCGGTTCCAACGGCGAGTATCTCGGCCTTTATGGTCCGGAGTTTCCTCCAGCCGCAGCCCATGAATACGCGCCCCAATACCCGGAACAGCGCAATAACATCTCCTTTGGCCCTGATGTCAGCGGGGCCCTGCGATACTTTTCCGTCCCCACTCCCGGCGCGCCCAACGGGACCAGCACGATTACCGGCTTGGTGGCCGACGTGAAATTCAGCGTTGCCAGCGGCTTCTTCAACAACCCCTTCCGCCTCCATCTCACCACTCGCACCCCTGGCGCGACGATCATTTACACCACCGACGCCAGCGAGCCGCAACTCAGCAGTGGTTTCACCAATGGCCAGCTTTACGCCGGACCGCTCACCCTTGCCACCACCACCCCGCTGCGGGCGGCGGCCTTTGCACCAGACCTCCTCCCCTCCCGGGTTACTTCCCGGACTTACTTGTTTGTCGAGGACATCGTGCGCCAGCCTAACGACCCGCCGGGTTATCCCACCGGCTACGCTTGGACCCCCGTACCCGGCACCGTCCAAAATGGCTCCCTGGCCTACTACCAGATGGATCCGGTCATTGTAAATGACCCCCGCTATTCCACCAGTGTCCGCCAAGGGCTCCTCTCCATTCCCACTCTCTCCCTCATTTCCCCGATTGACGGCCTGTTTGACCCCGATTACGGCATTTACACCCATCCCATGGAACGCGGGCTGGCGTGGGAACGCGCCTGCTCGATGGAACTGATCTTTCCCGGCGGCGCCGCCGGCATCCAGGCCGATTGCGCCCTGCAAATCCAGGGCGGCACTCAGCGCGATCCAAACAAGAACGCCAAGCACTCCTTCCGTGTCAGCTTCAAAGGGGATTATGGCCCGGGCCGGCTGGATTTCCCCGTCTTTCCCGATTCCCCGGTTACCAGCTTTAACACGCTCGTCCTCGATGGCGGCATCAACATGTGGTGGCACTATGTCGGCGGCGCCACGCCGGCCGACCAGCGTTTCCGCGCCCAATGTGTCCGGGACCAGTTCGCCAGCGACCTCATGATCGCCCTTGGCCAGCCTTCCTGTTACGGCCGCTTTTTCAACGTTTACCTCAACGGGCTTTACTGGGGTCTGCACTACGTCCACGAGCGGCCCGACGAGGACTTCGCCGCTTCCTGGCTTGGCGGATCGCCCGCGGATTTTGACGTCCTGCGCATCACCACCGCCGGCCTGGAGATCATTGCCGGAAACGCGGATGCCTGGAATGCCGCCCTCGCGCTCTCCAACACCGGCCTCACCAACAACACCCAATACGAGGCGCTTCAGCAATACGTGGACGTTGACAACCTCATTGACTACATGATTGTCAACCACTGGATCGGCAACGAGGACTGGCCCCACCACAACTGGTATGTCCTTCGCAAGCGCGCCCCCGGCGAAGGATTCAAGTTCATCAGTTGGGACGCCGAACATATTCTCAAAACCACCAGCGTCAACCGGACCACCGCCAACAACAGCGGCACGCCCGCCCAAATCTATTGGGCCCTGATCAACAACAAGGAGTTCCGTCTCCGCTACGCCGACCACCTCCAGCAACATTTCTCTCCCGGCGGCCTGTTTTACACGGACCCGGACCCCGCCGCCGCCCGTTGGGACCCGGCCCAGCCGCACAAAAACGTCCCCGCTTCCTATTACATGAAGCGAATTCAGGAGATTGACACTGCGATTGTCGCCGAGTCCGCCCGCTGGGGTGGCTACACGCTCACCACCAACTACACCCGCGACGACCATTGGCTGCGCGAACTGCACAATCTGCTTGGCTACACCAACAACCCCGGCAACACGGCCAACTGGTTCCCCCTCCGCTCCGGCATTGTGCTTAACCAGTACAGATCGCTCGGGCTCTTTCCCACCAACGTAACCGCCCCCCTGTTTAGCCTGCCCTCGGGGACGGTTTCCGCCGGTCAGGTCCTCACGATTTCCAATGCCGGCCCCAGCGGGGTCGTGTATTACACGACCAACGGAGCCGACCCCCGCACCTATGGAGCGAGCGTGCCCTCTGCTACGGCCCGGCCGTACGCTGCGCCTTTAATCTTGAACCAGAGTTGCGTTGTAAAAGCCCGCGTGCTGGACGGCTCCTCCTGGAGCCCCCTTTCGCAGGCCACTTATTCCGTGGCCAGCTTCGGTGTGCCGGTACGGATTACCGAAATCATGTACAATCCCATCGGGGGTGATGCGTTCGAGTTCCTCGAACTCCAAAATGTGGGGCCCAGCCGCCTGAACCTTGCCGGCTTCAGCTTCCAAGGCATCACCTTTGTCTTTCCCAGCCCGGCCTACCTCCAGCCCGGCCAGACCCTCGTGCTGGCCTCCGCCGCCAATCCCGCCGCGTTTGCCTCGCGCTACCCCGGCGTGGCGGTCTTCGGCTGGTTCGCCGGCAGCCTCTCCAATTCCGGGGAACGCATCGCGCTGCTCGACAGCGCCGGCGCCACCGTTGTTTCCGTGGATTACAAGGACTCCGCCGGCTGGCCCACGGCCCCGGACGGCCTCGGGTATTCCCTCGAGATCATTGATCCGCATTCTGACCCCGATGACCCGGCCAACTGGCGCGCCAGCAGCGCGCTGAACGGCTCACCGGGTGTCGGCCCCTCTCCTGCCGCCTTGCCCGCGGTGCGCCTCAATGAGTTAATGGCCGACAACCTTGGCGCTGTAACCAACGGCGGCCTGTTCCCGGACTGGGTGGAGATTCACAATGCTTCGCCAGCGGCTGCTTCGCTGGCAAATTGGAGTCTTAGCGATGGGGGCAATCCACGCAAATTCGTGTTCCCGCCTGACACCAGCATTCCTGCCAACGGTTTCCTGGTGGTGTGGTGCGATACAGCCACCAATGCCCCCGGCCTCCACGCCGGCTTCGCGCTCGGTCGAAAGGGTGAATTCCTCGCCCTCTACGACGCCCAAACCAACCGGGTGGACGCGCTCTCGTTTGGCCTGCAACTGCCCAACGGCAGCATTGGCCGCGTCGGCCCTGCGGGAGCCTGGGCGCTGACCCTTCCCACGCCCGGCAGCCCGAATCTGGCCGCGCCCGTTACGCTCACCAACCTCGTCATCAATGAATGGCTCGCCAATGCGGCCCCCGGCGGCTCTGACTGGCTCGAACTCTACAACAGCTCTCCCAGCCTGCCCGCGGCTCTGGACGGCATCGCGTTTGGCACGAGCAACGCCATCTTCCATTTCAAGTCCCTCTCTTTCATCCCCCCGCTCCAGTTCATCCAGCTTTTCGCCGATGAAGCGCCAGGCAAAGACCACCTCGACTTCACCCTCAAAGCCGGGGGGGATGCCATCACCCTTTTTGCCGCTTCCGGCCAGGTGCTCGATACGGTCAGTTTCGGGCCGCAAATCGAAGGTGTTTCCGAAGGCCGCCTTCCCAACGGCTCCTCGACCCTTGTCTCTTTCCCGCTGACCCCCAGCCCCGGCGCCAGCAATTACGTGATCGCGTATTCGGGGCCGCTCCTGAACGAAATCATGGCGCGGAACACCGGCAGCCTCTACGATCCGCGTGGCAACACGCCCGACTGGATTGAAATTTACAATCCCGGCGCCTCCCCCTTCGACCTCGGCGGCATGAGCCTCACCACTGACCCCGCCAACCCCGCCAAATGGACCTTCCCCGCCGGCACGACGCTCAATCCCGGCGCGTTCCTCCTCGTCTGGTGCGACGCGGACCACCCCGCTTCCACCACCGCCGGACCCGATATGAACACCGGTTTCGCCCTTTCGGCCGACGGTGAGTCCGTTTACCTCTTTGACCCGGCCCGCCGCCTTGCCGACTCGATTGCCTTCGGGTTCCAGATATCCAACCGTTCCATCGGTCGCTCCGGAGGTAGCTGGGCCTTGCTCGCCTCGCCCACGCCGCGCGGGCCCAACGCTGGCCCCGCCGCCCTCGGACCCGCCTCCAGCCTCCGCATCAACGAATGGATGGCGTTTCCGGATGCGGGGGATGATTGGTTGGAACTGTTCAATTCGGCTTCGCTTCCGGTCAGCCTTACCGGCCTGTGCCTTACCGACGACCCTTCCATCAATGGTGTCTCCAACAGCCAGACAGGTCCCCTCAGTTTTGTCGCCCCCAAGGGCTGGGTGAAATGGACAGCCGACCGCAATCCGCGCAAGGGCCCATCCCACCTGAAATTCGCGCTCGACGGCGATGGTGACAGTATCCTCCTCTACGATGACCTCGGCGCGCTTCTCGATGCGGTGGACTTTGGACTGCAGGCACCCGGCGTTTCGCAAGGCCGCCTGCCTGATGGGGCGTCCTCCATCAGCAGTTTTTCCGCCACGCCAACCCCCGCTGAGAGCAATTACCTGCCACTGCCCGCGCTCTTTGTGAACGAGGTGCTTGCGCATACCGATCCGCCGCTCGAGGATGCCATCGAACTCTACAACGCCGGCGCCACCGGGCTCTCCATCGGCGGCTGGTTCATCAGCAATTCCCAGGATGATTTCAAGAAATACCGCATCCCGCCCGGCACTGTCGTGCCCGCCGGCGGTTACCGCGTCTTCTACGAATACCAGTTCAATTCCACCAATGCCTCCCCCTTCAGCCTCAACTCCGCCCATGGCGATTCAGTGTTCATCTCCGAGGCGGATGCCGTCGGCAACCTCACCGGCTACCGCGCACAGGTCTCCTTTGGCGCAACCCCCAACGGTGTCTCCCTCGGCCGCGTGCCCACCAGCACGGGCGTGGACTTCGTTCCCTTGGCCAGCCGCACTTTCGGCGTGGACAATCCCGCCAGTCTCGCTCACTTTCGCACCGGCACCGGTCTCACCAATTCCGGCCCCCGCATCGGACCGGTGGTCATTTCCGAGATCATGTATCACCCGCCCAACAGCGGACCCAATGCCACGGAGAATCCCGAAGAGGAGTTCGTTGAGCTGTTCAACGTCACATCCAACCCCGTGCCGCTCTACGATCCCCTTGCCCCCTCGAACCGCTGGAAGATCAGCGGCGGCATCGAGTTCACTTTCCCTCCCGCCGCGCAATTGCCCGCCGGCACAGCGGCTTTGGTGGTGGGTTTTGACCCGGCCGTGACCGCTTCCCTCAACGCTTTCCGCGCCCGCTATGGTGTGAGTCCCGACGTTCCCGTGTACGGACCGTTCTCCGACAGACTGGATAACGCTGGAGAAACCCTCACCTTGCTCGCCCCCGACACCCCCCAGTCCGCGCCTCATCCGGATGCCGGTTTCGTGCCCTATTACCAAATTGACTCGGTTGCCTACGACGATGTCCTTCCGTGGTCGCTCGAAGCCGATGGCCTCGGCGCCTCACTTCACCGGCGTCCCGCCAACGCCTATGGCAACGACCCGCTCAACTGGGTGGCGTGCCTTCCCAGCGCGGGCGTTCCATTCTGCCTCACAGACTCGGACGGAGACGGTTTGCCAGACGACTGGGAACGCGCGCACAATCTGGACCCGAACTCGGCTTCCGGGATTCACGGCGCCGGAGGGGATCCGGACGGTGACGGCCTGAGCAACGCCCAGGAGTACCTTGCCGGCACCGACCCGCGCAGCGCCGCCAGCGCCTTGAGAATTGATGGCTTTGGCGCAGCCGGCGGGGTCTTGACGTTGCGGTTTTCAACTGTCCCGGGGCGGTCTTATTCTGTTCAATACCGCACCAATCTTTCGACCGGATCGTGGTCCAAACTTGCGGACTTCCCTCCCCAGCTCCTCGCCACCAACCTCTTCATCCAGGACGGGCCGCTGACCCACCCTCGCTTTTACCGCCTCACAACGCCCCAAGTCCCCTGAGATCCCCGGGCCGGCCTCCCTGGTTCAGCGTGCGGGCCGGTCAACGGCTTCGGCGCATCCTTATCTCTGCATCAACTGCATCACCAGCACCCCAATCGGCGTCCCGATAACGTAACCCCAAATCCCCACCAGGATGCCCGGCAAAACCAGCCGCGGCCATCCCGCCGAAATGGCCATGGCCGCCGCGCTGGGCGCCCCGCCCAGGTTCGCGTTTACCGACAACAGAATCTCCTCCAAGTTCAGCCGGAACAGCTTTCCCAAGCCGAGCGTGACCAACAGGTTGACCAGGGCAATAATGCCACAGAAGACAAAGAACAGAGGCGCCTGCATCAGGACCGCCTTGAGGCTGGCCGGCAGGCCAATGCAGAAGAGAAAGAGGTACAACATCAGCGTCCCCAATTCCTCCGGTCCGCTGATTCCAGCCAGGGGTCGGTGCAACAGCGTCGCTACGGTCAGCGAGACGGCGGTAATCAGCACAAAGGGGTTGGTGCACAGCACTTGCAGCATCTGAACCGGCAGGGTGGCACTCGAGACGTCTCCAAAGGCCGTGACAGCCAGTTTCTGCAACAGCCTTGCGCCCGCCACCACGACAAATGCCACCCCGAGCGCCTTGGCCATGTCCAGCAGGCCCATTTCTTTTCGTTGCCAATGCGCGGCCGCCAGGCTCCCGGCCTGCGCCGGATTCCGTTGCTGACAGTGGGGGTGGGGATACCACCGGCGAAAAAGCGCGCTCGCCGCCGCCGCCAGCAAAACGACAAACAGCACCGCCATGACGAAGTTGTCCGCCACAATCAGCGGGTCGGCGACACTGGCCGGCACTGAATAGCTTGTCTTGATTGCCATGAAGTTTACCGAACCGCCTGTGTAACTGGCCGCCATCATGCCCGCCGCTTGCTCCAGAACCGGCGACGGCACCCGCCCCTTGAGCAAGCCCACCGCCACGACGGTCCCCACCACTGTTCCCACCACGCTCAGGTGAAAAGCCAAAAACAGCCGCCCCGTCGTGCGGACGATATGCACGATATTGGCACGGAACAGCAGCAACGGAATCGCCAGCGGCACCAGGTAGTTCTCCACAAAATCATAAGCGCGCGCCTGCGCCGGCATGACGCCTGCATTGGAAAGCACCATCGCGATTAACAGCGCCAGCACCGGGCCGCTGAGCCGCGCCGCCCATCGGAACCGTTGCTCGAGCCAGATCGCGAGGGCGGCCCCCGACATGATCAAGGCCCACAAGGTCCACGTATCCTCCGGAGAAACGAGTGCGTTCATGCGAGCATTCCCTGGTTGTGAGTCAAAAGAGAAGACGGGCATCAACGCCGCTTGAGAACCATGTTGGCGAGGCTGACGTAACGCGGCCGGCCACGCCCGTTCCCGAGGAACACCAGGTGCTCATCCGCGTACAACCCCGGCGGGAAGGCGAAGACATGCCGGTTTACCGGTGTGAGGCGGTAGTCCACCATGTTCTCCGTCATGGCGTACAAATTCCCGTTCCGTTCGCTGATCACGAGCGGGATAAAGCAGGGGCCATAACTCCCCAGGCAACCCCGCCACGGAGTGGGAATCGAGCGCGGCAGTGCGGCAACCCGCTGGAACGTTTGCGGTCCCATCACAAACCCGCGGACCCGGCCATCCTCACCCATCTCAAACACCGCGGGTGTGGCGTCGTGCAGCCGGCTGTCCGCCAGAAACCGGCGCGGTTCCACGGGGGTAAAGCGGGTCGGTTGCCCGGAGATTTCACCCTTCAGCACCCCCTTGTCTGCGCTCAACTTCGCCCAGAAACTCTGCGATTCGTAGTCGCCCGCAAAAGCCGCCAGCTCGACTGCTGATAAACGGATTGGCGCAGGCGGTTTTGGCGGCTTTTCGCCGAGTTTTACCTCCAGCATCAGCGACAGTGCCAGGTTGGCCAGCTTCTGAATCCTCGCGTTGATGATGTCTTCGTTGCTCAGCACCACGACTCCGACTCTTTGCTCCAGCAGGAAAACCAACGACGAGGAATGGCCATACACGGCGCCATTGTGGCTCACACTCTGGTGCTGCCGAAACCGGCCCACCATGAACCCGAGACCAAAACCGGTTGCTTCCCCGGTCAACTGCGGCGTGAACATCTCGCGCAAAGTCTCGGGGCGGAGGATGCGGCCGCCGGTGGTTTCGCCTTCAGCAGCCAGCATGGCCACAAACCGGCCGAGGTCCCCGGCGGTGGTGAACAGGTTGCCCGCCGCCACCGTTCCCAAATCGAACACGGGCGAGTGCCGCCGGAAAAATCCCCCTCGTCCATCCGCAACCTGCATATGCGAGGTGATCAGCCGTCCACGTGGGATTTCGCGCCGCGCCCAAAACGAGTTGGACATGCCCAGGGGCCTGAGAATCCTCTCGCGTTGGTAATCGCCGAAGGTTTTTCCCGCCCGCAACTCAACAACGCGACCGGCCAGAGTCGGTCCCGCATTCGAATACCGGGTTTTTGCGTTGGGCGGAGTCGGCAGCACGGCCCCCGCCAGGCTCTCCACCGTCCGCTTCATTCCCGGCTCCGTGTCGTCGAAATAGCCGCCAACGGGAGGCTCTCGAATCAGACCCGAGCGGTGACTCAGCACCTGCCTCAGGGTGACAGGGAGGGCATTGCTGAACGGCACCACCGGCACCAAGCCCGGCGCAAAACGCTCGAGCGGAGCATCCAGCGTCAACTCGCCTTCCTCCACCATTTGCATCACAGCAATCGCCGTGAACAGCTTCGAAATCGAGCCGCACCGAAACACACTTTCGGCCTTCGCCTCGCCAAAACCTTCGACCCAAACCGTTCGCCGATCGTCCACCAGCGCAATCGCGATTCCCCCGATTCCCCATTCTCCCATTTCCTCCCTCACCGCAACGGCGAGCTGTTGAATCGCGTTCCTGTAATCCGGCGGTTGAGCTCGTCCCCATTCCTCCCCTAACGAGCCTCCAGCCAAAGCGGCGACGGCGACGCAGAGAGTCCATTTCCATTTCAGGTTTTGCATAGGCTTTGGTGTTAACCATTGACTATTCGACGCGTCGGCGCCAGAAAAACCCTCCGGCCCTCGAGCCCTCGGGGGGCGAACCGTCTCGTCCCACGGGTATCCAGGCGTGCGGTAGTCTTGTCCGGCGGGTCGAGCGGCTGCGGTTCGTTGGCCCAACTCCGGAGTTGATTTCTGCACCCCCTCGCCTAATCTCACTCCATAACCTGAATTCAACCCGGAGGAGAAGCTCTGGTGCGCCAATCCTTTGGGCGCGGCGGGGGGAGTTCCCTGCCGGGAATGAAACTCAAACCGTGCTTCGGCTCATATCGCTGGTGCGGCAACCGAGATCCATGATGAAACTCGTGAACTCAAAAAGCACCTTGTCCTCGCTCTTGGTCCTGCTGGCCTTGGGAGTCTGTTCCTGTTCCCGGATGCAACCTGTCTCCAGCTCCAATCCGGCAGGCTGGCGCGACCGCTTTGAGGTGAACAAAACCGCCCTCGCCCCCACCGGTAACAATGCTTGGTTCCCCCTCCAACCCGGACGGGTCCTGAAACTCGCCCATGAGGGCGAACGACTCACCCTGACGGTCCTGCCGGAAACCCGGATCGTGGACGGAGTTGTCACTGCCGTGCTGGAAGAGCGGGAGGAGAAAAATGGCCAGCTCGTCGAGGTGTCGCGCAATTATTTCGCCACGGACCCTGCCACCCGCGACGTCTATTACTTTGGCGAGGACGTGGATAATTACAAAGAAGGCAGAATTGTGAGCCACAACAGCGCCTGGCTGGCGGAGCAGGGGGGCGCTCGCTTTGGCCTGTTCTTGCCGGGAACGCCGCGGGTTGGCGACAAGTTCTATCAGGAAATCGCGCCCCAGGTAGCCATGGACCGAGCGGAAATCGTTTCCCTTGATGAAACAGTGACAACTCCCGCCGGGACCTTCCATCACTGTTTGCACGTGCGCGAAACCACCCCCCTCGAACCTGGTGTCAGCCACAAGTACTTCGCCCCCGGCATCGGCCTGATCAAGGACGACGAGTTCGAGTTGGTTCAAAAGCCGTAAGTGCTGCGCTGCCTGGTGGACCGCAGCCTTCGCTTCGGTCAGCGGGGCGGGCCGCCGAACTCCACTCTGGGCCAGCCTTCCGCCGTCCAGGTCAGCCGCGCGATGCCCAGTGTCTTGGCGCCCCGCCGGTCGCCGTCGTAATAGTGGTAGCTCATGTACTCTTGCCCCTCGCGAGTGAAGAAACCGGCGTGCCCCGGCCCGATTCGCGGTCCCTGACTGTCCAGCACCAAGGTACCGCCGCCGCGCAGCAGGTCCTTCCCTTCCCGGTCCAAGTACGGACCGGTCGGCAGGCGGCTCCGTCCCACGCGAATGTTGTAAGTGCTGTTTGTGCCGCGGCAGCAGAGTCCCCAGTTCAAAAACAAATAGTAGTAACCGTCCCGTTGATGCATCGCGGCCGCCTCAATTTCATTCTTCCAAGCCAGCCCGACCGGCGGCGCATTCGTGTCCAGCCTCTTGCCCGTCGCCGGATCGAGCTCAACCAGCTTGATTCCGCCCCAGAACGATCCAAATACAAGCCACAATCGCCCGTCCGACGCCAGCATCACCGCGGGGTCAATCGCGTTGAAATCGTCCCCGCGCCTGGACTGAACCACCACCCCGCAATCCACCCAACCAAACGCCGGATCGGCTGGATTCAGCGTCGCGTTGGTAGCCAGCCCGATTGCCGAGACCTGCGAACCCCACGTCGAAACGGAGTAATACAGCAGGTATCGTCCGTTCAAGTGGATCACATCCGGCGCCCAAAAATGCCCGCGAAAGCCAGGAACCGCTTCGGCTGTCCAAGCCGGCGCGTTGGTAAACACGCGCGGCCCAGGCTCCCACGTTACCGTGTCGGCCGAGTGACGCGAACTGATGCCCATGCCCGTCGCAAACAACCAATAACGGCCTTCGCACCGAACAATCCGGGACGGATCATGTACTGACCGGTCCCCCTCAGCCCAAGGTGCCGTCCCGCCTGCGGGCGCTGCTTCGGCGTCGGCGAGGGCACCAACCAGCACTACTGCCAGCAACCAAGCGACCTTGTTTGCCAGAGAGGGAGCGTTAGTGATGGTTTTGAGGCGTTTCATAGTGGAATCCAGTGTTTCTGACGTTCTGATTACAGCGAGAACGGGCGCAAGGACGCTGAAAGCAAACGGTTTTGCGCTGAAACAGGCAAACTCAAGTAACTTAGTCAAAATAATAAAAATTCACTTGCTCTCACCTGAGAGTTGGTGAACATTTGTCCCAAATTCGACAAACTGATAGGAATTATCTTAAACGAATTAGCGAGTATGGGACGCATTTACAACAACATTGTTGAAACGGTAGGCAACACGCCATTGGTCAGGCTGAACCGGGTGACGGAGGGTTTGCATGCCACGATTCTGCTCAAGTGCGAGTTTTTCAATCCACTGGGCAGCGTGAAGGACCGCATCGGAATGTCAATGATCGAGGACGCTGAGCGGAAGGGAATACTCAAGAAGGATACGGTTATCATCGAGCCAACGAGCGGCAACACGGGCATCGCGCTGGCGTTTGTAGCTGCCGCCAAAGGTTATCAGTTGATTCTCACAATGCCCGAAACGATGTCACTGGAGCGGCGCACGTTGCTGGCCATGCTCGGCGCCAGGCTGGTGCTGACGCCGGGAACCGAAGGCATGAAAGGCGCCATCGCCCGCGCCGAACAACTGGCCAAGGAAACCCCCAACTCGTGGATTCCCCAGCAGTTCGAGAACGAGGCCAACCCCGCCATCCATGCCAAGACCACGGCGGAGGAAATCTGGCGTGATACCGACGGCAAGGTTGACATTCTGGTCGCGGCTGTGGGCACGGGCGGAACCATCACCGGTTGCACCGAAGTGATCAAATCCCGCAAACCGTCGTTCCAAGCCATCGCCGTCGAGCCCAAGGATTCCCCGGTCATCTCCCAAACTTTGGCCGGGCAGCCGCTCAAACCCGGCCCGCACAAGATTCAAGGCACGGGCGCCGGTTTTATTCCAAAGAATCTGCACCTTAAGGACGCCAAAGGGAACCCGCAGATTGTCGAGTGCATTCAGGTGTCCAACGATGACGCTTTTGCCATGGCGCGGCGCCTGGCCAAGGAGGAGGGCATCCTTGCCGGCATTTCCTCCGGCGCCAATGTCTGGGCAGCCATTGAAGTGGCCAAACGCCCGGAAAACAAAGGCAAAATGATCGTAACGGTCGCCTGCTCCACCGGCGAGCGTTACCTCAGTACTCCCCTCGCAGCCGAAGCGCGCGCCCAGGTCGGCGGCTGAGCCGAGGTTGACGCCTCCGTCATTTTCGCGTTAGCCTGTCTTCATGGCTAATGCGAGCAGAAAGAAGAGCCGGCGAAAAGCCGTCATGGTCGGCGTCGGTCTCGACTCCGACGGTCACAAACGGCTGACCACCGGCCCGAACTTCGTGCTTGTCGGGGGAACCGAGGAGACCCACGAGGTCATGACCGAGAAGGTCGTCAAAATCAATGAAAAACTCAACGCCCGGGGCAAGTCCCTCGATGAGGTAAGCGGCGAGGAGTTTGACGACATCGCCCATTCCGTCGGCCTCAAGCGACAGCCTCCGGAATAAACCCGGCGCGGGCGATTTGTCCTTTTGACGCTTGCCCCGTTGCGCGGCTGGGGTGACTGATGGTATTGTTTAGGAACTGGAATGACACCGCCTGAACCCAGTTCATACCTTGTCCTGGCGCTGCTGCTGGTCGCCGCCCTGCTGTTTGGGCTCACGCCGCTGGCGCTGGCGTGGCTTTGGGCCCGGTTTTTTTCCCCCGCCAAGCCCGGCCCCACGAAGCACGCCATTTACGAATGCGGCTTGGAATCGCGCGGTGACGCCTGGATCCAGTTCCGGTCCGGCTATTATCTTTACGCAATTTTGTTTCTGATTTTCGACGTCGAGACGGTCTTCCTCCTTCCCTTTGCGGTCGCGTTCGGCGGCCTTTCGATCGGCGGGTTCGTGGCCATGATGGTTTTTATCCTCCTGCTGGCCGAGGGCCTCGTATGGGCCTGGCAAAAAGGCGTGCTGGCCTGGAAGTGAGAATTTCCGCCCCCCCGGCCATGATGGACGAAGGATTACGCAGCGAACTGGGCAAGCAGGGGATTTTCACCACCACGCTCGAGGAGCTTTACAACTGGGGCCGCAAAAACTCCGTGTGGCCACTCGGCTTCGGCCTGGCGTGCTGCGCCATTGAGATGATTGCGGCTTCCATGGCCCGGTGGGACCTCGCCCGCTTTGGCGCGGAAGTCTTCCGTCCCTCCCCGCGGCAGGCGGACCTGATGATTGTAGCCGGCACCGTCACCAAGAAAATGGCTCCGCAGGTGGTGCGGCTTTACAACCAGATGCCCGAGCCGAAATACGTCATTGCCATGGGCGCCTGCGCCATTTCCGGCGGCCCCTTCAAGCAGGGCTACAATGTCCTCAAGGGTATTGACCGCTACATCCCCGTGGACGTGCATATTCCAGGCTGCCCACCCCGGCCCGAAGCGTTGCTCCACGCCTTCATGAAGTTGCAGCAACTCATTGACGCGCAGGCGCTCACGGGAGGCAGCCGGCCCCGCCATCTCCTCCCTGAGGCGCCTTCCGAATTCCTGGTGCCGGAATACGGCCCCCACGACCTCGAGCCCCCGAAGAACCCGGACGTCTGGTGCCCGCCCGTCGTCGGTGGGCGGGAAACTTGAGACCCCGCTTCAGGACCTCCACACCATGGAATCGCTTGAACAGCTCAAGGCTCGCCTGGCTCAAGCCCTGCCCGCCGCCCGGCTCGAGTTGGTCCCCAACGACAGCCCGGCGGGGCAACCCTCACTCCTGGTCAACAAGGAGGCCGCACTGGAGGTCGCCCGTTTCTTGCGCGATGACGCCCGCCTCAGGCTCGATTATGTGTCGAACGTCACCGGTGTGGATTGGCTCGACACCGCCGTGACCCGCAAAGTGCGGTCCAGGCAGGTCATTGAAGGCATCGAACGCGAAATCGAACAAACCTTCGAGGAGAAGAAGCCCGGCTTTCTGGAGGTTGTCTATCATCTTTATTCGATGGAGCTCAAACACGGCCCCTTGGTGCTCCGCCTGCGCACCGGGAACCGCTCGCACGACATCCATCTGCCCTCCCTGACCCCGGTCTGGCGCGGGGCCGAGTTTCAGGAACGCGAAGTGTTCGATCTCTATGGCGTCGTGTTTGACGGCCATCCCGATTTGCGCCGCATCTTGATGTGGGACGAATTCCAGGATTTTCCCATGCGCAAGGATTACGTGGGGCCCGACGACTTCGAATACGAGCCGACCGCCCATGGCGAGGTGCTCGAACGAGCGCGCCGGCATGAGCAGTCCCCGGAGGTGCCGCGCCCGTGACTGCCGCCGAGTCCATCCCGTCTCCCATGACCGCCGGAAAAAATTATGAGTTGCGCCCCAAAACGGCGCGCGCGGGTGAACCGGAAGCCGGCCTGCTCGAAATCTCCATGGGGCCGCAACACCCCTCGACTCACGGGGTTTTCCGCATGGACGTCGTTCTGGACGGGGAACGGGTCGTCAAGCTCAAGCCGGTGTTCGGGTACCTGCATCGGAACCATGAGAAAATTGGCGAGACGACCACCTACCTGGGGTCGCTCCCCTACACCGACCGGCTGGATTATTTCTGCTCGCTCACGAACAACTGGGCGTATTGCCTGACGGTGGAGAAACTCGCCGGCCTTCAGCCACCCGAGCGCGCGGAATACATTCGCGTCATCACGGCCGAGCTGACCCGCCTGCAGAATCATACCTGCCTGGCGGGTTTCCTTCTGCAGGACATGGGGGCCTCCGGCACCCCATTGATGTATGCCTTTCGCGAGCGGGAAAAAATTCTCGATCTGTTCGAGTCGCTGACCGGTGCCCGCATGATGTGCAATTACTTCCGCTTCGGCGGCTGCCGTTGCGACCTCCCGCCGGGCTGGCTCGATGCCGTCCGCCGCCTCGTTGACGGATTCCCCCGGTTTCTCGACGAGTACGAGCGCCTGCTCAATGAGAATGAGATTCTCATGTCGCGCACCCAGGGGGTGGGGGTGCTTCCGGCCAACCTTGCGGTGAATGCCAGCATAACCGGCCCCATGCTCCGCGCCAGCGGCGTTAATTACGACATCCGAAAGGTTGACCGGTACGGCATCTACGACCGTTTTTCCTTCCGGGTTCCCCTCGGCGATCAGGGCGACGTTTACGACCGGTACCTGGTCCGCATGCTGGAGATGCGCGAATCCTTGAAGATTCTGGACCAGGCCCTCCGCGACATTCCCGAAGGCCCGATCTTGGATCCCAAGGCCAGGCTCCGCGGCTTTCGCCCCAAACCGGGGGAAGCCTACGGCCGGATTGAAGCCCCCAAAGGCGAGCTTGGTTTCTACCTTATCAGCGACGGCTCGCCCAATCCCTACCGCTACCGCGTTCGCCCCCCCAGTTTCATCAACCTGACCGTGCTGGAGGATATGTGCCTCGGCCACCACGTTGCCGATGTCGTCATTATCCTTGGTAGTGTGGATATTGTGCTTGGCGAGGTGGACCGCTAGCTGGGGCAAAAACAATTTATGCTTGGCGAAGGAATCATCAAAGGTTTGGCCGAAACCGGCCGGAATTTTCTCGGCAGCTACTTCGAGCCGGACCGCCTGGTGACCGTCCAATACCCCGAAGAACGGTTGCCCGCGCCAGAAACCGCCCGCACCTTCCCCTTCCTCGTTTACGACGGCGACGATTGGCAAAAAGGCTTGCGCTGTGTGGCCTGCCAGATTTGCGAGAAGGAGTGCCCGCCCCAATGCATCTATATCGTCAAGGACATCACCAAGAAACCCGATTACATCGGCAAACTGCAATTCCAGCCGAAGGTCTTTGACATTGATCTGTCGGTGTGCATGAGCTGCCAAATTTGTGTGGAGGTTTGCCCTTTCGATGCCATCAAAATGGACGTCGAATTCGAGTTGAGCACGACGGACCGCTTTGGCCGGTTGCTGCTCCACAAGGCGGAACTGGCCAAACCCAACGAGTACTATCACAAGATTCATCCCGCCGAAGCGGCCGAGGTGGACGCCCGCCTGGCCGCTGAAAAGGCCAAGGCACTCGCCAAAACCCAGGCCGACGCCGCGGGCAAGTCCGTCTCGCCCAAACCCGCGCTCAAACCGCTGGCACCGGCGTCCGGGTGATGTCCAACCCTCGCTTGCTGCGGATTCAAACCTGCGTCATAATTGACTTCAATCAACTTCCGACCAGGCGGTTTGATATTAAGGTCGGCCGGGTTGGGTGATGGCTGAGAAACTCGACCAGATTTTTGTCCAAGCGAAGCACGAACTGGTGCGCTGGCTGCTGTGCCACGTGCCCGGCGCGTGGGCCGAGGTCCTTTCCGCTCTCCTCTCCATTGCGACTCTGCTGGTTGCCTTCGCCGCCCTGTTCGCATTGACCACCCTCCTGGAACGCAAAGGCCTGGGCCGGATCCAGAATCGCTACGGTCCCAACCGGGTTGGGCCGTTCGGTCTGCTGCAACCGGTTGCCGACGGCATCAAGGCGCTTACCAAGGAGGATGTCGTTCCTCGCGCCGCCGACCAGGTGGTGCATTTTATCGCGCCGCTGGTGTTGGTGGTGCCGGTCTTTCTGGCCCTGGCGGTTCTCCCGGTCGGCCGCAACATGGTGGTGGTGGACCTGGACGCCGGCTTGCTGTTCTTCTTCGCCGTGGGTGCGGCCACCGAGTTGTCCGTGTTCATGGCCGGCTGGTCGAGCCGAAACAAATATTCTCTGCTCGGTGCGATGCGCGCCATTGCTCAAATGATCAGCTATGAGGTGCCCTTGATTCTCTCGGCGGTGACCGTGGTCATGATGGCGGGGTCGCTCTCCACCGTTCGCATTGTAGAGGTTCAGGCCGGCTTTTCCGGCTGGCTGCCGCACTGGCATGTGCTGACCCCTTGGGGCCTTGCGGGGTTCCTTCTGTTCCTGATTGCCGCCGCCGCCGAGGCCAATCGTTGCCCGTTCGACCTGCCGGAAGGGGAGTCGGAAATCATTGCCGGCTATTACATCGAATACTCCGGCTTCAAATTCGCCCTCTTTTTCCTGGGCGAATACATCGGCCTGTTTGCCGTCAGCGGCCTGGCAATCACCCTTTTCCTGGGCGGTTGGACCGCCCCGCTGCCGTTTGTGCAGTGGGTGCCCTCGTATGTCTGGTTCTTCCTCAAGCTGCTTTCGCTGATTGCTTTCTTCATTTGGGTTCGCGGCACCCTGCCGCGCTTGCGCATGGACCAGTTGATGAGTTTTGCCTGGAAATTCATGCTGCCCCTCTCGCTGATCAACCTGTTGGCGGCCGGCTTGTGGCGTTTTTTGCCGGAGGGTCTCACCCGGTGGGCGTTCTGTTCCCTTTTGTTGGCCGCCGCTTATATCGGCCTTGGCCGCAGCCTTGTCCAGCGGCGGAATCTGGGCAGGCGAACGTACCGATTTGCCGAATGAGCCCTTTCGCCATCTGTCTAATTCATGACCGCTGATTTTCTCATCCTCAGCCTTCTGACCCTTGTTGGCGCGGTGGCCGCTGTCTCCCTCCGCAACCTCGTTCACTGTGCCCTGGCGCTCGCTGCGGCCCTGGCAGGCCTGGCCGGACTCTACCTCCACCTTCAGGCCCAATTTGTCGGTTTTGCCCAGCTTTTGGTTTATGTCGGGGCGGTGGCGATCCTCATCGTGTTCGCGATTCTGCTAACCCGAGGCAGCGACTCCGAACCGGATGGTCCTCCGGCCACTCGGGGCTGGGTTCCGGGCGCGGGGCTGGCTGCGGCCGCTGCCGGCCTGGTTGTGGCGGCGATCCTGAGCAGTCGCGCTCTCGCGCCCTCCTTGCAGTCCTCCCCCGAGGCGCCCGTCCGCGCCATCGGTGAACAGCTCATGACGCGGTATGTTTTGGCCCTCGAGTTGATCGGCATCTTGCTGACGGCGGCCTTGATCGGCGCAGTGATTATTGCCATGACCCTTCCAAGTCGGCGGAGCGCCGAACACAAACCTCAATCTCGAACCTCGATCCCGGACCTGTGAGCCTCGATTCTCGAACTCAAACGGTTGAGCCGGTGAGGACACTGCGGAGGGCGGAAGGGTGACACCGCTGCACGCCACGCTCTTGGTTTCCGCTTTGTTGTTTGGCGTGGGATTGGCGGGCGCCTTGGCCCGCCGCAACGCCATTGGGGTGCTGATCGGCATCGAGTTGATGTTCAACGCCGCCAACTTGAACTTCATTGCCTTCTGGCGTTACGGCCCCCATCCCGAAGCACTGACTGGCATCCTGTTCGTCCTTTTCTCCATCGCGATTGCCGCGGCCGAAGCCGCCGTCGGGCTCGCGCTGATCATCGCCCTCTACCGCCACTGCCGGACGGTCCACCTCGACAAAGTGAACTCGTTGAAAGGATGATTGCGACGTGAACGCTCAGGACGCCATCGTCAAACTGCTCTGGCTCGCGCCGGTTTTGCCCCTGGCGACAGGCGGGGTTTGCGCGCTCCTGAAGCGCCGCCACCGCGCGGCTGCGGCCAGCCTGGCGATCGGGTCTGTCAGTGCATCCCTGTTGCTGGCGGTCTGGGCATTGGCCGCGACCGTGCGGGAGCCCGACCCCGTCCGGCACGTCGTTAACTTCAACTGGTTCCAGGCCGGCAATGCCTGGATTGGTCTCGGCTGGGTGCTCGATCCCCTTTCCGCCGTCATGCTGGTTATGGTGGCACTGGTGTCGTTGCTCATTTTCGTCTTTAGCGTCGGGTACATGGCCCACGACGAGAATTTCACCCGCTTTTTCTGTTTCCTCTCCCTGTTCGCGGGCGCCATGCTTGGCTTGGTCATCGCCAACAGCCTGTTGCTGCTGTTTGGGTGCTGGGAACTGGTCGGCCTGACTTCCTATCTGCTCATTGGTTTCTGGTATCACAAACCCAGCGCGGCGGCCGCGGCGAAAAAAGCTTTCATCACGACTCGAATCGGGGATCTCGCCTTCTTGTTGGGAATGATCTGGCTCTATGCGGAAACAGGCACGTTGCTGTTCTACGATCAGGGCAGGGGATGCCTGGAGCAATCCGCGTTGAACCTCCTGGCGCTCCGGACCGCCGGCCTCGGCGTCGCGGTGGCAACAGCCGTGGGCTTGCTGCTGTTCCTCGGCGCCATGGGAAAATCCGGCCAGGTGCCCCTTCATGTCTGGCTGCCGGACGCCATGGAAGGTCCGACGCCAGTCAGCGCCCTGATTCATGCCGCCACGATGGTCGCCGCGGGCGTATTCTTGATGGCGCGCGTTCATCCGCTGGTCGCGATGACCGACGCGGACATCAAACCTACCGGGCTTTACGCGCAGAGCATTCCGGGCGACGCGGCTGCTTGCAGGCCAGGCGGGGTGCAGAAGATTCCGATCACACCGCCCGGGCAGGCTGGCCACGACCTGAATCTCCCCGTGGACCCCAATGCTCCTGGTCGGACAACCGTTTCCACCGCCCTGAAAGTGGTCACGTGGGTGGGAGTTTTGACCGCCCTGTTTGCTGCGAGCGTTGCCGTCGCTCAGACGGACATCAAACGCATCCTGGCCTACTCGACGGTTTCACAGCTCGGTTTCATGATGCTCGGCTTGGGAACCGGCGGCGTTGCCGTGGGCATGTTCCACCTGATTACCCACGCGTTTTTCAAGGCGTTGCTGTTTCTGGGAGCGGGCTCCGTGATTCATGGCTGTCATGAGGAGCAGGACATTCGGCGCATGGGCGGCTTGGGAAAACTCATGCCCGTCACGTTCAGTACCTACGCCATCGGCATGATGGCATTGAGTGGTGTCCCCATTCTGTTTTCGGGCTTCTGGAGCAAGGATGAAATTCTGCACGCGGCACACGGCTGGCCCGTGTCCCGCCTCCCTTTTCTAATCGCGGTGCTGGCGGCGCTCCTTACCGCCTTTTACATGACCCGGCAAATCTGTTACGTGTTTCTTGGAGTCTGGCGCGGTTCTCCGGGCAACGCCGGGGATCCCCGGAAAGTCACCGCCCCATCTCATGCGGGCCGGGACACTTCCTCCTCAGGCGGGTTGCCTCATGAGAGCCCCGCCGTCATGACCGTCCCGCTCCTCGTTCTGGCGGTTGGCAGCGTTGTGCTCGGGTTCTTCGGCACGCCGGCCTGGCCCTGGTTTCAGGGCTTTCTGCTGGGCCGTCGCGAATCCCTGGAACTCGGCCGTTTGCTGGCGGGGGGCACGCTTGGCCTGATGGCCCTTTCCGCGCTGGTGGCGGGCGTGGGAATTCTCGTTGGATACTGGCTTTACGGCCGCCGTCCACCAGGCGCGGCCGATGAATCCGACCCCCTCGAGCATTTCCATCCGGCCGTTTTTTCCGTTCTGCGCCGCAAGTACTGCTTCGACGAACTGTACGACGTGGCGCTGGTCCGGCCGACGGCCGCCTTCGCGCGTGCCTGCCATTGGGCGGACCAGGTGCTTTGGGGCGGAGCGGTTCGAGCGGTTTCCAGGGTGACCACCGCGCTTTCGTGGGCGAGCCGCCTGGTGGACGAATACTTCGTGAACGCCGGTTTTGACCGGGTTTGCGACGGACTGAGCCGGGGCGGCGGTCACTGTTCGCGATTCCAGAACGGCCAGCCGCAGCGCTATCTCCGAGCCATCGCCGTGGGTTTGCTCGTCCTGGCCTTGCTGCTCCTGTGGGGATGTCGGACCGTATGAGTGATTTGCCGCTAATCACCATCCTGACGCTCACTCCGCTCTTGGGCGGCTTCCTTGTGATGGGTTTGGGGGCCGGTCGTTGGCCCCTGGCCCGGTGGCTCGCCCTGGCGTGCAGTTTTGTGGTGCTGGCCTTATGCCTGGTGATTAGTGCCCGCTTCGACCCCGCCGCGGGGGTGATGCAATTTGGGGAGCGGCATCAATGGATTGCGTCCCTGGCGGTGGATTACCGGGTGGGATTGGATGGCTTGAGTCTCCTGCTCGTTCTTCTGACCGCCCTGGTAACGCCCATGGCGATCCTGGCTTCCTGGCATATTGAGCGGCAGGCGCAGATTTATCACGGCCTGGTTCTGCTTCTGCAAGCCGGCCTCTTCGGCACTTTCACCGCCCTGAACTTCTTCCATTGGTTCCTGTTTTGGGAACTCAGCCTTGTCCCGGCGTTTTTCCTCATCCGGCTTTGGGGCAGCCCGGCCCGTAGCGCGGCCGCTACGCAATTCTTTGTTTACACCATGGTGGGGAGTGTTGGGCTGTTGCTGGCTTTTCTGGCCATGTTCCTGGCCACACGAACGTTTGATTTTCTTGAATTGGCGAAGCTGGGTCGGGAGGGGGCGCTGGTGCAGGCATTGGCCGACACGCTTGGCTGGCGCGATTTGACCGTCCGGCGCCTGGCCGTGGTCATTTTTGGCGGAGCGTTCCTGGGGTTCGCCGTGAAAGTCCCGCTCATCCCGTTTCACACCTGGCTGCCCGCCACCTATGCCGAGGCGCCGACCGGTGTCACAATGCTCCTGACCGGCCTCATGTCCAAAATGGGTGTGTATGGATTCCTGCGAATTCTGCTGCCGCTTTTTCCTGAAGTGATGCGCTGGTTGACCACACCATTGCTGGTCCTGGCCGTCCTGACCATTGTCGCTTCGGCCGGAGCCGCCCTGGCTCAACGAGACCTTAAACGCATGCTGGCTTATTCCTCAATCAACCATCTGGGGTATTGCCTGCTGGGCATCTTCGCCGTCCTCAACAGCCCCGGCTCCGCCAGCGGTTCCCTGACTCACCAATCCGCCGCCCTGAGTGGTGTTCTCCTTCAATTGTTTAACCATGGTCTCACGGCGGCAACACTGTTCGCCTTTATTGGCTTTCTTGAAAATCGTGCCGGCGGGCGGCGCGGATTGGACGATTTCGGGGGATTGCGAAAGGTGGCCCCCGTCTTTTGCGGGCTGATGGGTATCGCGGTGTTCAGTTCCCTCGGGTTGCCGGGCCTCAACGGGTTCATCAGCGAGTTCCTGATTTTCCAGGGAGCGTTTCCGCTGGCCCCGTGGGCCGCGTCGTTTTCGTTGCTGGGATTGCTCCTCACCGCGGTTTTCTTGCTGCGCCTCTTGCAGCGGGTCTTTTATGGACCCCTCAACGAGAAATGGGTGGCTCTGGCCGACTTGTCCGTTGGCGAACGGGCGCTGGTCGCCCCACCCCTCATCCTCATGCTCCTGATCGGGGTTTATCCCCAGCCCCTCCTGGCAGCAGTCAACGCCACGGTCATCCGGATGCTGGAGGGAGGAGGCTGAGATGCTGGCGTGGACCATCTACCTGTCCTTGGGCACGGCGCTCCTGCTGATGCTGCTGCCGGAACGACGTGAACAATGGGCCCGTTTTCTGGCCTTGGGGGCGGCTTTGGGGGGGCTTGTGCTTTCTGCGTCCGCTTTGTTCCAGAGCGCCCCCGGTTCCTTCCGGACGGTGACCCGCCTCTCATGGATTCCCACGCTAGGCATTGATTATCACCTCGGCGCGGACGGTATCAGCCTGGTTCTGGTCTTTTTGACCGGCCTTGCCGCGGTGGCCGGCATCCTTTTCAGTTGGAATATTGGGCACCGCCCCCGTGAGTTCTTCGCGCTTTATCTGGCGCTCATCGGTGGCGTCTATGGCGTCTTCCTCAGCTTTGACCTGTTTCTCCTCTTTGTGTTTTACGAGATTGCCATTATTCCCAAGTACTTCCTCATCGCAATTTGGGGTTCAACCCGGCGCGAATATGCCGCGATGAAACTGGCCCTCTATTCCTTCGTCGGCAGTGCAATGGTCCTTGTGGGGCTGGTGGCCGCTTTCGTCTTCGCCGGCGGTCAGACGATGAGTCTCGCGGACCTTGCCGCGCACCGTTTCCCGCGCGAGTTCCAAATGTGGGCGTTCCCCCTCGTGTTCGTCGGTTTCGCTGTGTTGGCCGGTCTCTGGCCGTTCCACACCTGGGCGCCAACCGGCCACGTAGCTGCTCCAACGGCGGCCTCCATGCTTCTGGCCGGTGTCGTCATGAAGCTCGGGGCGTATGGTTGTCTCCGCGTCGCGATGACGCTCTTCCCGGAAGGCCTCCAGCCTTGGGGATTCGAATGGCTTGGGATCGGTTCCTGGCGTGACGTCTTTGCCTTGCTGGCCGTGACGGGCATTCTTTACGGAGGGATGGTCGCCCTCGTCCAGAAGGACTTCAAATTCGTCATTGGCTACTCCAGCGTGAGCCACATGGGGTTTGTCCTGCTGGGTCTCATGACCCTCCAGACCATCGGCCTGACCGGTGCCGTGCTGCAGATGTTTTCGCACGGCATTGTCGCCGGCCTCCTCTTCGCCGTCGTGGGCCGCATGGTTTACGACCGCGTCCATACGCGCCACCTGGATGACTTGCAGCCAATGAACCTTAGCCGCGGCTTGCCTTTCGCGGCGGTGACCTTCACGCTCGCAACTCTCGCTTCCATCGGCCTTCCAGGATTCAGCGGGTTTGTCGCCGAACTCCAGGTTCTGATTGGTGCCTGGCATGCGTATCCCACGCTGGCAGTCTTGACAGGCGCGGGCATTTTGGTCGGGGTGGCTTACGGCTTGCGCGCGCTCCAGCGTGCCTTTTTCGCCGAGCGCCGATCGTGCACCGATGGCCAGGCATCGGGTTCTGCGCGCGGCGCCCCGGCCCAGCCACCGGATTCTCCCGCGCCACTGGAGCCGATTTCGTTTCCCGAACGCGTGGGAAGCATCCTCTTGATCGCCGCGTCGCTGGCCGTTGGCCTTTATCCTGATCTTTTGCTGAAATACATCCTTCCCAGTTTCAATGCGCCTTGGTTTGACGGGTTGCGCGGAGGAGGGCTGCCATGATTCCCGTGAACTACCTCGATCTGCTGCGCCTGGCTGCTCCCGAGACCGTGGTTCTCGCCGGGGCCTTGGTGGTGTTGGGAGTTGACCTGTTGGCCCTCCGAGAGGTCGAAACCGGCCTGCGGCGGTTGCTCCTCCTGATTCTGGGCGCTGTGACGTGTGGGGCGGCCATCGCCTGGATGGCGGCGTTCCCAAACCTTGGAAATTTCATGCAGGGCATGCTGGTGGTTACGCCGCTCACCCAATGGGTCAAAGGCGGCGTCCTGGCGCTGGCCATTCTGACTTTGCTTCTTTCCGGCGGCGCGAGTTTCACGAATCACTGGGGGGAGTACGTGGCGCTGCTGCTGCTGTCCGCCGTTGGTCTCATGTTCCTGGTCAGTTCGGAAAGTCTGCTCGTGATCTTCATCGCTCTGGAACTGGCCAGCCTCTCGCTGTACATCCTTGCCGCGTTTCACCATGACGCGCCCGAGTCGGCGGAAGCGGCCCTGAAGTACTTCCTTTTTGGCAGCGTCTCCGCCGGCTTCATGTTGTTTGGCTTGAGCCTGCTTTATGGCCTGTCCGGCTCGATTGACCTGCGGGAAATCGCCGCAGCGCTTGGCGGGCCATTCCTGGACCCGTTGCTCGCGGTGGCGATGGTCACGGTAGCGGTGGGATTGGGCTTCAAAATCGCGGCGGCGCCGTTCCACCTTTGGGCGCCGGACGTTTACCAGGCTGCGCCGCCGCCCAGCGCCGCCTTTATCGCCTCGGCTTCCAAATTGGCCAGCTTCTTTGTTCTCGCCAAAGTGCTGAGTGTGGGCATGGGAGGGCTGGAGGGCAGGGCCGTGTTTGGCGATTACTTGCCGGGCTGGGTGCCTTTGCTCGCTGCACTGGCCGCCGCGTCCCTGCTGTGGGGTAATCTGGCCGCCATCGTCCAGACCAACGTGCGGCGCTTGATCGCCTATTCGGCCATCGCCCATGCGGGCTATATGCTGCTGGGCATCATGGGGGGCAAGGCCGGCCTGCCAGCGCTGGTCTATTATGCAATGACCTACGGCTTTACCACCTTGGGCGCATTCGGTGTCGCCAGCCTGGTTCGGGACCGTGTGGGCGGCGACAATCTCAGCGACTTCGCCGGCTTGAGCCGGCGCGAGCCGTGGATGGCCTTCTGCATGTTGGTGTTTATGTTGTCCCTGGCGGGCATTCCCCCCCTGGCGGGCTTCTTCGGAAAATTCTACCTGTTCGCCGCCGCGCTAAAAACTTCATCTCTCGATTTGCTCTGGCTGGTGATTCTGGCCATCGGCATGAGCGCCGTCTCGCTCTATTACTATCTTCAGGTCCTCAAACAAATCTACGTCGTCCCACCCCCTTCCGGCCTGGCTGCTGCCCCCATCCCGTCGTTGCCCAAGACCGTTATTATCCTTGCCGCTCTGACTGTCATCGTTCTGGGCTGCGCCCCGAACCTCTTGTTGCGCGTGCTGGCAGCGCCGTGAACTGATCCGATTGCCCTCCCTCTTTTAACTGCCTGAGCCGGCAATAGCGGTCATGACTCAACCGCCGGCCGCCGCTGTAGCGGGCCCGCCGCCGGGTTGGCATGAGTTATGCCTTTTCGAAAGGCGTTCCAGACAAATTAACTCATGCTATGAAGACATTCTTGCGACACATGGCCACCGGCCATTACTTCCGTTCCCCCCAAAGGTGGACGCTCGACCGTGACGAAGCCCATGATTTCCGCCGGGTTTCCGAGGCGCTGAAAACCGCCCACAAACTGCATATTCGCGACCTCGAGCTGGAGCTGACTTTTGATGAATCCGAAGCACCACCAGCCACTCCGTTTCAGAAGTTTCTTTTTGGAAGAAATCACTCGCGCAATCACCGTGCGGCGGTTGGGACCCGTCTCGCGCATGCCCAGTAGCGTAAACATTTGAGACACTCGGGCGCAGGCCCTGGTCGCGGGCTTGGCCTGGATCGGGCCTACCCGATCCAGAGTAAAATGGCCATGCCGGCCACCGTTGTCAGCAAAGTCACTGGAATCCCATATTTCGCGTAGTCCCAAAAACCCACTTCACAATGCCCTCGGGCGGACTCGACCACGATGATGTTGGCGACGGACCCGAGGATGGTGAGGTTGCCGGCCAGCGTCGTGGCCAGGGCCATGACCTTCCACATGAGTTCGGGATTGGCAAAATTCGGTATCCATTTGCCCGCCACCAAAACGAAGGGCACATTGGAGAAAATGTTCGATCCCAGCACGGAAAACCACGCCAGATTCCATGCCTGCGTGCGCACCGTTTGCCCAAACAGCGGATGAAGTCCGCCGTATATCTGGTCCGGCAAGCCGGTGCTGTTTAGTCCTTCCACCACCACAAACAGCGCCGCGAAGAACACCAGCAGGTGCCAGTCCACCAGCTTGAGCACTTCATGCGTGTCGCGTCGTGCCAGCACCATGATCAGCGCGCCTCCCGCCAACGCTGTCCAAGCCAGATTCAGCCCCGCGACAAAGCCCGCAAACACCAGACCGAGCACTGCAAAGGCCAGGGCGATCAGCCGGCGGTCCATCGGCCGCCTGTCGGCGGCCGGTGTCTCGATCCGCGCTGCCGCCAGCAGGCGCCGAAAGCCAAACCGCAACACGCCGTATTGAATGGCAAGCCCTGCCGCTGCCACGGGCGCCAGCGACAACGAAAACCGCGTGAACGAAATCTGCGACAGGCTGCCGATGATCATGTTTTGGGGATTCCCAACCAGGGTGGCGACACTGCCCAGGTTGGCGCTCATCGCCAACGCCAGCAGATAAGGGGGGAGGGGAAGTTTCCCCCGCGCGATTACCGTTACGACCAGCGGGGTGAGCATCAGACATACCGTGTCATTGACCAGCAGGGCTGAAAGAATCCCGGAGGTCAGGATCAGGTAAAGCAACAAACGCTCCGGGGTCCGCGCCACCCGCAGCACCCAGTCCGCTGCCCAGTCAAAAAAGCCCGCCAGGAACAAGTACGCCGCGATGAGCATCATCCCCAGCAGCAGCACCAGCGTGTCGTAATCCACCGCGCGATAAGCTCGCTCGGGTGTCATCACGCCGGTGGCAACCATCAGCACCGTCCCCAGCAGCGCGGCCGCCGGCCGGTTCAGCGGCAGAATTTTCAACCGCCGTCCGCTGATCAGCGCGTAGGTGATCGCAAAAATGACTATCGCAAGAATCTCCCGCTGGGGGTCCATGGTAACGGGTGCCGGCTCCGGGTTGGCTCCTCAGGCTTGACCGGTCTCGACGCGCAAAAGGTGGGTCGGGGTGCTGGCGGCAAGTTCCACTTGCTCCAGGCAGGCTGGCACCAGGCAGAACTGGCCGCCTCCCAGCGTCAGCGCAGCCCGTCCATGAACGACGCGCAATTCCCCTTGAGTGGTGCCCAGAATCTGCATCCGCCCCGCTGGCAAGGTCACCTTCGCCCCCATTCGGAGATTGAGGGCCTCGACCGAAAACAATGGATCCCGCACCAGCCAATGGCGCTCGACAGGTCCCGGCCCGCCAGGCGGCCTCCGAACCGGGGAGGGTTCGAAATCCTCGAAATCAATGCTCTCCAGTGATTCGGCAAGATGCAGCGCGCGCGGTTTGCCGTCCAGGCCCGCGCGGTTCCAGTCGAACACGCGATAGGTCGTGTCCGAGTTCTGCTGAATCTCGAAAATCACCAGCCCGGCGCCAATGGCGTGGACCCGTCCGCTGGGTAGAAACATGGTGTCTCCCGCCTGGACCGCAACCCGATGGAAGCACTCGGCCACCGTCCCATCGCGAATTCGGCGCTCGAATTCCTCCCGCGTCACCCCCTGCCTGAGTCCCACGTAAAGCTCGGCCCCCGGCGCGGCCTCGGCGATCCACCACATCTCAGTCTTCGGTTCGCCCCCCAGCCGCGCGGCTTTGCCTGCCGGTGGGTGAACCTGCAGCGAAAGCGTCTCCCGGGCGTCCAGCAACTTGACGAGGAGCGGAAAGCGGGGGGGAGCTGGCGTGGTTGCGCCCAGCACTTCCGGGCCGTGGTTTTGGAGCAGCCAGCGCAGGTCCTTCCCGGCCAGTGGGCCGTTTGCTATTACACTGACGTCCCCCGGCCGGTCACTGACCTCCCAGGATTCTCCCACCCGGACGCCGGCCGGCAGTGGCTTGTGATAGAGCTCCTCAAGCCTCCTCCCGCCCCACACGCGCTCCTTGAAGAGCGGATGAAAAACGAAGGGATAAAGCATTTGCCGGCTCTGCTCGCCGTTCAGGTTTTGGGAGATTGCGCCTCAACCGCTTCTCCGGTGGTGGGCCTTTTTTCAAGGTAATGTCCAAACCGCCGGAATTTCTCGTAACGCTGTTTGAGCCGCTCTGCTGGTGACCAGGCCAGAATCTCCTCCAAGTGCTTTAGCAGGGCGGCCTTCAGGGTTTCGGCACAAGTTTCCGGGTCTGTATGCGCTCCGCCCAGCGGTTCCGGAACCACTTCGTCCACCAACCCAAGCGCCAAGAGGTCGCGCGCGGTGATTTTCAGCGCTTGGGCCGCTTTCGCAGCCGCGGCACGGTCCTTCCACAAAATCGCGGCACAACCCTCCGGACTGATGACCGAGTAGTAGGCGTTCTCGAGAATGAGCACCCGGTTGGCCACTCCGATACCCAGCGCCCCCCCCGACCCCCCTTCGCCGATCACGGCCGCTATAATCGGAACCTCCAGCAACATCATCTCCCGCAGATTCACCGCGATCGCCTCGGCAATGTGCCGCTCCTCGGCCCCAATGCCGGGATAAGCCCCAGCCGTGTCTATCAATGAAATGATCGGAAGCCCGAATTTGTTAGCCAACTTCATCAGGCGCAACGCCTTGCGGTAGCCCTCTGGATGGGCCGAACCGAAGTTGCGCAGGATGTTCTCCTTCGTGTCGCGCCCCTTCTGGGTGCCAATTACCATCACTTTGTGCGGCCCAAGGCAGGCGAAACCCCCAACCACTGCCCGGTCCTCGGCAAAGAGCCGGTCCCCATGCAATTCCGAAAAGTCGCTGAAGGCATGACGAATATAATCCAGCGTGAAGGGCCGCTTCGGATGCCGTGCTATCTTGATCCGGTCCCATGCGCTCAGGTTCAGGAAGATCTGCCGCTTGGTTTCCTCCAGCTTCTTCTCGATCAAGGCCACTTCCTCTGCAAAACTGATGTCCAGCGAGTGAGCTTCCGGGTGTTTCTTCAACTCCGCGAGCTTGTTCTGCAGCTCTATGATTGGCTTCTCGAAGTCGAGATGATGTTTCATCGGCGCGGAGGGTAATCCCTAACCCCAGGAGGCGCAACGCTCAATTGGGCGTCGGTACTGGTGCTGCCCAGATGGCACGCCAGCGAAACCACTTCCCCCAGCACGTCCACGTAATTGAGTACAAACAAAGAGCCGGACTTGCGTCCGGCTCTAGTGGTGACGAGGTTTGTACGCCTTCACCCAGGCGCTCAGAAGGGTAATGCGGCCAACTATTTACTCGCTGTTCGAACCGCATTACAAGCAAAACCTCTATACTAACCCTAAACGAACAGCGAAATCTTCTTCACTCGTCACTGCTTTGGACTTCTTTGGCGAGTGAATTGTTCAAAACAACCTGCATTTCAAACAACACCTTTCGCCCTTAGGCGACTTCCCTTGCGACCTCACTTCTTGTCGCTACCCAGCTTCAAAATGTCATTTCTGGGCAACCACGTCAAGGGGCCCAACGCAGATTTTTTCTTGGGAGAGCGAACGGGATGGGGATATTATTACATAAATTACTTGTAATCAGTGTCTTGTGCTTGTAGAACCTCTCCTTCTAGACCGCGCTCCCCCTGTGCGGCTCGCCCTGATTCACGCCGGATTTAACCGGCAGAGTAAGAACAACCCGGGTGCCTTCGCCTCTGGCGGTCTGCCATTCGCATTGCCCCCCGATTTCTTCCATTCGCCTTTGCATATTGGCCAGGCCGTTTCCCCCAGCGGTTCGGAATGGTTCGGTCGAATCCGCAGCCCCCCTGATACTGCCGGGATCGAACCCCCGACCGTTATCAATGATGGTGAGGGTGAAGCCTTGCGGACGGAGTTCGAGGCAAACGCGCACTTCCGTCGCGCCGGCATGCTTGATGACGTTATTCAAAGCTTCCTTAAGGGTCAGATAAAGGTTGTGCCTGGACTCGGACGTGATCGTCCAGTGAGGCAGATTCAGCGGCACATCCAAGCGGCAGCGCAAGCCTGCCGAACTTAGAAAACTTTGCGCGAACCGGCCCAGGTAGGTCACCAGGCTGTCCAACGTGTCGTGTTTCGGGTTGACCGCCCACACAATTTCGTCCATGGCCCGCGTGAGTTCGCGCGCGGTGCTGTAAATCTGATCCACATCCGCCGCCGCTTGGGCCTGACCATCCAGCTCCGCCCGGGCGCTTTGACTCAGCAGCGTGATCCGCGTCAGGCTTGCACCCAGATCGTCGTGAATATCCCGGGCAATTCTCGCCCGCTCGCGCTCCAGCGCCCGCTGCCGTTCCAACTGTTCCAATTTGCGGCGGACGCGCTGCCGTCCCAGCGCCAGCACTGCCGCGCTGACCGCCATCGCGCCGACCATCAGTGACCCGGCCCGAAACCACCAGGTCTGCCAGACTTGCGGCAGCACTGTAAACGCGAGCACCGCGCCCCGCTCGTTCCAGATGTCGTCGTTGTTGCACGCGATCACGCGGAAGCGGTAGCCGCCCGGCGGCAAGTAGCTGTATTGCGCGAACCGTTGCGACCCCGCTTCCGTCCAGCCGGCTTCCAACCCCTCCAGCTTGTAGCGAAAACGCACCTTCTCGGGAGCCACGAAACTCAGGGCGGTATATCTGACCTCGAATCGCTGGCGGCCGGGCGGAATCCGAAGTTCTCCGTCTGCTGCCTTCAAATCCACGGACACCCCATCGGCCAGCAGTTCCTCGATGACCACGGGCGGAGGCACCGGATTGATCGTGACATTTGCCGGGTCTATTGAAGCCAGGCCTTTTGCCGTCGGAAACCACAAATGGCCGTCTTCCGTCTGACGCGCCCCCGGATTAAAACCGCCCGAGCACACCAAGGTGGCCAGTCCTTCGGCCTTCCCGTAACTGATGCAGCGCACCATGGGAAGTTCGCCCTCGGCACACCGATTCAACTCGATCTTGTTCAGGCGGAAAATTCCGCGGTTGGAACTGATCCACAAATTGCCCGTTCCATCGTCCACCAAATGGCACAAGGCTGCGGCGGGCAAACCTTCCGCTCTCCCGATGCGGCTGAACCGCCCGGCCCGCCAGCGGCCCAGGCCCGCGTCCGAAGTGCCAATCCACAACGTCCCATCCGCTTCCGCCAAGAGCGCCTGGACGAAATTGCTTGGAAGCCCGTCAGACTTCCGATACACGGTCAGGTCCCCATCCCGCAGCGCCCCCAACCCTCCCCCCGACATACCGAACCAGACCGTACCGTCCGGAGCCTCCGTAATCGCCCTCACATCCGGAAACATCAGCCGGCTCCGGTCCACGGACCACACCAGCTTGCCCCCCTGATACCGCCGCAATCCGGCTATGGTCCCCACCCACAAATCTCCATTCCGGCTCTCGTGCAGCGCCACGACCGGTTCCGCGACCGGGCCGGTCTCCCCCGCTATTTCAAAACTGTCCCCTCGCCGCACAAAGAGCCCCGCCCCCCATGTCCCCACCAGCAAATCTCCGTTGCGTCGCTGCAGAACCGACCAAATATACTGATTCCCCAAACCGCTCGGTTTGGCAAAACGCGTCCAGTTCCCCGACTGATACCGATAGAGCCCCGCCCCCTCCGTTCCCACCCAAAACGCCCCGTCCTTCCCGACATCGAACGACAACGCCGCACACCCCTGCAATCCATCCGGCGGGCTGAGCATGCTTACTTTCCGCGGCCGCAGGGTGTCCATTCCTCCCCCAGTGCCAATCCAGATGTTGCCCTCGTGGTCCTCGCACAAGCACCGCACCCAGTTGTGCGATAGTCCGTTTTCCCGGTTAAAATGCTGGGGCGCCTCGCCCGGCGCAAACACGTATAAGCCTCGTGTTAACGTTCCCACCACCAACCCGCCATCGCGTCGCTCCAACACCGCGCTGGCCACCCCGGCCCCTGCGGGCAGAGTGCCGGGATCTTCCTCCCATCCCCTTGCGGCT
>JARKQH010000329.1 GCA_029974925.1 Verrucomicrobiota bacterium
CACCCGGAATAACACCCCCGCATCGTTCAACACCCAGAGGTCCTCATCCGCGTCAGTCGCAATCGCCTCGATCGCCCCTCCCGGCCACGCCCCCGCCAGGACCACCGCCTCGAAGCGCCCTTCCCGAAGCCGCGTCAGCTCCCCGGTTTCGTGTCCAATCCACAACGTCCCGTTTCCGGCTTCATACAGACTGGTGATCCGGCTGTTGGGCAGCCCCGGGGTGTTGCTCGAATCGAAGACAGTGAACCGCACTCCGTCGAAACGAACCAATCCGTGGTAAGTGCCGAGCCAGAGATAACCGTCGGCAGTCTGCACCAGGGCAGCCACCGTGTTCTCGTACCACGGACCTTCGCCCCGCCAAAGGTCCAACGTCTGTCCGCCCTCCATCGCCCGCGCCCAAAAGCACCCCGCTGCCACCACGTACGAGAGCAGCCAGTTCCGAAACCTTCGCCCGCCGTCCACGCCTGCTCGCCTGCCGGCTAAACGCTGCTGAATCACGGCCCGCATCATCCTGATTACCCCATTAAATGGCAAGGCCCCACCACGCCTCAATTCCGGAAAATGGGGTTCCGGAAAACGCCTTGCTTTTGCCATGCGCACACCCAAAAATTCTGCTCAACTATGGCACACGTCAAATTACATATTCCAGGCCCGGTCGAGGTCAGCGAAAAAACGTTTCGGGCGTTTTGTTCCCCGATGATCGGCCACCGGGGCCAGGGCTTCAAGGACCTTTACGCGAAAATTCAGCCGCAGCTCCAGCGGCTGCTGGACACCCGCCAGTTGGTTTTCATCAGCACTTCCTCCGCTTGGGGCGTGATGGAAGGCGCCATTCGCAATCTGGTTGCCAAAAAGGTCCTGAACTGCATGTGCGGCGCCTTCTCCGACAAGTGGTACGATGTTTCCAAACGCTGTGGCAAGGAGGCCGAGCCGCTTCAGGTGCCATGGGGCTCCCCCATCCGCGCCGAGGCGGTGGACCGCAAGCTGGCGACCGGCCAGTACGACGCCTTGACCGTCATCCACAACGAAACCTCCACCGGCGTCATGAGCCCCATCGAGGAAATCGCCTCCCTGAAGGCCAAATACCCGGAGGTGATGTTTATCGTGGACTCGGTCAGCGCCATGTCCGCCGTGCCGCTCCACTTCGACGCTCTGGGCATTGACGTACTCCTGGCCGGCACCCAAAAAGCCTTCGCCCTGCCCCCCGGCACCGCTATCTTTGTCTGCTCACCTGCCGCCCTGGCCAAAGCGGCCACCGCCCGCGACCGCGGCTACTACTTTGACTTCGTCGAGTTCCAAAAGAACGCCGAGCAGAACATGACCCCCAGCACCCCCAGCATCGGCCACGTCTTCGCCCTCTCGTCCAAACTGGACGACATCTTTGCCGAAGGGCTCGAGGCCCGTTACGCCCGCCACCGCAAAACCAACCAAATGGTTCGAGACTGGGCCGCCCGCCACGGCTTCAACCTTTTCCCCGACCCCGGCTTCGAGTCGCTCACGCTCACCTGCGTGAATAACGGAGCCAAGCCCGGTGGCCGCACGGTGGACGTTCCCAAGCTCCAAAAATTGGTGAAGGATCAGGGTTTCTTGATTGACGGCGGCTACGGCAAGATCAAGGGCACCACCTTCCGCATTTCCAACATGGGCGATGAAACGGAAGAAAGCATGCAACCCTTGCTGGCCGCGCTCGACGCCGCCATGAAGCAGTTGTAGAACCTCCGGCCCGTCCTGCGGAGGCGGCCGGTCCCCTTCCGGCGCCTCCACGCAGGCCAACTGTCAGGACTCGCCGCGCCGGCCGGCGTACTGATCCACCTGATAGAGTCCGCTGGTGTTGTCGCCCACCAGCTCGAGCCGCGCCAGCATGTCGTTCACGCTCTTCTCCTCCTCCACCTGCTCGTCCAGGAACCACTTGAGAAACGACATCGTGGAGTAGTCCTTTTCGCTCAGGGCCAGCTCGTAAATCCGCTCGATGGCCGCGGACACCTTCTGTTCGTGCTGGAGGCTCGCCCGGAAGGCGTCAATGGGCGCCTGGTAGGCGCTGGCAGGCTGAGCGAGGGCTTGCAGGCTCACCTTCCCGCCCCGGTCAACCAAATAGTCAAAAAATTTCTGCGCGTGGCCCAGTTCCTCCCGGCTCTGCAGATGCATCCAGCGGGCAAAGCCGGCGAAGGGCGTCTGCGCAAAATACGCGGCCATCCCCAGGTAGGCGTAAGCCGAGTTGAGCTCGAGATTGATTTGATCGTTCAGTGCCTTCTCTACTTTGGTTGAAAGTTTCATGCCCTCTTAATAAAGCCCAGCTTCGCCTTTCCCGCAACCGCCAACCGTTCCCGAACACGCCGCCAACCCCTGCCTGGCCGCTGAAGTTGTTCACCAGGCGGGTGTCGCGGGCAGCTTCGACGGTGAATAACCGGCAGGAACCAGCGGGCAAACCCGCGCCAGACAAGGCCGATCCGCAGTTTGGCTCCTGCGGCGGCCGGGCTGCCGGCGGTGAATAAGTTGTGCATAAGTTTTCGTTGTCACCAATCAAAACTGTGATAAGGTAGGAGCAGTTCATTGAAAGAGCTGAGATGGTCAGCGGGGGTCAACAGACTCTCGCCCAATCGTCTCAAGGATAATCCCAGGTGACTGGGGAAAGGTCAGGTCAGGCTGGTTGGCCGGGCCCCTCGGCGGCCGCGTCGAAAGAGGCGGTGGCGGAGGCAGGATTCACCAGTTCCTCTGGCGATGTTCGCGCATCGTCAGTACACGCGAAAAAGGAACTGCGCGATAAGGAGCGATGAGAAACCGCCCCGAATCGAGTCAAGTAGTCCGGATGAGTTTCGACTCCGGGCGAATCGCAGTTACCCAGAGGGTAATCGGTTGCTACTGTGCACCAGCACGGGCGGGCGACTCTGGCGGCTCCGGTGACGGTGACCGCCCAAGGAAAGACGCCGAAAGGCGGGACAAAGTGAGCGTTCGAACCGGGAAGGACACCGTGTCCAGGCAAGACCGGTGAAAACCTTCCGAAAACCGGCGGCGGTAAAAACGCCACCGCTGGTCTGTGGATGAAAGGCAACCTGAGAGTTAAGAGGCGAGACCCGTGGCACCGGGCAAACGCACTGCCAAAAGCGGTGGCTGACCCGGAGCTAAGCGGTCAAGACGCGGGAAAGCAGTCACAGACGTGTCTTGACCTGGTTCGCAGGTCGGTGGCGCAACCACCAGCCGAAGCGAGCTGAAAAGCCTCACTCAACAATTCAGTGGCCGCAAGGCCCTGAACGGCCCTGCTATGAGGCCGGATACTCCGCTTGCCGTGGAGAATAGCGTCGGGAAGCTGGCAGCACCGCTGCGGCGGTCGCGCCTAATGCCAGCACGGGAAAGAGAGCGTGGCGAACTCCCATCCCCCATTTGGCCTCCGTCCGGTTGAAACACACCGGGCGGGGGCTTTTTGTTTTTCCAAAAGCCTCCCTTTCTTTCCTCCTGCGCAACTCCCCCCTGGGGAAACCTCCCTCCAGCCCGTGCCAAATAAGTTTCAGCGGACGTACGGGCCGGAGTTTGATAGGCTGGCGAAATGAGCAAAGGTCTCTCGAAGCCTGTTTTCTGGATGTTGTGCCTGGGATGGCCCGCCCTGGCCGCGTCCGCTTGGGCTACATATGTCAATCCCTTGATGACCTACAACACCCCCGACCCCTGGGTGTATTATACCAACGGCTACTATTATCACACCCGCACCACAGGTGGGAGCGTAAGAGTGTTCCGATCCACCAACCTGCAAGGTCTGGCCACCGCATCGGCTGTGACTGTGTTTTCCCCCAACGGCGAAATTCTCAGCGATATTTGGGCGCCCGAACTGCACTACCTGGATGGGAAATGGTACATCTACTCCACGGGCAACACGGTCGCCGGCACCCTGACCATGCGCATGTTTGTATTGGAGGGCGATACCCAGAACCCGCAAGGCAGCTACACCTATAAAGGCTTGATTGACCCGAACCTGCCGGCCATTGATGCCACGCTGCTGGTGCGACCCTCCGACCAGGCCCGGTTCCTCGTCTGGTCCCAATTCGACAGCTACGGCCAGTCGCTTTATATCGCGCCGCTGAGCAATCCCTGGACCTTGGCGGCGCCCGGCGTGCGCCTTTCGCGTCCCACCTATTCGTGGGAAAAGAATGGCAACGTAAACGAAGGGCCCGAGATTCTGCGGCGCAACGACAAGACTTTCATCATCTATTCCGCCAGCGGCACCTGGACGGAGTACTACTGTATGGGACTGCTGATGAATACAGACGGGAACTACACGAACCCGGCCTCCTGGACGAAGTTCTCGAACCCGGTCTTTCAGCGTGCGCCGGCCAATGGCACGTGGTGCGTGGGCCACGGCTCCTTTACGCGGTCACCCAGCGGCACCGAGGACTGGCTGGCGTATCACGGGACAAGTGATCCGACCGGGGACCAGACCCCGAAGCGTTACACCCGCATCCAGCGTTTCTGGTGGTACACCGACGACACGCCGAATTTTGATGCGCCGACCTCGCCCAACACCCTGTTGCTGAGCCCGGATGAGGCGCCCGGGCGGCCGGCGCAGGGCCTGCGCGGCGAATTCTTCAACAACGCCATCCTTGGCGGCGCGGCGGTGCTGACCACCAATTACACCATGGATTTTGACTGGGGCACGGGCGCGCCGTGCCTGAGCATCGGCACCAACCAGTTCTCGGCGCGGTGGACCGGCAAACTGCTGGCGCCGGTTTCGGGTCTCTACCTCTTTCAACTGGTGAACGATGATGGCGCGCGACTGTGGCTGAACGGCCAGCTCTTGGTGGATGATTGGAGCAGCCACACCGTCCGGACCAACACGGCAAGCGTCAACCTGACCAGCGGGGAGTTTTACGATGTCCGCCTCGAGTATTACGAAAACACTGGCAGCGCCGTGGTGCGCCTGCAGTGGATCATGCCGGGTGGAACCGTGCGGACGGTGCCGGGCCAATACCTGTTTCCCTTCACCAACGGTTTGCGGGGCGATTACTTTGCCGACACCAACCTGACCCAGCGCGTCATGACGCGCCTTGATCCCCACGTCAATTTCAACTGGGGCTCCGGCATTGCGGCCTTGGGAGTGCCGGCCGACCGCTTCAGTGTTCGTTGGACCGGTCGCGTGATGCCGCGTTTTTCGGAACTTTACACCTTCCATGTCAACTCGGCCAACGGCCGCCGCCTCTGGATCAACAATCAGCTCATCATTGACCGGTGGCTCGATGATCGGGACGTGGAGTACTCGGGCGTCATTGCCCTGGAGGCGGGTCAGACATACGACCTCAAGCTGGAGTATTTCGGGAACCTGGGCAACGCCAGTTGCCAGCTTTCCTGGGAGAGTGTTTCGCAGAACCGTGAGCCAGTTCCGACGACCCACTTGTTTCCGCCCTTTAACCAGCCGCCGACCTTGGCGCCGGTGCCGCCCCAAACCGTCCTGGCTGGCCGCACACTCAACGTGACCAACGTGGCCAGCGATCCGGACGTGCCGGCACAAACCTTGACTTTCAGCCTGGTGGCCGGACCGCTTGGCGCGGGCATCAACCCCTCCAATGGCGTGTTCTCCTGGCGCCCCGCCATCGCCCAGGCCGGCAGCGAATACCCCGTGAGCCTGGCTGTGATGGATAGTGGTCTGCCGCCCATGGGCACGACCCAGGCTTTCACCATTACCGTCCTGCAGCCGATGTCACCGACGCTCACTTGGGCTGGATTTGGGGGCGGGACGATCGGTTTGGTGGTGTCTGGGGATTCGGGGCCGGACTACGTGATTGAGGCGACCACACACCTGCCGACGACGAACTGGGTGCCGCTGTTCGTCACCAATTCGCCTCCGGTGCCATTCCGTTGGGAGGTGGAGGATTTGACCCGCTTGCCGCAACAGTTTTATCGAGTGCGGTTGGCGCCCTAAAGGGCGGTTTGGGTCAATTGCCTCCCAGACTGACCTTCAGCCGGTAAAGCCCCCCGGTTCCAACCGGGTCCGTCAGCGTGATGCGGTTGGTTCCGGAGATTTGGCTCTGGATCACGGTCCAACTGCCCGGCGGCCCCGCCGGATTGCGCCGTTCGAGGGCATAGGTTCGGCCGGCGCGCGGGAGGAACTCCAGTTGGAGATGGGCACCGCTGACGGCCACCCGTTCAAACCGGAGGAAATCAGAAGGGTTGGTTGGACTTGTGCCGGCTACATATTCCTGCCAGTTGGTCATGCTGTCGCCATCGGCATCCCCCGCTCCGCCATGGGGGGAATCGGGATTGGTCGGGTCCAGTCCTTGGGCAATCTCCCATTCGTCCGGAAGACCGTCCGCGTCCGCGTCGGCGTTGGCGGAGACTGGATTGGCCCGTCCCGGGCTGGGAGGGGCTGCCTGCCAGTTGGCGGGATCATCGCCGAAGCCCGCGCTGGCGATGCGTCCTAACGACCAGCCCGAGCCGCTGGCGCCTGCCGGCCAGGGCGCCTGGCTCGAGTACCGCACGCGTTCCACGAGAATTTGAGGGACAAATCCGGGCGCCGAGGACTCGGGCGATTGCGGGTTGTCCGGGCAATAGAGGGCGACGGTGTCTCCTTCATTGGCTAGTCGGCCGCTGAACGGGCCGAAGAGGGGCACGCTGGCGTCGAGCCCGTAGCGTGAGCGGAACCAGCCCACTGCCACCGGGTCAACCGCCGGATCGAAGCTGACGACCAGGGCGCACGAGCCCGCGGCCAAACTGGTTTGCTGGGGAAAGGTGTAAGCCATGCCGCCCCCCAGCCGCCAGGTATTGGTCGGATGCAGCGGATCATAGAGGGGCACCGCCGTGTTTCCGATGTTCCGCAGCTCAACGAATTCCTCCAGGTAATTGGCGTTGAGGCCGAAGGGGGGCGGCTCATACATGATCTCGTTAATGACGACCGGCCCCACTTTTGGCCCGCTGTTGACGCCCCCCAATGTTCGGCGCTTCTGGGCCACGAGGTGCTCGCGCCCGTCGCTGCTCAGGTGTCTTCCGAAGGTAACCCCGTTGGTCTGGGCGCCAAACTCAAAGCCGTGACGGTAGCCGGTGAGATTGGTGCCGTCGCCGGAAAAAAGGTAAACCTCCTCGCCCAAGGAACTCAGGGCGAAGCTGTTGGGGCCGCCCGCATTGTAGGCCGCCTCCGTTAAGAGCAGGAAACCGCCCGCCGGGATCGTTGTGCCGGCGGGGATGACGTATTTGCGCGGTTCGTCCCGCTCATCGGTCAGAAACCACCCGCCAACGGGAGCCGGAGCCGCGGTGGGATTGAAAAGCTCGATGGTGTCCAGCTCGGGCAGGTCGGTGTGGGTGAGGACCTCGTTGATCACCACGGGCGGAATAAACTGTGGCGCCGGATCCCCGCGGCCCGGCGATCCGCCGCGTTCCGTGCTTGCCCGCCAACTGCCCGCGTTGGTCCAGCCGGCCAGCGGGCCGCTCTCGTCGCGGATGACCAGGGAAAAGCCGTAGCCATCCGTCACCGGCTGCCAGGAATCCTTGAACTCGAAATCCAGGATGGGTTCGCCCAATGCGCCCTCCAGCACCAGGTGCTCGCCGCCGTTGTCCAGACTGCCGGCGTATTCGCCCGCAATATTGGTCACCCCGGGGTAACGCGCCTGAAACGCGGCGCGGTTCCTGACCAAGACCACGTACTGGCCCGCGCCAAGCTGCGTGATGGGGTTGGTGGAGGTGAACGTGAATTGAATGCCGCGGGTGAAGCGAATGCCTGGAAGGCTAAGCGGCTGCGTGCCTGAGTTCTTCAACTCGATGAACTCGAAGTCGCCGGCATCGTTGGTTCCGGACGCCGCCCGTTCGGGATGGTACATGATCTCGGTGATGACCAGCGGCGGTGTTGCCACCACGAACGTCGCCACGGTCGGAGCCGACCACGGACTCGAAATGGGCGGATTCCCCCCCACGCTTCCCGGCCAGTTCGTCACGTTCGAATGATTCGGATTCCGGTTTCGCGCGAACACGCGCGCGTTGTTGGTCAGCGTCAGGGTCAGCGGGCTCACGCCCGACCGTGCTCCGGGGGAAACCGCCCCGCCGGGCGCGCGCGGGTCGGTTCCATCCAGGGTGTAATAGATGGTTGTTCCGGTCGGAAAGGCAGGGGCGGTGAGGGTCAACCGGAATCCCGAAGTGATGGCGCCGCCATGGCTGCTGAAGGCGGGGGCGCGCAGAAAATTGGTGTCAATGAAATCCACCCGATCCGCCATCCAGCGCTTGAGAAAGGCGATTTCACCGGCAAAAGTCCCCGGGAAGCTGTGAGTGTAACCGTTGGCGGAGAGCTGGCCCGAGCGGGGGGCGGTGTAGTTCCAGCGAATCTGCTGCCGGGGCTGGGCCTGGGCCAGTTGGCTGGCGAAGCCGTCAATCAGTGCATTGATGTGGTTGGTGGTCCAGACCTCCCTTCGCACCTCGGACCAGCGGTCAATCCACCGCTGCCAGAAATCCGGGTCCACGAACAGGCGTTGCCACCAGCGCACCCCCAGCAAGGCGGGATTGCCGAACAGATCGGTACCTTGGTCTCCGCTGGCCTGCACCCGCCACAAGCGGGGATTGAAGGCGCGCTTGTCCCACGAGTCGGTTGCGGGGTTGTAGGTGCCCATGCTGCGGTCAAAGTCCCAGGACGGTCCCATCTCGAGTTTCTTCTCCCGGTCCTTGTAAAAATACCCGCTGAGGCGGAAGGCATCCACGCAGAAAGCCACGGCGTTGACCAAGTGCTGGTCCACCCAGGAGTTGACATCAATGTAGGCGGCATAGCCGGTCACCGGGTTGGTATAATTGGCGCCCCAAAGGGCCTGGCCAAACTGCGTGAAATACGTCCTGATGTAGTTGTACTGTGCCTGCCAGGCAGGGTCCACCATCTCGAGGCCCTTGGGATCCTGAAACACGATGTCCCGCTGCACGTAAGCATCATAAAAACTACGCTCATCGGGATCCATCCGATCAATTTTCAAAAGGTAGCCCCCGGTCACGCCCGGCGCCGTCGTTTGAAATTGGCTCAATTCCTTGATGTCCACCCGCTCCTTGTTGCGCTTGATCTTTTCCTCGATGGTGTACAGGCCGAAGTAATCTCCAGCCGCCGGCGGCGAATAGGCGATCGTCCCCCCGGTCTTCTTGAGAAACACCTCGGCAAACCGGGTGCGTGAGGAATATCGTCCCAAATCCCGGGCCAACTGATGCGCCAGCGGGTTATGGAGGAAGGAAGGGTCGTAGCCGTTCTGGCCATAAAGCACCCAATCCGACTCGGCCGGCATGCCGAGGAACTCGGTTTTCAGGTCGTCGTTGTATTCGTCCCAGAGTTCGAGGGCGAAGCTCGACTGTCCCAACCCGGCGGTGCTGCTGCCGCGAATGTTGAGACCGGCCCGTGCCACCAGGGTGGGGGGATTGGTCAGCGAAGTCCGGCCGTTCATTGGTTCGAACACCATTACCATGACGCTTTGGTCTGTGGTTTGCGGCACGTTCCCGCCCGCCAGGTTGTGCAACAGGATGACCGGCAGGTCCGAACTGAATGCCGCGGCTGCCGGCGAAATCCGCAGATAGTTCTCCGTCCGTGGCGGACCGGGAAACAGACCCGGCTGGCGTGGGAAGGCCCGGGCGCGGACCTGAACGGTGTCGCTGACGAGGAGGGGGCCTGTGTACAGGGTTGAAGCCTGGGTGGGGATGTTGGTGGGCGCCACGGTGCCGGAGGGGACGTTGGTCGTCAGGGCCACATATCGAATTTCGCAGTTCGTATCGGAAACCGTGAGGGCAAGGTAAAAGGGGGTTTGGAACGTCCCCCCTACCCGCGAGAAGACAACGTTCGGCGCAAAGCCTGCTCCTTGGGTGGTATTGGCTGCGCCGGGGGTGGCGTTGGTATAGTAGCCAAGGAGCGAGGGATCCAACCGGTCTCGTCCGTAAGAGACATCCTTGAATTGCTTCGGATAGGTGGGCGAAAACGCTGAAGCCAGGTTGCCGGCGGGATCGAAAAGCGCGAGGTAGCCCGCGTCCGCCGAGAGGTTAAAGCTGGTGTGCAACTGGCCGGCGACATTGGTATCGCGGCCTGAGGCGAACACGACGAGGTAGCCTTTCCCCGCCAGCATTACGGGGGGAAACCGCCACTTTCCGGGCCGCGCCGGGTTGTCTGTCAGTGCCCAGCCCGTCAGGCTCACCGGATCGTTTGACCGGTTGTGCAGCTCAATCCAATCGGGGCTGTTACCCAGTTCATCGTGCAGTGAGTTGGTTTGGTTGCCGCTGTTGGATGCCATGAACTCGGAAATGATCACCTCTGCCAGGGGCGCATCCGGGTTGAGCGTGTAGGTCCAGGACGCACCGGCGAAGAGATTCGAACTCGAGCTTAGGTCGTGAATGCCGTGGTTGGCCGCGAAGGCCACCTGAACCAAACCCGCTGCCGGTTGAGCGAATCCAAAGACAAACTGGGAGGGGGTGACCAGGGTCAATTGGCTGGCGGGCTGGCCGTTAATGAGAAGGTCCGAGGCGTCCACGCCCGTTACCGGCTCATTGAAGGCGACCTCGACGGTTGTGAGTTGCCGCACCACTGCCTCCGCCGCGGGGAAAAGGTAGGTGAGCGCGGGAGCCGTCTGGTCCTGGGTGTAGTACAACGCCGGGTCAATGATGAAATCCGAGCTGTCCGCCAGCGAAGAATTGAAAGCCTGAACGCATAACACATTGGTGCCGGGCACCAGGAACTCCTCCGCGTCGGCGACCAGGTTGGTCCACCACGAAATCGGCTCACTCAGCGCCGGGAGCGAGGAACTGCTGCAGGGGACCGCGCCGGCGGGCATGTTGAATCGCGCAACCTCGCGCCCGTTGATCCAGGCGATAAAACCATCGTCACAAAAGGCGGCGACTTGCAGCACTTCCACATCGCTCGGGTTCGCGATGACAAAAGTCCGGCGCAATAACACGCAAGTGTAACCGCCGAACATGTCGCTCAGAAGCGTTTGGCCGGTGAAGGCGTTGGCGCTGCCCGGCTGATTCTCATAGTAAAAGGCGGCCGGGCCGGACGGCCAGCCTGAGTCATTGTAGGCGGGGTCCACCCAGGTGGCTGCGCCGTCAAGGGGCGGTTCGATTGTGCCCTTGAAATATCGCCAGGAACTGCCAGCGGGAACCAATACCTCTGCGCAGACCGACCACAACGTCAGCAAGAGAGAGCCAAACCAGATCAGCGTCCGCGCCATAACCTGAACCAAACTATCAGAATCTCCGCCTCCTGTCAGGCTTATTCGGAGCCGGAAACGGGCGCGCGGCTCGCCTCCGGCATTTGCCAGCCGTCGGCGAACCGCGCGCGGGAAACCGTGTTGCGTCGCGGAGGATTATTTAGCGGTCAAGCTCGCGCTCGCGGCGAGGAGCGGGGCGTTCGTCCCGATCAGTCGGCGGGCCGGGTGGTGCAAACCCCGGTCCCCGTCACCCCTGCCCAAACCGTTCCCCTGCCGGGGGCCGCGGGGGAAAATCGTCCCCTTGAGCCGGAGGCCCCTGCCAGCGCCGGAATCCCGGCGCCTGCCATGCGGGACCGCCGCCGAAGTCCTGACGCCCCTGCCACGCCGGAGCGCGCTGGAAACCCTGGCGCCCTTGCCAGGCCGGAGGAGCCAGCGGTCCTCGAGGTCCACCTTGGAACCCGCGCGGCCCAATGCCCCTGCCGGGCTGGCCCAACGGCGGCAACGGCCGCTGGCAATGCGGACACACCCTCACGTTTGGGCCCGGTCCCGGGCCTTGGCCCCCGAGTCGGGGACCGCGAAAATCCCTGCCTGCTTGAGGGGGTTGACCGGGCCCGAGATCGGGCGCCATCTGGCGATTGCGGCGCTCAATCCGCTGGTCCCGGTTTGGCTTCTGATTCCGTTCCGAGCGGGCCTGCTCGAGATCGCGGTCACGTTTTTCGCGGTTCTCCTGGCGAATCCGCTCGCGCTCCTTGGCCCGGGGAGGCGCTGGGTCCTCCTGGCCGATGGATTGAAACGCCGCCATGCCCAGCGTCAGCGTTGCGATAAGCAAGGTTCTTTTCATATCTTTACCTTTCGTTTTTTTGTTGTCGTTATTGTCCGAACTCTGGCTCGACGTTAATCCCGTCCTGCCTGCCACGCCAGGGCTCCGGGATGAAACCGGCCTTCTGCGTGATGGAATCCCTCTACAGCGGGACCAATTCGTCCCCGGCTTGTTTCAGGGCAGGGCCACCACACGGTAAAAACGCCGCGTGGTGGACGGGATGGCATTCGTGTAAAAGATCAGCCCACCCGTGCCCGCCAGGTCGGGGGACAGATCGTTCCAAGCGCCGTCCGCGAGGCTGTCGGCAAACTGCAGCCGGTAGGTGAAACCCGCCTCGCTGGTCCAGGCAATCACCGCCGATCCGCCCACCAGTCTCACCGAGTGGATCAGCGGACTCTGCGGATAAGCCGGGCCGTATTTCGGCACCGATACGACACGAACGTTATCCACATACATCGCGTGCGCGGTGGAATCCAACCGCGTGTCCAGACAGATGGCACCCGACAGCAGCGGGCTGCTCTCCGTGTCGGTCACGGCCAGCACCAGGTTCCCGTCGTAATAGACCTCAATCTCGCTGCCGCGGAACAGGAGCTTCAGGTGGTGCCAACTGGTGCCCACGGCCGGGAGAGTAGCTTGCGCCATCGGGGCGGAATTCACGCTATTATACATCCAGGTTTTCCAGTTCTTGAACTTGAGCAGTTGAAGCGTGCGCCCGCCGCCGGCCGAGCCCTCAGGATACACCCAGGCGGCGTACCGGATGCCGTTGCCGGGGTTCAACCGGCCGCCAATTCCCCCGCCATACGCATCGCTGGAAAAACGGAGGTCGGCCTCGACGGAGTAATTCTCCCACACATTGGTGAGGTGAAGCATGGCGAAGCTCTGGGCCTTACTGTGTCCCTCCACCAGTCCGTCGTGAATCGTCCAGGTGCCGCTCTGGGCGATCCAGAGACTGAGGGCGCCCGGCGTGCCTGACCGGGTGAAATCGTCCGCAAACAATTCGACCGGAGGCGGATTGCTGACAACGATGGTGAGCCAGGCCGGGGCGCTGGTCACGCTTCCGGCCAGGTTGGTGACGATGACCGCGTAGCTGCCGGCGCTGGCGGGCTCGACGTCCGCCAGTGTCAGGGTGGCGGACGTCGCCCCCGAGATTCTTCCCCCGTTGACCAATGTGTTGGTGCCGTTCTTGACCCACCGGTAGGCGGGGGTGGTGCCGCCTACGACAACCGTAAAGCTGGCGGTTGTTCCCGTAAGGTTGGTGCGGCTGGCGGGATGCTGCAGGACCACCGGCGGTTCAATAACCGTCAGCGTGGCAATGGAACTGGTCACACTGCCATAAGGATTCGTCACCACCACACGATACGGCCCGGCATCCGCGCTGGTCACCGCAGGGAGGCTCAAGGTGTACTCGGTTCGGCCGGGGAGGATGGCACCGGACTTCAGCCATTGATAGGTGAGCGCCGGACCGGACCCGCTGACACTGAAGATGGCAGTCGTGCCGGCGATATTGGTTCGGCTGGCAGGTTGCTCCAGAATCACGGGAGCACGGGTCGGGGGGGTGACAATCACCAGGAAACTGTTGGTGGCCTTCAGCGGGGGCACTCCGTTGTCAGTCACAATCGTTGTCAGCCGGTTGGTGCTTGGTGCCTGGCCCGCGCCAGGCGTCCACGAGATGATGCCGCCCGTGGAAATGGCGGCGCCGGAGGGCGGTAATTCCAGGCTGTAGCTCAGCAGATTGGCCGGAATGTCCGCGTCGGTGGCGGTGTTTCAAAACGGGACGTATGGCAACAGCCTGGGGATGGGGATGGTTCACGTGGCGCTCCTGGGCGACCCCACGCTGCGGTTGCACCCCGTTCCCCCGCCGGCGGGGTTGAAGGTAACCACGAATGCCAGCGGCGGGGTTGATCTAAGCTGGGCCCCGTCGCCCGGATTCGTGTTGGGCTACCATGTTTATCGCAGCTCCAATGTGGCAGGACCATTTACCCGCTTAACCACCCGTTTGGTGACGGGCACAACCTACAGTGACCCGGTGATGTCCACGAACGTTTACCTGGTGCGCGCGGTCAAACTCGAGGAAACGCCCAGTGGCAGCTACTCCAACGCCAGCCAGGGCATTTTTCAGAGTCTGGACGGGTCGGTTGGCGCCCCGCGTATCGAGATGGTTCAACCCGCCAACAACAGCGTCTTTGGCGCCAATGCCCTGATCCGGCTCGCAGCCAGCTTATTCGATCCAGCCAACGCCGTGACCAACGTGCTTTTTCTTGCCAATGGTTTGAAACTGGGCGACGCGCCGGGCCCCTCTCATACCCTGACCTGGAGCAACCCTCCCGTGGGAATCCATACCGTCCGCGCCTGTGCCTGCTCGCTCGACGGCGCGCAGACCCTTTCGACTCCTCTCACAGTGCGGGTGGACCACGCCGGCTCGCCGCGGTTGGCAATCCTCCGCCTGGCGGGCGGTTCCAATCTCATTTCCGGCCCGGACGTTCTTGGGCGAACCTACCGCGTTCTGGCCAGCGACAACCCAGCGGCTGGTCCCTGGCAGACGCTCGGCACCGCTACCGGCAATGCGTCAGGCCATTTCGAGTTTCTGGACCCGGGCGCGGCCCCGCAACGGTTTTACCGCACCGTTTTTCCCTGACCGCCCCCGCGGTTCTGGTCCCTCAAACCCCGCGTGAAGAAAAAGTCAGGCCGACCCGGGCGAGTCGGCCTGATCTCGGAAGGCGGGGTGATGGGGAAGCACCCCGCTGGGGAGATTTACATTTATTCAGACTTCTGACTTTGCGGCTGCACTCGTCCCGCTGCTCTCTTTCCCAACCCGCGAATCGGAAGGGCGCCGTTTTGCCGTCGGGCAGGAGCGCAACCGACATTCCCATTTCACCAAAAACCCCGGGCTGGTGTCTATACGGTCTGGGGACATTTTGACTCACTTTTCGGACACGACCGTCAAAGTGGAATCAACGGGGCGCTGAAGCAGGGTCCCCGTCTTTCACGCAGGATCGCCGCGCCGGGTTTCTGGCCGCAGGCTTCCGGTGCTGGCACCGCCGCCCACTGCTTCAAGAGGGCTGACAACAACCGGAAACTCCAGGCGTGCGCCGTCAGCCAAACGACAACTTGGCGGCGCATGCCCCGGGTCAAAAGCCTGAATCCGAGCCTTAAGACGCCCCTTTCGAGGTGTTGTTCTGACCTAACCTCTACGTACCAGACACGCCACCCAACTGACTAAAACAGAGGGAGGCTGCTTTCGTAACCTCCTGGCCCGGAACGAAGTGCGGGCGACGGGCAGCGGGAGGGCTGAACGTACGGCTGACCTGGACCGCCTCCGGGCCGGCTGAAACGGGCTCTGATTTCGGGGTTTTTGCTGGAGCTCGGAATAGCTCGCAATAGGACGGAGTGGCTCCGAGCAGCTCGAGAAGCTGGCGGCCCGGAGACGGGCTTGTGCGAGGGTGGCTGCAACCGCTTACGGGTGCCGCGTCCTGCACACGATTGGCGGGGATTTTGGCCCCGCCCTAAATGCTGATCTCGAACCGGGCCTGCCCGGGACGAGCCGCGCTGTCAAAGAACTGGCCAAAGCGTCATATGGCGCTTCAGACAAAGGGTAAATCCACCCTATGAGCGAACTGCGCCTTGCGGCGTTTCAGTTTGCTCCGAGGCTCTGGGCCTCACGGCAGTCAAAAGCTGCTGTGCTTTAGGTAAGCCATTTAGGTGAGGACGTCAAGTCCGGAGCGAATTTTTTTCACTTTTTTCGGTGGCTTGAGGCAGGCTGCGTGAAAAAAAAGCGGGGCGGATTTTAGACTGATACTCCATAAGAATTTGCTTTTTTGGCGTGCGGATTTACGGAGCGCTGCGCGGGTGAGGGAGAATCGGTGTTTGGTCTCACCGGGCATGGTGGCGAGAGCCGGCGCCAGACAGGCCCCGCGCCTGGCCAGGCGGAGTGAGGGGGGCAGGGCCGTGTGACGGCGACGAGACGTCGGCGCCCCGAGGGGGTGGATTTGACCGCGGATGACGCGGATGACACGGATAAGAAAGGGCCGGAGGGAATGGCGCCAGGCGTGGCGCTGTCCCGGACGAGCGACTTCGCCCCGCCACCGGGAGCCCTGCACGGCGTCTCCCTCATCCGCGAAATCCGCGAAATCCGTGGTCCCTTCTTTGCTCGGTCACGCGTAGGGCATGCTTCCTGGGCTCCGGGCGTTGCAGCTCCACCTTCAGGCTTCGCGGTAGGGAGCACAGGCCCGCAGACCACGCAGACGGACGCAGAAATGGGCGGGGCCTCGGCGCGCACAGACTCCGTTCGCCAGAGCGAGGCTCCCTGGATGAGCTTTCTTGCGACGCCGTGGTATCGCGGAGCATCACGATGGATTGGGACTGACGGCTTGCTGAAACTCCGGGGTGCCGCCACCCCCAACCCCCTCCGCAGGCGGAGGGGGCTGGAATTTTGGGGACGGGGGACCGGGGGTGGCGGCCTGGCGGCCTTACCCCCGGCTACTGTCTGAAACCCTTTCAGGGTTTTGAAGACGGGTTGGGTAAGGGCAGGGGAAG
>JARKQH010000338.1 GCA_029974925.1 Verrucomicrobiota bacterium
ACCCCTGCAACGAGCCGGGAGGGGACTGGCCATGGCCACGGTGCCCCCAGCCCCTTTCGGTTCAAAATGGGGGAAGAGAATACGGTCAAAACCTTAGTCTAAAAACCGCTTCCATTGGTCGGACAAATGGGGAGCACCTCAAGCTTCTGCGGATCGTTCTTGCGCCGCAACTGCAACTGACCCGCATCCCAGCCCGGTCGAATCAGTTTCTCCTGCACAATCCGCTCGGCTTTGGCTTCCGCTGTTTCCAGGCGCAGTTCTCCGGCATGGTGCTGGCCAAGTTTGCCCTCCATCCGCTCCAGCATCCGGGCTTTGAACTGCGGACTTCCCAAACACCAGCCACGGCGAAAAGGCGCCAGCAATGCCTCGTCGGATTCTTGGGCGCGCCGGGCGTCCGTCCGCATCTCGAATTCCTGACGCGCCGGGGCTGTGTCCTGCTGGATGCCGTGCTCGCCCAGCAACCGGTCCACGCGCAGCCAGCCGGGGCGGTGCTCCCGAACCGCCAGAGACAGGCCGAAGCTGCTCCACCGAAAGGCGATCCATCGCTCCTCAGGCTTGAGCAGGCCGGCGTGCACAGGATTAAGATGGACCTAATCGCAGGCGCTCTTGAGACAGCCGGTGCCGCTGCCGCCGATCAGCAGAGATTGGTATCGGCCGCTAAACCCGTGGCCGAAGAGCTTGTGCCGATGGTTTAACCTCATGGTATAGGTACTCTGCAGCCACGCCATGCCAGCCACCAGGTTGGCGTTGGTGGTCTCTACAACCAGATGGTAATGGTTGGACATCAAACCCCAGGCATGGACCTGGAAGCCGGTCTTCTGGCAGGTCGCAGCCAGCGTGTTGATGAAGTCCTGACGATCTTTATCGTCCAGGAAAATAATCTCGCGACGGTCACCCCCGGCGCTCAGGAGGTGGTAAGTGCTCCCGGGATGTTCGTCTCGCATGTTGCGCGGCATGGCGCAGGACTACACGGCGGGGAAAGAAGGTAAAGCCCCAAACCGCACCAAACTATGGAGTGACCCCTTTTCTTTTCTCCATCCATCGGAACGGTTCAGGGCGTCCTACGGTGGGGATCGTGCTTCGTCCCCATGTATTCCTCTATGACGGCGACCGGGATCAGCACTCGACGCCCGACCCGGACGCTTGGCCAGGCCCTTGTCGGGCCGCGTTTACGTTGTCGGCGTGGTTCCGCCTGCCACTGGAGTCGGCGGTGGTTGGGTGCCCAACTCTGGGTGCAGCGCAATGACTATGGCGTTGTGCCAGGTCTGCAGGACGTTTCCACTGGCACCGTAACGCTGCCGGTAGTTGACCAGTCCAAATTGTGCGTGGCGGACCAGGGCCCCCGCGCCACGGGCAATGGCCGGGATCATCTTCATCACTCTCAGCTCAGACCTAACATCGTAAAACCAGCCTTCCTTGAACGGAAAAAAGTCGTCATAGAGCTTGAGGCACGCGGGAATCTCGGCTTCGGGCACCCCCGTTATCGCCGCCAGCAGGCTCAGGTCATCCTGGAGTTTGGGTGCGTAAAAGCCGCCGAAGACTTCGATGAACATCTGGAACAGCAGCGGCAGCTTCGTAGCGTGCTTGTGCCCTTTGAGCTTCTCCAGACCTTGCAGGCAGCCCGGTGGGAGATGCAGGTCAACCCACCGAAAGGTGTGCCCCATGAACTCGACCGTTTCGTCCTTGGCTGCCGGATCAAGCAAGTGATCGAGCGAGTTCTTGATGATTGCCACCCTGGCCTTGTGCTCCAGGAGCATGATGTATTGCAGCCACAGCTCGTAGTTCTGGTCGGTCAACCGGTAGAGCACCTTATTGCTCTCCATCCTCGTCTGCGCGGAGATCGCCTCGATGAACCTGCCGGTGACGTTCGGGAACTGGTGATGGGCCTCACACAGGGCATGGACCCTTTCCACCGCCTTGCGGTTGAAGAAACTCTTCTCACAGGCCCGGTGGTAATGCAGCGCCCCTTCCAGGTTGGGATTTGTTGGATCGCTCTTATACCGGTGAACGAATTCGCCAAACGCAAGACGCTGGGCGATGAGGGCATACCATGTTGTTGCGAGCAAAGCTCGCATCGCCTTGGGGTCAAGCGTGACGCACGGAGGAAGAACCTGAGCCGATCCGGCATCGCCAAGGGTTAATCTCTTGCAGTCCACCTTGGCCTCATCCCGTATCCGTTGAAGCACTTCAGCCTTTTGTTGATCTGGCTCGTTCTTGTGAACAATCAAGCCCTTCGTCAGGTGCAGAAAATTCACCCAGCCCGACACTTTGAAAACGTCAGAGAACCCCCAAGCCCCAGACTTTGCGTCCACGAGCACACGGTTCAGATATTCGGCGTCGGATGGCGTGGCGACCACGTCCATCTCCAAAACCTCAACGCCGCCCTCTCGAAGCTTGATCCTGGGTTCGATGAAGTAGCCCAGACAGAGAAGGCAAGCGCAAACTAAGTCTTCGTATTGGGCCTCAGCCGGATTCTTGGGCAGCGTAATGGTCATTGATCTGGATCACCCGCTCCCTTTGACCAGTTGCTTACAGCCTACCACGAAGCCGCACGGTTTGCTGCGACTCTTGCGAAGGTCCAGCCACTTGCTCTTGCCAATTATTGAATTATTGATTGATAAAAATTTGCTTTTTCGGCGTACGCGTTTACTGAGCACTGCGCGGGTGAGGGAGAATGGGTTCCTGGTTTCACCGGGCATGGCGGAATAGTGTCCAGAGGCAAGCGGGCGTGTCAAGGCGTAAATTTTGCGTGTTGGGAAGAGCTGGGTACACCGTGACCCCCCTGTGGTGAAGATCCGAGTGATTAGCATCCGCCGCAAGGAGGAGCTGCTGCCCAACCGAAGGCGAGCGCCCAAACCCGGGCATGGTAAAACCCGATTAACTTTCCTTTTACACCCAGCAGGGGGCAAAAGCTTCTTTGGACCGCCTTTTCCTGGATTGCCTGGGGTCTCGTTCCGCTCGGGAGCCCGGTCCCGCTCGCCGGCTGGCACGCGGCTACAAATACTTGCTGAGGATGGGCTTCAGCGCGGCGAGGGTACGGGCCGGCCAGAGCTTCCTGTCGGTCATGATCGCGTTCTCGAGGGCCCGGTGGCAGGGCCAGTTCGGCGTGGAGGGAATCCTGGGGATGACCCGGGTGATAAGGCGCCTGGCCGCGTCGGCGTTCCTGGCGAGGTTGGCGACCACCAGGTCCACCGTCACGTGGGGTTCATCGTCCTTCCAGCAATCGTAATCGGTGACCATCGCCAGGGTGGCGTAAGCGATTTCGGCCTCCCGGGCGCACTTGGCCTCGCCCAGGCTGGTCATGCCGATCACGTCGTAGCCCAGCTTTTGGTGGGTGAGGGACTCGGCACGGGTGCTGAAGGCGGGACCTTCCATGTTCACATAGGTGCCGCCGTCATGGACGCGGAGCTTGAGCGCCCGCGCCTCGGCGACCAGCAGGGCCCGCAGCTCTTCCGCCACCGGGTGGGCGAAGGCAATGTGGGCCACAATGCCGCGCCCGAAAAAACTATGCGCCGCGTGTTGTTTGGTGCGGTCCACGTATTGGTCCGGAACCACAATGTCGCACGGGCGGTAGCGGGCTTGCAGCGAGCCGACCGCGCTGACGGAGATGATCCATTCGACCCCAAGCTTCTTCATCCCCCAGATGTTGGCGCGGTGATTCAGTTCGCTGGGCAGCAGGCGGTGGCCCCGCCCATGGCGCGGCAGGAAAACCACGTCGCGCCCGGCCAGACTGCCGGTCAGGAAGGCGTCCGACGGCTGGCCGAAGGGGGTCCTGAGCCGGACCCACTTTTGGTTGCGAAACCCTTCGATATGGTACAAGCCGCTGCCGCCGATGATGCCAATGCGATAGTCCGACATGGGGCGTGTTATAGCGGTCCGCCGGCGGGCGGGCGAGCAGTTTTCTGGCGGCGCCTGGCGGCGGCCGGGCGGCCGCCGGGTTTGAGGGGCAGGGGAGGGGCGGGCCGTGGCGAGGGCGGAAGCTTCTGCGATTGACGCGGGTGGCGGGGGACCGCACTTTCCTGCGGGCATGAGCAAGACCATCTTCGAACGGATTATTGCCCGGGAACTGCCGGCGACCATTGTTTACGAGGACGAGCTGGTGCTGGCGTTTCGGGACATCAACCCGCAGGCGCCGACGCATGTGCTGATCATTCCCAAGAAGCCCATTCCTCGCATTGCGGAAGCCCAGGCCGAGGATCAGGCGCTGCTGGGCCATTTGTTGCTCAAGGCGGCGGAGGTCGCCCGCCAATTGGGACTGGACCGCACCGGCTTTCGCCTGGTTTTCAACAACGGTCGCGACGCGGGGGAGGCGGTGCCCCACCTCCATTGCCACATCCTCGGAGGCCGGCGGATGGGCTGGCCGCCGGGCTAGGGCGGCCGGGCTGACCCCCGGCTTTCGGCCGGCTCGCGCGGAGGAGACGGAAGCCGCGCATCGTCTCCTCGACCCAGCCCGGGCGCGAATTCGCCCCAATCAGCTATTGCCTTTGCCTCAAAAATAGCGTTAAAGATGCCTTGTCATGTCCACGGTTGCCGAACAACTCCGCCAGGGCCGCGAAGCCCGCAACCTCACGGTTGAACAGGTGGCGGAGATTACCAAAATTCGCACCGACCATTTGCGCGCGCTGGAAGAAGGTCATTACGACCTGTTCTCGGCGCCGGTTTACATTCGCGGGTTCGTCCGCACTTACGCCACCTTGCTGAAACTGGACGTCAAGCAAGTCATGGAAACCCTCGAGCAGGAGCTGGGCCGGACCGAGCGATTTGCCGAACCGCCCTCCCTCTCGTCGGCTCCCAAGGGGGTCGTGGATGTGGTGACGCTTCAGTTGTCCAAAGTGGACTGGCACAAAGGCGTGACCCTTTTGAGCGTGCTGGTGGTGCTGGCGCTGGCGGTCCTGGGCTTTCTGCTCTGGCGCCATTACCACCAGAGGGACCCGCTCAAAGGGCTCGAGCCCGGCATCTACCAGAAGAGCGGCCGCGGCGGCGAGACCCTGCCGGTGCCCAACCCCGCGCCCCGGCGCTAACGGTAGTCGAGCCAGGCGGTCGCGCGACAATCCCGCGAGGCGGTGACGCGCAGCCAGCAGGCGGCGTAAGCGTCCGGGAACCGGTGCCGCGCCTCTTTTCCGGGCGGGACCTCGAAAGTCCGATACACGACCCAATGGCCGTCGCCGGTCAAATCCACTTCCACTGCCATGGAGACGGGTTCGGCCGCTTCGTGTGAAACCGTCAGCGACTTTTGATCATACCCCGTCATGAGATACGGATCGCTGGGAACTCCGGCCCGGACGTCGGTCCGGTTCCACGGCCCGCCGCTGCCGCGCGGCTTGCCCAGCTTCCAGAGATCGTCCAGCGCCCCCGCCCACAAGGCGGCTTTGCCATCGGCCGAGCGGATCAGGTGCGGGTTGTCGGCCGGCGGGTTTTCGCGGATGCCCGTCAGGATCAACAGACCGCGGTAAGAGCAATAGTCGTGGATGTGCCGGTTGTGCGTGGCGACGGGCCGGACCTTGGCAAAGCCGCCGGCATTTTCAGCGGGCAGCTCGTAAAACGTGCCGTGAGCGTTGAACAGGTCGCGCTCGGTGGCCACTTCGCGATCCACGCGCGAGGGGCCGAGCGGGCCGTCGCGGTCGAAGGCCGGATGCCCCTTGGGGAGGCGCCAGCGCCGCCCCGCATCGTCGGTGAACACCACCGAAGCGGTGTCCACCGCCAGGACGCCGGCGGGAATGCGCGTTCGGTTCCGCGCGAACTCATGAGCGGCGGGGTCTTCCACCCGCCGCAGGTTGAGATCGTCATCCAATTCGTAATAGCCGGTGTCCACTGGCCCACCCGCTCCGGGCGCCATGGCCGCCAGCGCCAGCGTCCGCCGGTCTTCGCCCCGGGCGCGAATCAGGCCGCCCGTCAGCCGGCGCTCGTCGGCCCCTGCCAGGCCGTCGAAGCGGCGGTCCGCCCTGGTGGAACGCGAGTCGCGACCCCCGCCATGAAACCAGGCGGTCGCGCGCGTCAAGGGCGTGTCACTGCTCAGGCGCATCCAGACCGCCCGCTCGGTGAGTTCAATCCAGCGATAGCCCCGCGGCGGAAGGGTCACCTCGCGAACAGGCTGCCACCTGCTGTTGCCTTTCCGGTCCAGTTCGATTTTCACCGTGGCGGCCACCGCCCCTTCGTGCGCCAGGTGCAAACCCCGGCGCTCGAACCCCGACACCAGAAACGGCTCGGACGGGGTGCGGGCCGGCACGTCGTCCTTCACCCAAACTCCGCCGCGGCCAATCACCGGCCCGAGGTCGTCGAGACGGTCCGGCTCGACAAACCAGAGGTTGGATTGCGACTGCGGCGCGGCGATTTCACCCTTGGCTTTCCGCTTGTTCAGAAACTCGTTGCGGGCGGTGTCGTCGCAACCGAAGACCAGGCGATCATTCCAGCGGCAGAAATCCCCGATTACCTTCAGGTAAGTGGAGCGCGGGCGGAGGCCGGCGGAATTGGCCGGACTGAAGCTGCGGGGAAAGCGCCAGAACATGCCGTGCATCGTCATCAGCAGTTCGCGCTCACCGATGTCGCGAATGCGCGGCCACTCGGTGTTCCAGCCATGCGCGCCATCGTAGCTGTGGCTGGCCTTGGGCAGGCGGTACGCGTGCCACACGCCCGCCTCGCGCACCATGAGGATCAGCGAGCGGTGATCCCACCCGATGCTCCAAATCGGGTCCGTCGCCGGATGGGCATTTCCATAAAGGCCGCCCGGGCCGGTCACTTCCGTGAACTGATTCCGGCGCACGATGCGCCACTGTGGCGACGTGCCGTCCCACTCCGCCAGCATGCCCGAGGGGACCTCCGGGCGCTGTTGAGCCTCACGCCCATGCTCGCCGTTGTTGGCGTAAACCACCACCCCCTGTCCCGAATACAGCCCTTTGCCGTGATACCCCGGCAGGTCCGAGTGCCGCCCCTCCCGCTTTTGCTCATCCGCCCACAACTCGGTTACCGCCAGCGACTCGACATCAATTTCATACAGCCCCTCTTCCATGGTGGCCAAATAGATGCGGTGCGCGGGGTCGGTGAGATGCCGCGCATTGCCGGTGGGCCGTCCGAACGCCTGCGAATAGGGAATCACCCGCACGCCGCCCTGCGCGTCAATCACGTAAGGCCCCAGGAAAAGCTGCCGGCTCTCGCGGTGAATCATGCGGTTGGCCGGCGTGCCGCCGATGCTCTCCGGCCGGATGATTTGCCGCAGGTCCGGCGTGATTTCGTAAAGCTTGTCCGAGGAGCCCTGCGGCGCGTGAGGCGCATAGGTCACCACCCAAAGCCGCCCGGCCCACGGCACGACGCCCCCCGTGCCGCACTCGCCTTCGTTGTTGAACATGGCCAGGCTGGGATAGATGCCGCTGAGCTGAGGCGGTTCGCCCGCGCGGGCGGAAAACGGAAGGGCCAGAGTCAGCGCGCCGGCCAGGAGAATGCCGGCGGCGACCCCGCCGGCGGAATCGTGAAGTAATCTCATGATCAGGGGGCCGCGCCGGGAAGCAACCGGGACCGGCCGCTCCGGCTCAATAGTAAATCGCCGGCGCTTTGGCGGGTTTTTCCGCATAGGGCTTGAGTTCGCCAGCGGCCACGCGATACAGCGCCTCGTGCGTGAGCCGCGCGGCCTCCATCAGCTCCGGATACGGCCGGTGGCAGATGTCCAGGAACCCGATGTTGTAGTTCTCCCCATCGTGGCGGCCGGTGATGGCCTGGTCGAACCATTGGAAATAATGGAGTCCAACGATTTCCGGGCGGCTGAAGCCTTGCTCGACATAATACCGATAGGCCTTCGCGCGCCCGGCCTGGTCGGGCACACCCTGGATGCCCGTGGCGGGAAGCCCGCGGTCGGTCGCGCCAAAATGAAACTCGCCGATCATGACGGGCTTGCCGGAGCGGCGGGCAATCTCCGCGGTCTCGGGCGGCCCGGGAAAGCTGTAGCCGTTGATGGAAAAGACGTCGAACCGCTGGCCGGCGCGGTACAAGAGGTCCGAACTCACCCACGCGTAGCGCATGCCGAGGTTGAGGTGGTTGGGGTCAACGGCCTTGACGGCGTCGCACGGCACCGCGACAAAGCGCTCGGCCATGAGGCCGGAGAATTCCCAGAAGTCCTTTTCCGCCGCGGCCGAAGGCGGGTCGCGAAAGACCCGGCCTTCCAGGTCGGCAAACCCGGCCAGCGACAGGTTCCAGGCCGTGTTGAACCGCGCCAGGTCCGCGTCATACCGTTGCGCGATCCATTTCACAAACTCGCGTTTGGTGGCCGAGCTCTGGGCGGTGGCGAACATCTCGAAGGCCAGGTTGTTTTTGCCGAAGGCCCAGTGCGGTTCGTTGCTGAGGAAATAGCCAATCAGGAACGGGTCCTCCTTGAACTCCTCCAGTTGCCGGGCAAAGCGCCGCGCCGCCTCTTCGTATTCCTCGGAAAAGACGTCGGGGAAGTCCCGGTACAGCAGCCGCGAAGTGCGGGGAAACCCGCGCATCGGCAGCACGTAAGGCAGCCGGGCCGCTCGCGCGAACTTCAAGTCCGACCAGTTGGCCACGGTGTTGAATCGCGCCGCTTTTAACAAGCCGGACGTCACGGCCTCCCACTTCGCGCGCCATTCCGCGCCGTACACCCGCAGCAAGTTGGCCTTCAGAAAATCCACCGTGCCGCGGCCGGACCACGCTTCGCCGAGCGGGCCGCTTTGGTCCGGAAGCCATTGGAACAAATCCTCCTGGCCCCGCACCATCGTCGAAATGTTGGGGCCCACGCAGTCCATGCCCGCGCTTAGAAACGCGCAGCCCTCGGGGTCCACCAGCCACCAGCGTTTCCCGTCATGGTGGGTCCGGAAAAAGCCGGTGGCCTCGAAGCGCAGCGCCTTCCAGCCGCCAAAACGGCTCCAGTTGGCCGGATAATCCGCCACGGCAGCCTGGCGTTCGAGGTCCAACATTTGCTGCTTGAGGGCGGCCTCGGAAGTGGTTTTGCCGGGCCAATCGCGCCGCGACCACTGCCCAAACTCGTCCACGCAGGGGACACTCTCCGGCGGGAGCGGTTCCGGCAGGTCCCGCGTCAGATAGACGCGCTGAATCATCAGCTTGCCCTCGTACTCGGGGCGCTGAACCGGCGACACCCGCAGCCGCAACGCGCCGATCTCGTCCCGCTCCAGCCGGCTCCCGGTCACCGTCCCTTTCAGTTGCGGGGGAAAACGCGCCAGGAAAATCTCCTGCGCGTCCAGATGCGACAACGGAAAGATCACCTGTGTTTTCAAGTCGGGCAGCACGCCGATTTTCGGTGAGATGCGCGGGCGTTGCGTCGCGCCCGCGGTGGTCTGGCCGCCCTGCTGTTCGATGGCGGCGTCGGCGCGTCCAGCGCCCCGGCGGTGAAAATCCAGGTTCAGAATGGCGCTGGCACGATTCGTGTGCCACACCTCGCACACGAGGTAGCGCGCCGCCGCCCAGTCCAACGGACGGGAGATGTTCCACAGCTCGAGCGTTTCCTCGGACCTGCCCGGCGTGAAAACCAACCACCCGCCTTTGCCCGGGCCGCCGTCCTCCCACCGGGCCGCGTTGGGTTGTTGTCGGGCAATGGCGCGAAGGTCCAGTTCCGCCACCGGCTCCGCGGCGGCGGCCAAAAAAGCCAGCAGCGCCGAAACCGCGTATCCCGCCAGGCTGGCGGCACGAAGATTGATCCTGTTCATGGCGTGCAAAACAAGTGGTGTCAGTGTACGGGCCGCCGCCCACCCCGCAAGCGCCGGTTTCCCCCGCATAAGCCACAGCCTGTGAGTGTCAAATGGCATACCCCCGCTGATATCCGAAGTGCCGGCCCCGAACCAAGGCCGTGCTGGAGATGTCTGGCGCCGGGGCGGCGCCGTCGGTGAGGGGATTGGGTTCGATCAGGTTCGACTCGAGGCTTCCACGCGCCTCACCGGGCGGGGGCATTGGGACGGGGGGTGACTTGGGGTGCGGGGAGATTGGTTCCGGCTGAGCCGGTGGGAACCCCCTTCATCCGAAGCTCGCGGACGGCAGCGGGAACAGGGCGCAGGGCATTGACCCGCACGTCCAGGAGGTCCAGTTGACGGATGGCCTCATTGGCCGCCCGTTCCATGGCGGCACTTCGTCGCGGCCGGGAAAACCAACTGCCTCGGTGCCCCGCTTTGAGGTAATTGCCCAGGACGATGCAGTATTCGTTCACCAACGCCGCCAGGTCCAGGGCGACGCGCACACGCAAGTGCGCCAGCTCCCGCAGCTTGGCTTCCAAGGCAGGGGCCTGCCGCTCCGGTTCCCAATCGCGGAGCACGGTCTGCAGGGTGACCTCGGCGCCCAGGGGGACTTGATTCGTGGCGGCATGGACTTGCACTGGGATGAGCAGGGCCTGCTGCAGCTTCTCCCAACTGTCCTGAATGGGCCAGGTGTGTGTCAGGTCACGGCCCGTGAAATGCACCTGGTATAACGACCACCATTTTTCGACATCCAGAGGCCGTTGGAAGTGCCGCTGGAATGCCTCCAGGAAGGCAAACTGCCAGTTGTGGTATCGCGGCAGCAGCTCCAGCATTCGGCGCACGCAAGCCCGTCCCTCGGGCAGGCCCAGCAAAGCGGTCACGAACAACTGGGCGCTATGGCGATAGCGCAGGGCTTCCGGACTGTTGATGCCGTAAGCGCCGGGCCAGCTCAGCTCCTCGAACGTAAGGGGCTGGCTCTGACTCAGCGTTTGATGGGCCGGCTCGAGGGGATTGGAACGCCGCGCCTCGACGATGGTAGGCGTGAATCGCATGCCGCCGGACCGTTCCTTCGGAGGCGGCAACAGGATGGTCAGTTCGCTGGAACGCAGGAGTTGTTCCGCAAGCCCCTCGACCAGCCACAGGGGAGGCTCGGCTGCGCGCTCGGCTGCGCCCCGGTTGGCATACTCCAGCAAGAGCACCTGAACCATCGCCCGCAGGTAGCGGGCTTTTCCGACCAGCAGGGGCAATTCCACCCGGTATTGCCAGCCGTCCCGGAACCGCTCCGAAAAGACGACAATGGGGTCGTCCGGACCTCGGCCCGCTTGCAGCGCAATCGAAATTTTACCCTGCCAGGAGCCGCGAATCTCGAGTTGGCGCCACAATTCCTGCTTCAAACGTTCGCAGGAAACAGGCACCAAGGTCGGCTCGAGCTGGATATACGCCGGGTTGGTCTCGAGATTTGACCACGACCGCCCCAGGCTCACCCCCGGAAAAGCCTGCACGACAAACTGCCCGGAGTAGCTCCGGGCGGTGGTGGGGGGCTCGGCCAGAGCGCCCAACGCGGCAAGGCCGCCCTGCGTCAGCGCCCAAACCAGCCCGAGGGCTCCGAGCTGGCCGAGGCGGGACATCCACGACCAAGGGCGGCGGCGGGGCCGGCCGAGCATGAATGTCCCCGGCTTCATGCTTATCCGGAGCTCTTGGCGGCGGGGGCCGCCGCCGCTTTGTTTGAGGCCGGCGCGGAAGCCGAGGTTCCGGAACCGGAACCGTTCCCCGAACCGGATTTGGAATCAGTGCTGCCCGAAGCCGTTTCTTTGCGCGCAGCCTGTTTGTAGCTCTCGCTGCGATAGTCGGTGATATAGAAACCGCTGCCTTTGAACAGCAGCCCCGCCCCGCCGCTGATGGCACGCCGCACCTTGCCTTTGCCCCAGCGTTTCCGGGCGCAGACTTCCTTCGGACAGACCTTCAGCGGTGGGTCCGATATGGATTGAAACTGTTCGAATTCATGACCGCACTTTTCGCAAATGTACTCGTATGTCGGCATAGCCAGCCTCCCTAAATAGTCCGGGCGGAGGGGACGGTCAAGTTCGGGGTCCGGGCGCGATCGGTCGGCCCCGGCGGGTTTGTGGGACGGCCGGGGACCCCGCAGGTCACGCCCAAGCGGCCGTTGCACGCAGGGAGAATGGAGAATTGGGGGGGGAGAACCTGGAGCGGCGAAACGCTCACAGGCTCCATCGAAAAGAAAGCCGGCCACCCAAACCCCGCCGGCAAAGGCATGAAGTCGTCCGGAATGCCTGGGCTTGCTGCCCCGCTTAGGGCTGAAAGGCGTACAGGCGCCGGTCCTCGTCCCGGACCGCCCACTTGTTTTCCGGCCAGACCGAGCCGCCATACTTCAGGAACCTGACGGCCCCGTCCACAAAGGCGAAATTGGAGCCGCCAGCCCGGACCTTCTTCTGGCGCACGGCAGAGTGGCACCCGTGCTCGATCTGGTCGAAGTCGTTGCCGGACCCCTCGTTGAGGTCCATGTAATAATGCATGGAGACGGGCGGGTCCTCGTTGGGCAGGTTTTTCTTTTCCCCATAAATGAGCGTGTCGGAGGGTTTGATCACCGCCAGTTCCTTCATCGCCGGGGCGCCCACCAAGGCGTTGGTGAAATAGTCATTCCAACCGTTGATCAGGAAGCTGCGCGGCGCCCGATCCGGCGCGGCAATCGAAGTCGTCACCGTCAGAGGTGTTCCGCGTTTGGCGTCGGTGGGACAAACCAGCAGATTCGTGTTGCGGTAGTACTCCAGGAGCAACGTGGGCCAGCGAAAATTATTGGTGCGGGGCGGAAAAAAGCCGTTGTTTTCGTCCGCATACATCTTTGTCGCCAGGGTGAGCTGCTTGAGGTTGTTGACGCATTGAATGCGTTGGGCCGCTTCCTTTGCGCGGGCCAGGGCGGGAAGGAGCATGCTGGCCAGGATGGCGATAATCGCTATGACCACCAGCAATTCAATCAACGTAAATCCGTTCCCTCCTGAGCCCCCCGCCGCCCGGTCGAGCCCCCGGCCACCGCCAGGCACTTGCTGCTTCAACCTGATTTCATTCATAAAACATTCTGGTCGAATAATTTCACGCCGCCAACGTCAGCCTCTTAGCCGGAACGATTCAGATTGAAACGGGGCGCACCGTTTGGCGAGCTTGGGATTGATGAAAAAACCAACTCAGTTGCCTCCACCGGAGGCGAACCAAACGGTGCGCCTGAACCTTGACACCAAAGACGCCACTTCGTCCATTCGGATTTCCTTCACCGATCAACGGCTCACCGCCCACGGAGGCATGATCGTCTGGTCGCATTTCCTGCATCAAAAACGTTTCCGTCACCAGTTGCGCCAGGTTTTGCCGCACGCCCCCACCAGTCCCAACGCCTATGATCCCACCGATGTGGCGCTGGGTTTTGTGGGCGGGATTCTCTGCGGCGCGGACAAGCTCTCGCGCGTGGCTTGGTTGCGGAGTGATCCGGCCATCGCGCAAGTGCTGGGAGTCGAAGCGGTGGCCAGCCAGTCCACCTTGAGCCGTTTCTTTGAGGCTTTCAGCCAGAGCCGTTGCAACGGACTGGCGGGCCTGCATCGGCAGGCGGTCTGGGCGTTGCCTTCGCTCAAGGAGGGGTACACGTTGGACTTGGATTCCTGGGCGCTGCTGCATGAGGACGGTCATCAGGAAGGGGTGGCCATCGGTTACACCCGGCAGGGACTCAAACCGTGTCATCGGCCGCTGATCGCCGGCCTGGCGCAGGCCAAGGTGATTGCCAATTATTGGTTGCGCAGCGGCAACAGCGCCTGCGTCAACGGCGCGGCGGAGTTTTTGCGCCAGACCCTCACGACCTTGCCCAAACACATTCGGGTCAAGCTGGTGCGGGGCGACGCGGGCTTTGGCGACGCCAGCGTGCAGGCGACCTGCGAAGCGCTGGGGTTGCACTACATTTTTGTGGCCCGGCTAACGCAGAAGGTGCAATCCCTCTGCCATCACGGCGATGAACACTGGCAGTCAACCGAAGTGGCGGGCCTGGAAGTGCAGGAAGTGGAACGGGAGCAACCGGGCCGCCGATTGATCGTGATTCGGCAGCGCCTCAGCCAGCGGCCCGAGGCCGGCGGCAAGACCTTGTTCGAGGTGGAAGGCTATCGTTTTCAAGCCTTGATCACCAACCTGCCGCGCAGCGTGGATGCGTTGGGGGTGTGGCGGCAATACAACGGGCGGGCCGACCTGGAAAATCGCATTCGGGAGTTGGGCGAGCAATTTGGGATCAAACGGCTGTGCGTGCACAAGTTCTGGGGCACCGAGGCGATGCATCATCTGGCCATCGCGGCCTACAACCTGTGCGTGCTGTTGCAACGGCGACTGGGCCAGTTGGAGAAATGCGAACTGAACACCTTGCGCTGGCGGCTCTTTGGGCGGGCGGCGGTGTGGAGCTTTGCCCGGGGCAAACCGACGCTCAAACTGGCGGTGCGCGGAGAAGAGAATCGAAACTGGTGGCGCGAAATCCTGAACAAACTGACGGCCTTGCCTAACTGCAATGCAGTTGGATCGCTGCAAGCCTGAGACTCATAACGCCTTCAATTATGCGTGTTCAACTGAATCGTTCCGGCTTAGGCCGTATGACGACAAAGACCTGGGCCCTTATCGCTTCCGCCGTCGTGCTCGGCGGGATATCGCTTTACCTAAACAGAGACTGGTTTGCCGCCGAAGAAATTCAAATTTCCCACCGCTCCAGCCCGCGCCCAATCCCCCTTGCTCGGCCGCGCGGCGCCCCACCCGAGACCGCAGCCCCGGTTTTTTTCGGCTTCAACCGCAAACTGCGACTGACGGAGGTGAAGGTGTTCCCGCGCAGCGCAATCGAGACCAACAAGTATCCGCATCCCATCTGGCATTTGGTCTCGGACTCCAACTCGGTGCCCGTCAAGAGCTTTCTTTATGGCAGCCGGATTCCGGGCATGCGCCCCGCCGTCAAGGGCGCTCTTCCCGAGCCCCTGCAACCCGGCGCCCAATACCAGCTCCGCATTAAAGCCGGGGACCGGGCGGCCCAGCATGACTTCGAGGCGATGCCGCGCCGCCGCTAAGCCACGGCGGGGAACGCCGGCCTCCAAACCCTGGGGACATTGCAGGCTGGATGCGCGCGTCGTGG
>JARKQH010000343.1 GCA_029974925.1 Verrucomicrobiota bacterium
TACGCTATTACGAACGAAAGGAGTTTACATGAAGAAGCTCGCGTTTCTCACATTCACCCTCGTTGCGTTTCTTCTTGCCCAGGCGGCGCCTTCGGCCGCCGCCGACGGGTACTGGGCCTTCGAACGGTACGGGGAGAAGATTCCCGACACGAAGTCCGCGGGCAAGGCCTGCACGGTCAACGCCATCGCGAAGATGAACGGCTCGAGCATCGAAATCAACTGCAAGGACGTGTACGGCAAACCGTACAGCACCAGCGGGCAGTTCTCCTGGCAATTCGAATCGACGCTCGACGCTCACTTGGTCCCGGGTGAGAAGATACTGTTCAAGGGCTCGGTCGCCCATACGGGTGGGGTGGATCGTTCCTGGACGGGCGTCGTGACCCAGGGCTGGAACCACCCCGCAAGCGGCCGGCCGACCATCTTCGGCACAGACGGCAATAAGGCCAGCAAGGCCGGCACGAGCAGTTCGGCGCAGGGCGTCTGGACGGTGCCCGGCGGACCTCCCCGCGCTCTGTCGGACGGGAAACCCGCGAGCATGGTGGTGACCTTCGAGCTGGGCGCCGGCACGGGGCAGGCCGTGTCGAAGTATCTCTTCTATAAATGGATCCCCGGGAAGCCCGCCCCCGGAACCGAGGCGAAGCCGCTCCCGCCCGATCCCGCCGGGACGATGGGATCTCCCGCATTCAAGCCTGGGACCCCGGCCCAATCGCCGCCGGCCGCAGCGACGGCCCCGGCAAAACCGGTTGCCCAACAGCCGACGAAGCCTGTAGAGCCTGTGAAGAAACCAGATCCTGTGATCTTTGACACCTTCAACACGGCAAGCGTGGGGAACAATCCGACCGTTCCGACAATGTTCATCCTGAGAGGCTCCTACGTCATCACCCAAATCATGACCTATCACTGGAACAACGGCAGGGGAATGGCACCGGGTACCATCGCCCTGAAGGGCCAGACCGGCAAGATATACGGCCCCTGGCCCGCAAAGGCCACGGCGGGGAGCGGCGCGCAGAATGTCTTCTGGACGGTGAACCCGAACGTGCGCGTTCCGGCCGGGACGTACACGGTCGTGGATTCGGATCCTGTGACCTGGTCCATGAAC
>JARKQH010000355.1 GCA_029974925.1 Verrucomicrobiota bacterium
GGTGACCCGGAGACGGGCTTGTGCGGGGGTGGCTGCAACCGCTTACGGGTGCCGCGTCCTGCACGTAACTGGCGGGGATTTTGGCCCCGCCCTAAATGCTGATCTCGAACCGGGCCTGCCCGGGACGAGCCGCGCTGTCAAAGAGCTGAACAAAGGGTGTTACGGCGTTTCAGACAAAGGGTAAACTCACCCTGTGAGCGAACTCTGCGCCTTATGGCGTTTCAGTTTGCTCCGAGGCTCGGGGCCTCACGGCAGTCGAAAAGTGCTGTGGTCTAGGTAAGCCATTTAGGTGAGGACGTCAAGTGCGGAAGCGATTTTTTTGAGTTTTTTTCGGTGGCTTGAGGCAGGCTGTTTGAGAAAAGGTGGGGCGGATTTGTTACAAATGTTGTTGACATGCTCATGGCGACAAGAGGGAATCGAACGGCTCTGCCGCCGCCTGCTTAACGGGCCTGGAAGGAGGCAAGGTATGTGTCGCGGTCTGGGCGGCAGTGGGGGGCAGCGCGTGAGTGTCAAGGCGGTGAAGTGGGTTTTTTTTCAAGAAAAAGTGGCTTGCGCCGGGGCCGCCTAATATAACCTGAGGGGTTGGACGGTAACGGAGTCGTATAGATGACGTACTTGTACCGGCACATTTGTAGGTATGTACGGACAGATGTACGGCTTTGTTGGTACGTGAGGTGGGTCAGACAACGCCTGTTGTAGGGCGTCTTCTGCTGAGGGAAACCGGCTATTGGGACAACGCTTCGAGGCGCGAAGACAACTCATCCGGCGCAAAGCCTTCCGCGATGACCTTGCGGGTTTTGTCGGTGAGGATGAGCCAGGGCAGCGCGGCGGCGCCCCACGAAGCTTTGGCTCTATCCGGATTGTCCTGAAACCGCGCCACCGGGAAGGGGAGGGCGCTGTCTTGTTTCCACGCGGCGAAGGCTTCGTCAGTCATCATGCCGGCTTGGATGATGACGACAGCCAGGCCTTTCTGCTTGAGCGCCTCGGCTTGCTCGGTAATGAGGCGCAAGGCGCGACGGGAGGGACGTTGTTCGGCATCCAGCAGCAAGACCAGCACGGGCTTGTCGGCAGGCACGTCCCCGGCGCTCAGACCCAGTGGAGCCAGCTCGGGCAGGGGCTTGCCGGCGAGCTTGACGGTGGCCGGTGTGAAGGGCATGCGACGCCCGCTGGCAGTGACCCGGAGGGTGATATTGGTGTCGCCGGCTTCGACCACGGCGCTGCCATAGGCGCCTTGCGACGTGTTGGCGGAAAGGCGGACCTGACCGGGGACGATCTGGTCGAGTTTGAAACAGCCTTTGGCGTCGGTCTGGGTGTTGACGTGCGGCTGTTTGTCGCCGTAAGCATAAATCCAGGCGCGAGCGACCGGCTTGTCATCGGCGTCCAGGACCACCCCCGCGATGCGCTGATCCGCGACGGGAAGCTGCAAGGGGTCAAGCTCGAGGCGCTGGCCGGGGGTGTCGGCGGGTTCGACGTTCCGGGAGTCCTGGCCAAACCCCCGGGCGGAGGCGGTGATGGAATAGCGGCGGCCGGCGGGAAGCCCCTTCAGTTCGAATTGCCCTTCCGCATCGGTCTTGGCGGGCATGCCAAGGCTGCTGCCGAAGCGTTCCGTGCGCAGCATGACCGAGACCTGGGCATTGTTGATTGGACCGCCTTTTTCGTCGGCGACGCGTCCGGCGACCGTCAGGGCCGGTTCGAGCTTGACCTGCGCGTTGGTGGCCCCGGGCTCGACCTCGACCGCCGCGGCCAGGTTGCCAGCCACGTCGCGGGCGATGACGACGGTCGGGACGTCCGAGATGCCGCTGAAACGATTCAAATCCACGAGGAGGGTGAACCGCCCGGCTGCGTCCGTGAGCTTTTCCCCTGAACCAAAGGGGAAGATGGAGACCCGGACCTTCGGAACGGGTTTCTCATCAGGACCGATGACCGTGCCGGAGATTTTTGACGAACCGCGCGAGGAAATGGCGGAGCTGGACATGCCAAGCTGGATGGTGACGTTGGTATCGCCACCCTCGGCGGTGACCGAGCCGTGCCCGCCGCCCCGCGGGCTGCTGGCCGAAATCTGAATCGGCCCGGCGCAGACGTTGCGAAACGAAAACCGGCCCTTCGAATCGGTGCGCCCGCTGAGTTGCGGCTGGTTCTCGCCGTAGGACCACAGATGGGCGCCGGCAACGGGCTTGTCGTCCGCGTCCACCACTACTCCGGCCAGCGGAAGGTTCGCCACCGACAGTTTCAAAGGGTCGAGGGCGAGCCGGTTGGTGGCGGTGACGTCGGCGTCCAGGTTGAGGGTGGCGCTGCCGTACCCTTTGGCGGAGGCTGAAACAGCGTAGCGCCGGCCGGCCGGAACGCCGCCGATCTCATAACCGCCATCGGAGGCCGCCATGACCGGCGGGCCGAGCGAGGCCCCTATCCGCTCGGTGAAGAACATGAGCGTGACCTGGGCGTTGGGAAGCGGTTTGCCGTCATTGTCGGTGACTTTGCCCGTCAGTCGCAGAGCGGGCTCGAGGGTGACGGTGATGTTGGTGGCGCCCTCTTCCACTTCCACGACTGTGGCCCGGTCACGCGCGGGGTCGCGGGCGATGAGCAGCGGCGTCAGGTCCCGCATGCCCCCATAGCGCTCCAGGTCGCAGGCAACGGTGAACCGCCCCTGGGCATCCGTCTGGTTGTCGGTTTCCTGGGTCGGGAACAGGCCGATGCTGACCCCGGACGCGGGTTTGCCCTCGGGGTCCAGGACACGCCCCGTGATTTTTGGCATGGGCCGCAGGGTGAGCTTGACCTGGTTGGTTTCGCCAGTCTCGAGCGAGGCGCGCGTTTGGTCGCGGCCAAGATTCCTGCCCGAAGCATACAGGTAATAATCGCCGGGCGGCAGACGGAGATGGGCGAAACCTTCGGGGGACGTTTTGGCCGTGGCATCGGCGGAGGAAGCCGTGGCATGAACCTGGATGCCGGCCAGCGGCTTGCCGCTGCCCTCTTCGGCAACGGAAACCGAAAAGACACCGCCGCGGGTGGCGGTCAGTTTCACCTCGCGGTTGGTGGCTCCCGGCATCACCGTGGCGAGGACTTCCTCGCAGCAAAAGTCCTTGAACTCGTTGGTGCCAACCGCAGCGCGCAGCCGGTAGTCCCCGGGAGCCAGGTCGTGGATGCGGAAGATGCCGTCAGCTCCGGTCAGGGGAATGGCCGGCGCGTCAAAGCCGGGTTCAGCAATGAAGACGCGCGCAAAGCTCAGCGGCGCGCCGGTGTCTTCCCGAACCACGCGTCCCTCGAGGGCGCCGGCGGTGACGAGCTGAAGGGTCACGTTGGTTTCCCCCGCCTGAAACTGGAGCGTGCCGGGTCCGACGTGGCTGCGCTCGACCCGATCGAGGGCCAGTCCCGGTTTCAAAACGCCCAAATCCAATGACACCTCCTCAGGCAGCCCGGTAATCGCGAAGCGGCCATCGGCGCGACTACGGCTGGCGAAAAGCTGCCGCGCCAGATGGCGGGGCAGCGTCGCCCAAGAGGTTGACACGCCGCGTTTAATGGGGCGCGTGGCGTAAGCCACATACACCAGCGCGTCCGGAATCGGTTTGCCGGCCGGGTCGAGCACCCGGCCGGAAATGGCCTGGGCCGCCGTGAGCACGATTTCGTTGGTTGAATCACGGCGGTCGGCCGACGCCGGCCAGGCACGCCAGGCCGTCGCCAGCCCCGTCTTTTCCGCCACCAGCGTCAGCTCACCCTCCGTCTCGGTCTGGAGAACGACCGCACCGGCGGCATCGGTGGTGCGGGTGGCTTCCAGCCGGGGCGGTTCATCGGGGGCTTCGAACGTCTCCAGCAGCCGGTATTGCTTGACTATGGCGCCGGCCACGGGCCGGCCCTCGCTGTCGGTTACAACCACGGTGGTGGACAGCGGAGCCGCCGCCGCGGCGCACCAAAAGCCGGCGGCCAGCAGCAGCCCCGGGTGGGAAGGGGGCAGCCTGAAGAAGGGAGAATGGAACACGTTCATGGGGCCTGATCCGGAGTCTTTAGTCCATCGTTGGAAGCCTGCCTTACCGCGCAGCCTGCTCGGTCGTTCCCCGCGCCAGAGCCTTGATTTCGTCCTCGCCGAGGGCGTAACCGTAAAGCCGCACGTCGTCAATCCAGCCGTTAAACCGCCGGGCGTACGCGGCCGGGTTGCAGCCGATCATCACGGGTTGATCGTCCGCGGCGATGGTTCCCGAGGCGGGAAGCGAGTCCTCGAGGAGGCCATCCACGTAAAGAGCGAGTCTCTGGCCGTCGTAGAGCGCGGCCACGTGGTGCCACTGGCCGTCATCCAGGCGGCGTTTCGACGCGACCCGGGCGGGTTCTTGTGAATCGGCCTGCGCGCCTTTGACCCCGTTGATCGCGAACATCACTTTGCTGGTTTCGTTGTCGCGTTGCAGGCGCCAGGTGCGGTCGCCCTGGGTCACAATCGCCTGCCACGGCTTGTTGAACTCGCGGACCTTGATCCAGGCCGCGACCGTCATGGCGTCCCGGAATTCCAGCGCCGGCCCCCGACCGCAGTTGATGAAGGTTTCGGCGCCGTCGAACTCCATGGCGCCGCCGATGCGCCCCCCGCCTGGAGCCCAGCGGGGCTTGCCCACGACCCGGCCGGCGTGGTCCAGTCCGCTGGCATCGGCGGCCGTGGCGCCTCCAGTTTCATCCAGCTTCCACCAGCCCACCATGCCCGTGGTGTGAAAGCGGGCGGTGCGGCCGGCCACAACGGCTCCGTCCGGGCCGACGGCGTCCACCCGCCAGTAGTAGGTTGAGTTGGGCGCGAGTTTGGGCGCCGCCCACCGCGTTTCCTTCGTGCGCCCCAACTCGTTCAGTTGTTTGGGGTCGGTGCCGAGCCAGACCCGGTATTCTGACGCGCCAGTCCCGGCAAGCCACTCGAGGGCGGGTTGGGCGATCCCCACCCAGCGCCCGCCATCCTCGGGCAGGGTGGGCGCGGGTTGCGGCCCGCCGGACTGGTGAAACACCACTTCGCTCAGGCCGACTTTGTCCCCTGACCACGGGCTGAGGTTCTGCAAACGCACCTTCCAGGCTGTGACTCCTTTCAGGTCCAGAACAATCGGCTCATCGTAGTCGGCGCGCCCTTCGGCCTCGGCAAAGGGTTGGTCGGCCAGAATGGTCTGCCAGCGGGAGCCATCAACGGAGACGGCCACGGAGGCTTGCCGAACGCCGTGGGCGGTGTCCCACTCGCTGTTATAGTTCCACACTTGCATCGCAGCCAACGGCACCGGTTCCGGCAGCTCGAACTCCAAAACCAGCTCGGAGGCAAGATCGGCCCGCCAGGCGTTCCGGGCGCTGTTGTCGTGCTCCAGCAAACCGTCGCGGTCCGGATCCCCCAGGCCCTTCTTGCGAGCCAGCCTCTCCAGCGCAACCGGATCGGGTTTGTCCCCGACGCGAACGGCTTCCACGCGCACGACCGGCCCCCAATCCGGCGGCTTGCGGCCCTCGGGCTGGAGCGTCAGCGGACGCGGCATCAGCACCTGAAACGGGCTTTCAAAGGACACGCTGGCAATCAGGGGACGCTTCGCCGTTTTGGGCTCTCGCCATGAGAGCGTGCACACCCCGCCTCAGCCAAACTCGAACGTGTTCGTGCTCCGGAAAGATTGGTCGCGGCTGACCAGGGCCAGGCGCGGCCCGGCCGGGCGCTGGTTGCCGCGCAGGATTTGGATGTTCTCATCCAGCGGCCCGAGAAAGCTCAGGCTGAAACTGACCTGGTTGGTCCGCGTGGTGGCGCTGAGGCGGGTGCGGATCGGTTCGCCGGCGGCGACTTTCACCGGCGCATCGGCCGAAACCTCGAAAGCCGCCGCGTCCGGGATGCCGTAACCCATCAATTCCCAGGAAGCGCCGCTCTTGTCCTTCCGGTTGATGGTCCACTGGTTGACGAAGTACTTCCCCGCCGGGAGGGTGAACTCGCCCTTCTGCGGTTTGCGGATGAAATGGCCGTTCTCGCCGAAGGCAATGAATTGGGACAACGACTCCGCCACCTGGACTTTGCCGAACTGCAGGTTCTCAGCTTTCTGCAGCTTGAGAAAAGCGCCGTCCCGGGCCACCTCGATCTGGTAAAACTGGCCGTCCACTTCGATCATCCTGCCCAGATACCGCTCGCCCGCGTCGTCTTTCTCAATCAAAATGCGGTCGCAGTCGCCGGGTGACGTTCCGCGGTCGTTGAAGGTGGCGTTCACATTGCCGTCAATCAATTGAACCCGGCGTTTCTTGCCGCCGATCTCGACCAGGCCCCCATAATAGCCCCCCGAGGAGGCGAGCAGCCGCACCGTGTCATCGCTGTACTTCATGAAGCGAAGAACGATGTGGTAGGCGATGGGGCCGTCCTCGCCTTTGAACACGGCCTTCAGGGGATTGAAATAGACCGAGTATTCGTCTGAACGGCTCGGGGTTGACGGCGGATCATCGTCCAAACGGCCGTTGCCGTTCGTGTCAAAGTAGGCCTTGTTGGGAAATAGCCCCTTTTCAGCCCGGTCCAGGCACAGCCAGCGCTCCCGGCCGCCATCCAGCGGCGAAGACCACCGCGCGAACCACGGCTGGCCGGTCAGCTTCGGCAGCGCGACCTGCGGCGGCGGATTGGTGGTCAGCTCGAGCCAGCGGTAGCCCTGTTCCTCCCGGCTGGTGTGATACTCGAGCCATTGCTCCTTCTGGGCCAGGGCGGGGGCCGCCGCCAGAAGGGTGGCGCATAGAACCGGCCGGAAACTCAAATTTGCGAGACGTTTCATAATCCGAACCAAAGGTTGAACCGAACACCAACGCCTGCCGACAGTAGAGAGTTTCCTCCACCAGCCGCACGAACGCAACAAGAATATTTTGTGAGACGCGCGCCGTCCGGATTGGCCATGACCTTGAGGCCGTCCAAAGTCTTGACCCGCGGCCTGGCGCCCCGCAACATGCGGTGCCATGAAACGTCGCCACTTCCTCAAATCCATGGCCTTGGCCGGCACCGCCGGATTAATCCTGCCCAAAACCTCGCTTTTCGGCGCCAATGCGCCGTCCAACAAGCTCAACATTGCCCTGATTGGCACCTGGGGGCGGGGCGAGGCGCACTTCAACGGCCTCAGCAGCGAAAACGTGGTCGCCTTGTGTGATGTTGACGAAAACCATCTGGCATTCGGGGCCCGGCGGTTCCCCGGAGCCAAAACGTACTTCGACTGGCGCAGGATGCTCGAGCAAAAAGACATCCAGGCCGTCGTCTGTTGCAGCGCCGACCACACCCACGCCCACATCGCCAACTGGTCCCTCAATCGCGACCTGCATGTTTACATGGAAAAACCAATCGGGATCAGCGTCGAGGAGGTGCGCGCCGTCCGCGCCAATTACTTGAAGCGGCGCAACAAGGTGGCGACGCAGGCCGGCACCCAGCGCCACGCGCTGGAGAACTTCAACCGCGTGCGGGAATGGGTTCTGGACGGCGCGATTGGCGACCTGCAGGAAGTCTCGGCCTGGGGCAACCGCAAGCTGCCCCGTGACGGCTACCTCCCGGCCGCCGGCGATCCGCCGCCGCACCTGCATTATGACCTTTGGATTGGACCGTCGCCATTTCATCCCTACAACCCCGGTTACTTCAAGGGCGGGCCGGGCATGAATTGTCTTTCCTGGAACATGTATTGGGATTTCGGCACCGGCCAGGTTGGCGACATGGGAAACCATACCATGGACCTGGCGTGGAATGCGCTGGATGCCGATCTGCCGCTCAGCGCCGAGGCCGCTGGCGACCCCTTCAATCCCGAGGTGACGCCCGTGAAACTGGCCATGCATTTCGACCTGCCCGCCAATTCGTGGCGCGGCGAAATCCGTTGTTCCTGGTACCAAGGCGGCGCCATGCCTGACTCGCCGGCCAAGTTTATTAATCTCAATGAGATTGATCACGGCGTTCTGTTTGAAGGCAGCAAGGGCTGTCTAGTCGCCGGCTTCAACCAACGGCTGCTTTACCCCCTTCGCAACGCCGATTTCACCCATTATAAACCGCGCCCCAAAGACCAGTTGATTCCGCCGCTGGGCGATTTTCAAAAGCAATGGATCAACGCCTGCAAGGGCGACCTCCAAACCGCCTGCAACTTCGACTACAACGGCAAAATGACCGAGATGATGATGCTGGGACTGGTGGCCTATCGGGTCGGCAGGAAAATCAAATACGATCCCGTTGCCGGCCGCGTCACGGATTCCGAAGAGGCCAACCGGCTGCTCGGCCGCAAATACCGCGAAGGCTGGCCCCTCAACGGTTAAACCGTGCTTGGGACGGCGGCTGGACGTTTTTCCCGCTTTTGATTCTGCCTGGAACGGCCTGAAATTCACGCCAGCCGCAGTTCAGTCACCGCCAAGTGGAGTTGGCTCCCCTCCGCGGCTGCTGCTCAATGCCGCATCGCGCGGTTCTCCAAACCCTGCCCGCCCTTATTCGGCCGGACTCAAAGACCAACGCCCGGCCGCTGCCCGGCCGCGCGCCGCCGCCCCAGCCGGCGGTTGGAGACATGGCGACTTTGGTCGAGGTAGAAGCGCAAGGGCAGGGTGACCGCGCGAGAAATGCCAATTCG
>JARKQH010000366.1 GCA_029974925.1 Verrucomicrobiota bacterium
TCTTGCCGCGACGCGTCGCGGCAAGAGCGCGCCCCAACGGGAAGGGTGTCCCGAGGACGCAACGCGCACGTCGCGAAGCCATTGAAAGTTTTTTGGAAGGGGTCCGGGGGAACCTTTTTTTCAAAAAAGGTTCCCCCGGCCGCCGGAGGCACATCCCGATGAAAAAAGGTTATTACGGCGACTTCGGCGGGCAGTTCGTGCCCGAGCTGCTCATGCCGCCGCTGTTGGAGCTCGAGGAGGCCATGCGCACCATCGTGCCGAGCCCGGGGTTCCAGAACGAGCTCAATGCCCTGCTGGCCGACTACGTGGGCCGGCCCTCGCCCTTGTACCGTTGCCCGAACCTGTCCAAGGAGCTGGGCTTCGATCTGTGGCTCAAACGCGAGGACCTGAACCATACCGGGGCGCACAAGATCAACAACACCATGGGCCAGGGCCTGCTGACCAAATACATGGGCAAATCCGTGCTCCTGGCCGAGACCGGAGCCGGGCAGCACGGCGTGGCCACGGCCACCGCCGCGGCGCTGATGGGCCTGGACTGCGAAATTTTCATGGGGCAAGAGGACATGCGGCGGCAGGCGCTGAACGTCTATAAAATGCGGCTGCTGGGGGCGCGGGTCCACTCGGTGACCTCGGGCACGGCCACTCTGAAGGACGCGGTATCCGAGACCATGCGGGAGTGGACCGGCCGCATCGCCGATACCCACTACGTTCTGGGCTCCGTGATGGGGCCGCACCCTTTCCCCACCATCGTCCGGGACTTCCAGGCAGTGATCTCCCAGGAGATCAGGGAACAGATGCTGGGACAGGAAGGCCGGCTGCCCGACGCGGTGCTGGCCTGCGTGGGGGGCGGCTCCAACGCCATCGGCGCGTTTTACCACTTCATCGGGGACGCGTCGGTGCGTCTCATCGGCTGTGAGGCGGCGGGCCGGGGGGTGGACACTCCCGAGACGGCGGCGACCATCGCCACGGGGAAGCCGGGGATTTTCCATGGGATGAAATCCTACTTCTGCCAGGACCAGTACGGGCAGATCGCCCCGGTGTACTCCATTTCCGCGGGGCTCGATTACCCCGGCATCGGACCGGAGCACGCCCAGCTCCACGACACCGGCCGGGCCCAGTATGTGGCCATCACCGACGACGAGGCGGTGGAGGCCTTCGAATACCTCTCCCGCACGGAGGGCATCATCCCCGCCATCGAAAGCGCCCACGCCTTGGCCTACGCCAGGAAGCTGGCCCCGGAGATGCCCCGGGATAAAATTATTGTCGTGGTCGTCTCCGGACGGGGCGACAAGGACTGCGCCGCCATTGCGCGCTACAGAGGGGAGGAGCTGTCCGAATGAGCAAGATCAAAAACGCGTTCGGCCCCGGAAAGGCTTTTGTCGCCTTCCTCACCTGCGGGGACCCGGACCTGGACACCACGGAAAAGCTGGTGCTGTCTCTGGCCGCCCACGCGGACGTCATCGAGCTGGGCATCCCCTTTTCCGACCCCACGGCGGAGGGCCCGACGATCCAGGGGGCCAACCTCCGGGCGCTCTCCGGCGGCGTGACGACGGATCAGATTTTCGAGCTGGTGCGCAGAATCCGGAAACAGACCGCGGTGCCTCTGGCCTTCATGACCTACGCCAACGTGGTGTTTTCCTACGGCACGGAGCGGTTTATAAAGACCGCCGCCCAGGCCGGCATGGACGGGCTGATCCTCCCCGACGTGCCGTTTGAGGAAAAAGAGGAGTTCGCCCCCGTCTGCCGGGCATATGGCCTGGATTTTATCTCCCTCATCGCCCCCACCTCGCGGCAGCGCATCGCCAGGATCGCGAAAGAGGCCGAGGGCTTCGTCTACTGCGTGTCCTCCCTGGGCGTCACGGGGGTGCGCAGCCAAATCACCTCGGACATCGGCGCCATGGTGCGGCAGGTGCGGGAGGTGACCGACGTTCCCGCGGCCGTGGGCTTCGGCATCTCCACCCCCGCGCAGGCGGCGGACATGGCCGCCAAGGCCGACGGCGTTATCCTCGGCTCGGCCATCGTCAAGCTGGTGGAGCGGTACGGCAGGGACGCCGTGCCCCATGTGGCGGAGTTCGCGCAAAAAATCAAGGACGCGGTCCGTTCGGTGTCCTGAAAAACATTTCGCCCCCGGATACGGATTTTTTCCGTCCGGGGGCGCTTCGTTTGCGCGTTTTACGCTTGAAAAGCCCGCCCCGGTGGCGTATACTCAGAGGCAGAACACGGCGGCCGCCGCGGGATACGGATTTTCGTCCCTATAAGGGCCCATTTCGTCCGGGACCGCCGGGAATTTACTTAAAAAAGGAGATTTTAATATGAAAATCGGCGTGGCGAAGCGCTGCATCTCCACCGACAACCCCGACGTGCGCCTGGCGGGCTTCGGCAACCCCAAGCGCGTCTTTGCGGGCATGCACGACGACCTTTGGGTGCGGGCGCTGGCGCTGGAAAACGGGGGGAAGACCGTGGCTTTTGTCACGGGGGACGTGCTGGGCTTCGAAAGCGCGCGCATCGAGGAGCTCCGGGCTCCCATCGCGGCTAAAACGGGGCTGTCCGTGAACGACATCCTGTTCAACGCCAGCCACACCCACTCCGCCCCCAACGTCATGCGCGGCGCGAACCCGAAAATCGGCGCGTATCTGGCCGAATACGCCGACTGGTTTTACGACCAGGTGGTGGAGGTCCTCGCCGACGCCTGCGCCGACCTGGAGGAGGGTACGCTGGAGGCGGGCTTCGCCGACTGTTACGGCGTGGGGATCAACCGCCGCCGGATGACCACGGGCCGCTACGAATTCGCGCCCTACGAGGCCGGGCTGCGCCGGGACGAGGCGGCGGTGCTGCGGGCCGTGTGCGGCGGCCGGGTGAAGGCGATTGTGGCCAAGCTGACCTGCCATCCCAGCACCATCGGCTTTGACTACGGCAGCGCCGACTGGCCGGGGGTGGCGCGGCGCATCCTGGAAGAACGCAACCCCGGCGCGACGGCGCTGTATTTGCAGGGCTGCTGCGGCAATATCCGCGTGCGTACCGTGCAGGACCCGCAGAATATGGACACCACCGTCTTTCGCGGCGGCACCTACGACGACATCGAGCGCTTCGGCGCGCTGCTGGCCGACGCGGCGCAATCCGTGCTGGACGGTAAAATGGAGCCGGTCGCCGGGGCGTTTTCGGCCCGGAAAATCCGCTTCGACCTGCCCCTGCAGGACAAGGCCGACCGCGCGGTCTACGCGGCGAAAATGGAGGGGGACAGCCTGGAGGCCGACGCCAACCGCCGGTATTTTGAAAACTACGACGCCCTGCCCCCGGCGCTGCCCTATACGCTGCAGCGCATCGACCTGGGGGACACTCTGACCTTCGTCGCCATGGAGGGCGAGGTCGTGGCGGAATATGAGTACCACATGGACGGGATCTTCCCGGAGCGGAAGGTCGTCACACTGGGGTATTCCAACGGCAACCCCGGTTATGTCTGCACCGCCGAAATGTATCAGTACGGCGGCTACGAGCCCGTGGGCTCCGCCGACTGCTACTTTTTGCGGGAGGGCTGGCGGCCGGAAAATGAGGCGGTGTTTTTAGAAAACGCCCGCCGACTGAACTGAGATGAGCCGTATAG
>JARKQH010000373.1 GCA_029974925.1 Verrucomicrobiota bacterium
CTGGACAACCGCAGCCTGGGCCTGGTGGTGCAGCAGCAGCGGCTGTTCTACGGCAGGCGCTCGGCCTCCACCTACGCGGGGGAGACGGATTTCGCCGCCCTGGCCCGGGCCTTCGGCATCCGGGGCCTGGACCTGGACGCCGTGGACGACCCGGACGCCGCCCTGGACGCCGAAATGGCCCACCACGGCCCCTGCCTGATCCACATCCGGGTGGACCCGGCGGCCATGGTGTTCCCCATGGTGGCCCCGGGCGCGGCCAACAGCGAGATGCTGCACCGGCGCGAGCGCCCCGGGCGGCAGGAGGAACCGGCCCCCCTGCCCCGCGCGGCCAACACCTAGCGGCAATCCCAAAGGACAGGCACAACACGCCCCGGGCTTGGCGGATCGCGCCCGGACGTGTAGCACCGGCCCATGACGACAGACGTTTTCCTGACCCGCTGCCCGGACTACGGCGATCCGGGCCTGGAGCGGAGCGTGGCCCGCCTGCTGGAGGCCTGCGATTTCCGTCCCGGCACCGGAACGCGGGTATTGGTGAAGCCGAATCTGGTGGCCCCGGCCAACGCCGCACTGTCCTGCACCAACCCGCTGGTGGTGCGCGCCGCGTGCGTCTATCTGGCGGACTGCGGCGCGAAAATCCTGGTGGGGGACTCGCCCGCCTTCGGCACGGCCGGGATCGTGGCGCGGGCCTGCGGCCTGGACGCGGCCCTGGCCGGACTGCCCGCGCGGCTGATCACGCTGGGGCGGCCCCGGCCCCTGCGCCTGACCCGCGGGGGGAGCATCGGCCTGAGCGCCGACGCGCTGGATGCCGACACCGTGCTGAACATCCCGCGCGTCAAGGTGCACGACCAGATGGTCCTGACGCTGGCGGTGAAGAACTTTTTCGGCTGCGTGTGCGGGTTCCGCAAGGCGGTGGCCCACCAGGTCCACGGGGAGCGCGGCAACAGGTTCGAGTCCATGGTCATGGACGTCTGCCAGGCCCTGCCGCCGGGCGTGAGCCTGCTGGACGGCGTGAGCGCCATGCACGTCAGCGGCCCGGCCCGGGGCAGGCCGTTCCCGCTGGGGGTGTTGGGGGCCAGCGCCAACCCCGTGGCGATGGATACGTCCCTGGCGCTGCTGCTGGGGCTGGCCCCGGAGGCGACGCCGCTGGGGCGGGAGGCCATGCGGCGGGGGTTGCCCGGCGCGCTGGCGGAGCAGGTGCGCTATCCGTTGGCGCAGCCTGGGGATTTCGACGCGACGGGCTTCCGTCTGCCTGAGTGTCTTTCGCCTGTGGCGTTCAAGCCGCTGCGTTTCGTGAAGGGCAGACTGCGCAGCCTGGGAATGCGGTTGGGGCTGGTCGCGCCCCGGGAGTAGGAAGAGGAAGAAACTGCGGCGGCGGGCGGGGAGGGGCATCCGTGTCCGGAAATGCAGCGCTGCATTTGAAGAGCATCGCTGCATTTCCGGCCCCGAACGCCCCACCCCGCCTTGTTCACGTGTCGCTGGACGGGAGGAGGAGTCCGGCCTCCGGATGTTCGCCCGTGTTATTTGGATTCCCGGCAAAGCGCAAAATCCACTTCCGTGTGATCTCAAGGCGGCATGCCCCCTTTTGACCCGCACATCATCAACTTCAGTCTGTGTTGCTGGTACATCCAAATGCAAAAGGCCATCGCGGAAGCGATGGCCTTTTGCGTAATGGGGGTGCAGGGGCAGCCTGCCCCTGCCGATGGGGTTCGGGGAAGCAGCGCTTCCCCGATTCTCCCGCTATTCCAGCCCCATGCCCGGATGATGGGCCGGAGTATCCATATCCATGGCGTGGCAGACGCCGCACTGCTTGCCGCCGCCCAGGGCCTTGGCGGACTTCTGGTATTGCAGGGGTTGCAGGTTGTCCCGGTTGGCCCCGTAGGGGTTGTTGGCCGGGTACACCGCGTGGGCGGAGCCGTGGCAGGACGCGCAGACCATGGCCCCAACGTCGTCGCGCTTGTTCTTGAACAGATCGGACGCGCCGTTGCTCCAGGGGCCGAAGCTCTGGCCGGACTGGGGCGCACCGTAGTCCACGTGGCAGGACACGCACTTGGGCTCGTTGATCCAGGGGGAGCGCGGCTGGGGCTTGGGCACGTCGCGCGGGGGAATCAGGGCCATCAGCATCTTGGCGGACGCGGAGTTCCTGGCGGCTTCCCCGGCCAGCAGGGAGAGGGCGTGGTCCTCCAGCGCGCCGTGGCAGCTGGTGCAGTCCAGCCCGGCGGCGTTGTGCGGGTCGCGGAAGGCGCGGGTGGCCCCGGCCGGGTCCGTGGGATGGCAGGTGTTGCAGGCTTCCGCCCCCCTGCCCGCCAGGTACACGGCGTGCAGGCCGTGCATGGACGCGGACAGGCTCATGGGCCCGTCCCCGCCCGTGGCGTGGCAGGACCGGCAGTTCACCGGCTCCCGCGAGGCCAGCAGCGTGGTGCCGCTCAGACGGTCGTGCGCCTTCAGCACGTCGCGCGCGGTGTCCGGGGCGATCCCGGCCACGGCGTGGCTCCAGGAACCGCCGTGGCAGTTCCTGCAGCCCAGCTCCGTGGACACGGGCAGCACGGCGCTGGTCTGCGCCAGCAGCTTGCCGTCCTTGTCGAAGGCCTGCACCGTGACCAGCGGATACGGGTTGAATGCGCCGTCCTTGGCGTAGGGCGTGGCGCGGATGTTCTCGGCGGTGAAGGCCTTGTCGCCCGGGCGCATGTTGCCGGAGGGGCCGTTTTCCACGGCGTAGGTCACCTGGATGTCGGCGGTGACCAGCATGGGCGAGGGATCGCGCTTGATCAGCTGCGCGGTCAGGTTCTGCGGGCCCACGCCCAGGGTCCAGCGGCCGTCGGCGTCCGCCAGCATATTGATGCCCCGGTCGGCGGCCACGGTGAGCACGTACTCGCTGGAGTCGTTGAACGCCGGAGCCGGAGGGTCCGGCAGCTGGGGAATGGTCACGGCCACGGGCTTGGCCGGGCCGTGCAGGCCCTCGGTCAGCCAGGCGGCCAGGGCCTTTTTCTCCTCCTGCGTGCCCACGAAGGGCGGCATGTAGCGCCCCACCTTGCCCAGGCCGGTCAGCAGGGACTCCATGCCGAAGGCGGTGTACTTGGCGCTGCGGGGTTTGATGTCCAGCATGATCCCGCCCAGGCTGTGGCAGCTGGAGCACTCCAGGAAATAGAGTTCCTCCCCGGCCTGCATGCGGTTTTCCGGCGTGATCGTCTTGACGCGGCTGAAGCGCGCCGTGGCCAGCACGCCGTCACGGTTGGCCGCCTCCACCTGGGAGACGCGGATGCCGTTGGAATAGATGTAGCCCGTCACCAGGAAGGGGCGGCGTCCCGCCTCCCGCATGTACTCGAAGGAGCCCAGGAACATAAACGACGCGGCCAGCGCCACCACGGCCACCACGCGCGCGCCCAGCCTGGGCAGCCGCACGCAGGCCAGGGCCGCGCCCGCCAGCACGACGGGTCCGGCCCAGAGGAAGACCTGCATGCCCCAGGCGTTTTCCGGGTTGCCGCCCAGGGCCAGGGCCTTCTGGGCCGGGGGCAGCACGGCGATGTGCCACCAGCCGCTCAGCCCGGCCAAGGGCAGGGGCAGGATGGTCCACAGGGCGCAGAAGCGCGTCAGGCGCTTGCGCTGGTCCGCGTCCTCCACGCCCTGGGCGGTCAGCAGGCCGAAGATGCCCGCCAGGATGGCGCAGACGCAGGTGCGGAAGGCCAGCCCCGGCCAGTAGGTGGGGTTGAAGAACCCGTCCCAGAAGCGCTGGGTGGTCAGCCAGTCCCCGGGGGTGAGCATGTAGGAGATGAACCCCTGCACCGTGGCCAGGGAGCCGAAGGCGAAGACGAAATAGAGCCAGGCCAGGATCAGCCTGCGGGTGGAGCGCTGGGCCTCGAAGGAGCGCATGTAGACCAGCAGGGTCACGATCTCGGCCAGGAAGAAGGTCCACTCCGTGGCCCAGCCCAGCACGAAGGTGTGGATCAGCACGGATGTGGCCCCGGGCGCGGTGATGGACGCGCTGAACCAGATGCCCACGCCCGTCAGCCCGCCCACCACCATGGTGAAGACCAGGAAGAACTTGGCGTAGCGGCGCAGGTAGTCCTTGAGGGGCGTCAGGCCCAGGCGCTGCACGCGCGTCTCCATCACCGCGATGAACAGGCCGCCGCCCACGGCGAAGTGGGCGATGTAGACATGGAACACGGCAATGAGGATGATCCACAGGCCGCCGCCGAAAGCATCGAGCTGCCAGACCGGATAGTTCATGGCCGGTCCTCCTGGTTTGCGCACGAACGCAAGGTGAAGCGCACCATCCAGCCGATCAGCGTCACCCCGGCGAGAAGCACGAGCAGGAAGAACAGCAGGGGGGCGGAGGAGGGGTTGACCGGCAGTTGCGCCGGTGAAAACCAAGGCGCCAACAGGACGGTCCGCAGCAGACTGCGGGCGAGCACCATCAGGCCGATGGTGCCCAGGGTGCACCAGAGGGCGGGGAGGGCCCGGCCAGCCAGGCCGAGGCCAATGGCCGGCACGGAAAGGGCAATGCCGCCGACCAGGGTCGCGAGCAAGAGCAAGCCGGGTATGGTTGTCGTGAGCATTCCTTTGGGCAGGGTGGCCAGGAACCAGAAGCCGACGGCAAAATTGGCCATGGTGGCATAGCTGAACCACCGGCAGCCGGAAGCCACCCACGCACCTGCGTTGCGATCACCGCCGCGTTGCCGCCAGTGGAAAAAGAGGGCGATGGCCAGGCCGCCAACCGCCACCGAGGACACCATGAAATGGAGGTAGCGGGGCAAGAGCATGGGATCATCCAGGGCCAGGAGCAGGCCCCTTGGCTGATCGAAGTAGCGATCCCAGGCGATCGGCTTCTGCATGAGACTGATATTGTTGGTAAAGATAAAGGCAATGGCCAACAGCAGCAGGGTGGCTAAACCGATCACCGCCAGCCGCGCGTCTCCCAGTCGGGGGTACAGGTCTTTGTAGACATAGGCCAATCCATAGGCGATGATGAGCAGTCCGACCACCGCCAGCCAGAACACCGCCATGAGGATGGAACTGGTGTAGATGAGATGCCCATAGAGCACCTGAACAAAGAGCAGTGGCGCCACGCCGAAGTTGACCGCAAAGGCGATGGTGAAGGGCAGGTTGCTGGAGATCGCTTCGGTACAGGAGGCACGATCGTTCGTACCGCGTAGATGGCTGACCAGGCCAATGAACGCTGTGCCGAGCATCGCGTTCATGGCCACAAGGTGAAGAAAAAAGGTGAGCAGCAGGAATGCCTGAAACCACCACCAGGAAACGGGAATGGCGTCGGGAATGGGAATGAGCGCGGCGGGATCCATGGTCGCCTCCTTGCTTGGGTTGGTTCACTGGCTCCGCGTACGGGAACAGGATGCACCCCGCCCAGGGGCGTCGCGGCACGAATGGTCCAGGCCGGGAATCGATGGAATCCGACTGACGACGCAGGCTGGCCCCGTTGGTCTGGTCAGGCGTCGATATCCTCCCCGCTGACGAGGATACACTTCTTCGGACAAAAGGCCGCAGCCCGACGAACGTCCTCGGTTACTTCCTGATCGGGGTTGAGCAGTTGAGCCCTGCTGGTGAGCGGGGTAAGTCCGAACACCTCGGGACACATCTCGCAGCAGCTGCCGCAGCCGTTACAACGATAACTGTCGATGGCGAGCGCAGGCATGCATCCGGCAGGGGGATCAGCAACCGCAGCCGGAAAAGGCCTCTTTGGTAAAGGTCTTGTCCGGCTCGATCGGGTATTCGCCGGTGAAACAGGCCAGGCAGAAGTGGTCGCGGCTCAGGCCGGTGGCCTCCACCAGCCCCTCGGGACTGAGGTAGTGGAGCGAGTCGAGCCCCAGGTAGTCGCGGATGCCCTCGACCGTGTTGCCAGCGGCCACCAGCTGCGAACTCGACGGGAAGTCGATGCCGTAGTAGCAGGCGTGCCGGGTGGGGGGGCAGCTGACCACCATGTGCACTTCGGCGGCGCCAGCGCGGCGCAGGGACTGCACCCGGCTGCGGCCGGTGGTGCCGCGGACGATGGAGTCCTCGACGATAATCACCCGCTTGCCGGTGAGCAGCGAACGAACCGGATTGAGTTTGACCCGGACGGAGAAGTCGCGCATCGACTGGGTCGGCTGGATAAAGGTCCGGCCGACGTAGTGGTTGCGGATCATGCCCATCTCCAGCGGGATGCCCGAGGCGTTGGAATAGCCGATGGCCGCGTAGTTCCCCGAATCGGGAAAGGGCATGACGAAGTCGGCCTCGATGCGCGCTTCCCGGGCGAGGATTTCGCCCATCCGTTTGCGGGCCGCGTAGACATTGAAGCCGAAAACGTCGCTGTCGGGCCGGGCGAAGTAGACGTGTTCGAAGATGCAGTAGCTCTTTTGCGCCGGCGCCCAGGGAAAGAGCGAGGTCAGGCCCTTGTCGTTGATGATCAGCGCTTCGCCGGGCTCGACGTCGCGGATGTACTCGGCCTCGATCAGGTCCAGGGCGCAGGTCTCGGAGGCGACCACATGGGCGCCGTTGTCGAGCACTCCCAAACAGAGCGGCCGGAAGCCGTTGGGGTCGCGGACCGCGATCATGGTGTCCGGGGTCATGAGCAGCAGCGAATAGGCGCCCTGGATGCAGGAAAAAGTGGTTTTGATCGCCTCCTGCAAGCCGCGGTCGATGTGACGGGCCATCAGGTGGATGACGATCTCGCTGTCCATGGTGGTCTGGAAGATCGATCCCTGTTGTTCCAGGTGTCGGCGGAGGGCAATGGAATTGACCAGATTGCCGTTGTGGGCGACGCTGAGCGCGAGCCCCTTGTGGGTGGCCATGAACGGCTGGGTGTTGATGATGTTCGATTCGCCGGTGGTGGAATAACGGACGTGGCCGGTGGCCAGATGACCGGAGAGGCGCTGTAGGGTGCGCTCGCTGAAGACGTCGGCCACCAGGCCCATGTCCTTGTGCAGCACGACCTTCTTGCCGTCGCCGGCAACGATGCCCGCGCTCTCCTGGCCTCGGTGCTGCAGGGCATACAGGCCGAAATAGACGAGTTTGGCGGCATCCTGGTGACCGAAAACCCCGCAGATACCGCATTCATGCCGGGGTTTTGTCGAGAGATCCTGATGTGGTCCGTTTGTGTTCATATCCACAGCCTACAAAAATGTCGGGTGGCGCCAAAAATCGAAAGGCACAAAGGACATTTTCCTTGTGCCTGTACTTGTGTCGATCCAGCGCTCTTGAAGAAGGTTATTTACAACCAGATTACACGTTTTTTTTCAACAAAATATCGGGTATTCTCACAGAATATTGCAGCAAGAACCACGGAACATTTCAACATCGATCCCTGCCATGACTACCCTACCGATCAAACTGACCGCCACCGTCAAGGCTGCGGGCTGAGCCGCCAAGCTGGGCCCGGGGGACCTGGGCCGGATACTGTGCGGACTCGACCTGCCACACGACCCCAACCTGCTGGTGGGCACGCAGACCTGCGACGACGCCGGGGTGTACCGCCTTGATGACACCACCGCCCTGATCCAGACTGTGGATTTTTTCACTCCCATTGTCGACGATCCCTACGATATCGGCCGCATCGCCGCCGCCAACGCCCTGTCCGATGTCTACGCCATGGGCGGCCGGCCGCTGTTGTGCATGAACATTCTCGCCTGTCCGGTCAAAACCATGGAGCAGGAGGTGTTCCGCCGGGTGGTGGAAGGGGGGCTGGACAAGATCCGTGAGGCCGGCGCCCTCTTGGTGGGCGGCCACTCGATCGAGGATGCGGAGTTGAAGTACGGTCTGGCGGTGACCGGCCTGGTCCATCCGCAGCGGGTGCTGCAAAACAGCGGCGCACGCCCGGGCGACGTGTTGCTGCTCACCAAACCGCTGGGCACCGGCATCCTCTCGACCGCGATCAAGGGTGGATTGGCGGGAACTGCGCTGGAACAACAGCTGGTGGAACTGCTGGCCACCCTCAACCGGCTGCCGATGGAACTCCTCAACAGGGATGAGAACTTGCGGGCCGGGGTCCACGGTTGTACGGACATCACCGGGTTCGGCCTCTTTGGCCACCTCCACGAGATGGCCGAGGCCTCGAAGGTTTCCCTTCATGTTGACCAAGCCCAACTGCCGATCCTGGCCGAGGCGCGCGGATTTGCCGACATGGGCATTATCCCCGAAGGCGCCTACCGGAACCGGGAATTTTACCGGCAGTGGGTCCGCTCGGCGCTGCCGGCGATGGACAGCCTGGAGATGATCGGCTACGATCCGCAGACCTCGGGCGGCCTGTTGCTGTCGCTCAATCGGGCAACCGCCGAACAGTTGCTGGAGCGGCTCGGCCGGGAAGGGTATGCGCCGGCCTGCGGGATTATCGGCGAGGTTCGGGCAACCGATCCGGGGCTGGTGTCCATCCGCTGAGCATTTCCGTACCGGTTAGCAGGACGGCTCGGTCAACAGGGCGATCAGCAGCCGGGTCAGGTCGACCATGTCCTGCAGTTCCACCTGTTCGCTGGTGGAATGGACGTTGGTCATGCCGGTGGCGATGATCGCCGTGGCCAGCCCATGGCCGTTGAAGATATTGGCATCGCTGCCGCCGCCCGCCTTCTCGTAACTCAATTCCATGCCGATTGATCGCGCGGCCGCCTCCACCCGCCGTAGCACCGGATTGTCCGGGCTCAGCCCCATCACGGAAAAATCCTGGCGCACCTCGATGTTGACCGAAGGCACGCCCTTGGCCGAACCGGTCGGGTCGGACCAGGCGGCGATGGCGGCATTGAAAATCTCGCGGATTTCCTCCGTCACCCGCTCCAGCTTGTCCAGCGAATGGCTGCGCACCTCGGCCTCGATCATCACCCGTTCCGGGACGATATTGCAGGCCGTGCCGCCGCTGATGGTGCCGAAGTTGACCGTGGTTTCCTCGTCGATGCGGCCGCTGCGCACCTTGGCCAACGCTTGACCGGCGAGGATCATGGCATTGACGCCCCATTCCGGATGGAGGCCGGCATGGGCCGCCACGCCGTTGATGGTGATGTACACCCGGTTGAGGGCCGGGGCATGGGTAACAACGCGGGCAAAGCCGCTGGAGTCAAGGGCATAGCCTTCCTTGGCCCGTACCAGCGCCGGGTCGAGGGCCTTGGCGCCGATCAGGCCGATCTCCTCGCAGGTGGTGATCACCAGTTCCACCGGGCGGTGGGCAGTGCCGTTTTCCCGCATCAGTCGCAGGGCTTCGATGCAGGCCGCGATCCCGGATTTGTCGTCGCTGCCGAGAATGGTGTCGCCGGCGCTGGTGAACAGGTCGCCGCTGCGTTTGACCCGCACCCCCTCGGCGGGTTGTACCGTGTCCATGTGGCAGGAAAAGAAGATTGGCGTCAGCGGCAAGGTGCCGTCGAAGCGGATGATCAGGTTGCCGCATTCCGAACCGGTTTGGGCGCTGGAATCGTCCTCGATGATCTCTGTTGCCCCCATGTCGCGAAAAAGTTCCTGCAAACGCCGAGAGATGCGTCCTTCCCGGCGCGATGGGCTGTCGATTTCGCACAGTTCAATGAAGTTGGCGGCCAGTCGTTCTCTATTCACATCCATGCTCAGACCTCACAAGGACGACGGCATGGGCGGCAATGCCCTCGCCTCGTCCGGTGTATCCCATTTTTTCGGTAGTGGTTGCCTTGATATTGATGGCCGCGGGTGCGACCTTGCAGCAGCGGGCCAGATTGATCTGCATTCCGGCCAGGTGCGGCGCCAGCTTGGGCTGCTGGCAGACAATGGTAATGTCGGCGTTGCTCAGCGCGTATCCCCGGCTTTCCGCCAGGTGCTGCACCTGGGCGAGCAACAGCAGGCTGTCGATTCCCTTGTACCGGGGATCGGAGTCCGGAAAATGACGGCCGATGTCGCCGGCGCCCAGGGCGCCAAGCAGGGCATCGGTCAGGGCGTGGGCCACGACATCGGCGTCGGAATGGCCGTCCAGGCCCAGGGCATAGTCGATGGTCACTCCACCGAGGATCAGCTTGCGGCCAGGGACCAGGCGATGGGCATCGAAACCGTGACCTATCTTCATGCTCCGTTCCTCCTGCACCAGGGCGGCGGCCAACCGCAGGTCTTCTGGGCGGGTAATTTTGAAATTGCGTTCGCTGCCTTCCACCACCCGTACCGGGATACCGGCGGCCTCCAGCAGCGAGGCCTCGTCGGTGCCGACAAAGCCCTGCTGCTCGCCCCAGGCAAAGGCCCGTTGCAACAGCGACCTGCGCGCCGCCTGCGGCGTCTGGGCCTGCCAGAGGCCGGAGCGGTCAACGGTGTGGCGGATGACGCCCGAATCGGCCACGTTTTTGAGCGTATCCTTGACCGGCACCGCGGCGATCACCGCGCCCTGTTCGGCAGCCCCGCGCAGGCAGCGGAGAATGGTGGCCCGGTCGACCAAGGGGCGGGCCGCGTCATGGACCAGGACCAGCTCGATCTCCGGCGGCAGGGCGTTCAACCCGGCGCGTACCGAATCCTGGCGGGTGGCGCCGCCGACGGTCACCCGCAGGCGATCGGTCTGTCCGGGCGTCAAGTGGGTGTGGAGCAGCTCGATGGTTTGATCCAGGTAGGCGCTGGGAGCGGCCACCACCAGCCAGCGGATGGCGGTGACCTCAAGGAAGGCCCGGCAGGTGCGCACCAGCATCGGCGTCCCGGCCAGGTCGAGGAACTGTTTGGGATGGGAAGCGCCGAAGCGGGCGCCGATCCCCCCGGCCGGAATGATGACCCCGGCACAGGGCGGCTGCAGGGTGTTGTTGTCCACGGTGTGAGAAAAAGAGGGGTGAATTGTAAGCCGAATTCTGTTTCCGCCCGAAAGCGGACCATGATCATTTAACTGGGATGCCGGTCGCCCGGCATCTCGTGCAACCTACCCGGAGGCTTCAGGCGGGCCGCCCTCAAACGCCTCCCTATTTGGTCTTGCACCCGGTGGGGTTTGCCTTGCCCCCCATGTCGCCATGGGGGCGGTGAGCTCTTACCTCGCCATTTCAACCTTGCCTGTGGGCGCCTGCGCGCCCCATCGGCGGTGTGTTTTCTGTGGCACTTTCCCCCGGTTGCCCGGAGTTCGCGTTACGAACCACCGCGCCCTGTGGTGTTCGGACTTTCCTCCCCGGCACGAGGCCGGAGCGATCATGCATTCACCCCTCTAGCTTGGTCGGCGGCATGACGGCACATGAACATACCCTCAACCGCCGTGTTGATCAATCCCCCTGTTGGCCAACTGGTCGGCGCGGGCGTTTTGCGACCGGGGCACATGGGTGATGGACCAGGCAGCGAACCGGTCGAGCCGTTCCTGA
>JARKQH010000406.1 GCA_029974925.1 Verrucomicrobiota bacterium
GCGGTTACAGTCGCGCGCCGCAAACACCACCAGGTCGGCCTCCTGCAAGCAAACCCCCGCCGCCCGCGCCAGGTCCGGTGATTCCAGCAGACTGTAGTTCCATACCGTCAATTCCGTGTCACCGCAGAACCCGGTCTCCCGCGCGAATAAATCACAAACCGCCCTGCCCCGCAAAGCCATCTCAAAATCCTGGTAAACCAGGACCGCCCGGCAGCCGCCTTTCGGCTCCGGCCGTTCCCTTGGCCCGGAAGTATTACGTTGTTCTGACATACTCACACTCATTCGGCCGCATGATCCACCATCATTTGCCGGCGCCGGCCATCCCGGAAACCACGATCCGGCGGCAGGGGCATGCCGGACACCGGCATCCGCCGCTCCGCGGCCGTCTTACACCAACCCGATCTTTGGAAAAGCCTTCCCCAGGAGCGGCAAACTTGGGGTTTCGAGCCAGTCCTCGAGCAGGGTCGCATACACCGAGCGAAAATCCAGCGTGTGCTTCAAATCCCCTCGAAACAACTGGTCCGGCGCCAGGCTGGGATGCCGCCCCACCAACCCCGCCTTGACCCGCTCCCCGACCACAAACAGGGGCGCTGCCGCTCCGTGATCCGTCCCCCCGCTCGCATTTTCGGCCACCCGCCGGCCAAACTCGCTGAAGGTCATGAGCAGCACGCGGGCGAGCTGGCCCTGGGCCTTCAGATCCTTTACAAACGCCTGCACCGAATCACTCAAGTCCTTCAGCAAACGCTCCTGGGCTGCCAGTTGGTTCGTGTGGGTATCGTAGCCGCCCTGCGACACGTAATAAACCCGCGTGGGCATTCCGCCCCCGATCAACCGAGCCACGAGCCTCAACGAATTGCCCAAGTTCGACGCCGGATAGGCCGCCTGGCTCGTGCCCCGGCCGGCGATGGCTCGAATTCGGTCCGAGCTAACCTGCGCCTCGAGCGCCGTTCGCTCGACGAAGTCCAACGCCGAGCCGTCAACCGGGCCCGCGCCGCCAATCGCCGCAAGCGTGCCCCCCGGATGCTCAGCCGCGGCTTCATCCACCTGGTTCAACTTCCGAAAGGACTCCTCCAGCGCATCCTTCTGTCCGGGCCGCGGCCGGCCCGAGGTCATAAAGCGATAAGTCTGCGGGTTATCCAGGCTGATTCCCTTGGGGCGTTTCGCCCTGAATGCCTGGGGCATTTGCCGTCCCACGCTCACGCCCACGTCCGCGTCACCGCCCCCGCACGCCGCGTCAAAATAGCGTCCGATCCATCCGTAGCGCTCAGACCGATTGGCCTCACTGGCCGTCTGCCAAATCTCCGTGGAACGGAAATGCGACCGGTTGGGATTCGGGTAACCAACCCCTTGCACAATGGCCAGTTGGCCGCCATCGTACAGGGCCTTGAATCCCACCAGGGCCGGGTTCAAGCCCAACTCATCCGTGAGCTTGAGCACCTTGTCGCCGGCTAATCCCAGCCGCGGACGCGCCCGGTGATACTCATCGTTCGCGTAAGGCACCACCGTGTTCAACCCATCGTTCCCTCCCGCCATCTGCAGCACCACCAGAATCGTCCCGTCTCGGCCGGTGGCCGCCTGAACGCGCCGTCCTGTCCCCTGCGCGGCCAGGGCGGCAAACGTATGGGCCAGAAACGCCGGCACCGTCCAGGTCAACGCCCCGCCCAGCACTGCGTGCCGCAGGAATTCGCGCCGGGTTTGGAATGTCAGTTCCTTCTTCATGTTCTCGACCTTCAAGCAACCTGATACTCGGGCGTGCTCATGACCAGCCGGATCGCATTCAAAATGCCGGCCTCATCCAGCGCGCCCTGGGAGTCAAGGTATTCGCGCAACACCCGCCGGTGCTCGGGCTTCAACCGCGCCTGCAACAAGCGCTGTTCCAGCGCGCCGATCAACTCCTCCTTGCTGGACCGTTGGGCGTCCGAGAGGATTCGCTTCACCTCCACTCCCCCAGCCGCCGGGCGGGCGCCCGGCGCCTCGGGCGACGTCGCCGCGGCACCGCCCGGCTGCCCTGCGCCCCCTTTCCTTTTAGCCCCTGCTCCCCTGGCCGTTTGAGCCGCGGGCGCCCGCCCCGCAACACCGTCCGGCTCTCCATACACCAGCACCGCCGCCTGATTGTAGCGCGCCATCAAGGTATTCGTCGTGATCCAGCCCACCCCCTCCTCCCATCCCTTCACGTTTGGCGGCGCAAACAAATCCTGCCCCATGGTGCGCAGCATCGCGGCACACACCTCCGGCGGCGGCAATTCCCGCTCCAGCATTCGGACACTGCCAATCAGCCATTGGACCGGACTCTTGACCTGATTGCGCCGCACGGCGGGGCTGTAAAACTCCTCGGAGCGGAATATCGCCCGCAGCAGCGGTTTGAACTCGTTTCCGCTTCGCCGGAACAAACTCGTCAGCGCAGCCGCCAATTCCTCCGAGGGTTCCGTCCCCGCAAAAAACCGCCACAGTTTTCGGGTGATGAATCGTCCTGCCGCTGGCCGAGCCACGATCAACTCGAGGAATTCCTCTCCGTCAAAGTTTCCTTCCTTTCCAAAAATGACCTTGTGTCCGGGGTCATGCCAGGCCGGGCGGTCCACGAAGCGCTGCCGCGCTCGGTCATACGTCCAGCCCGTCAACGCCCGCGCCCCCTCG
>JARKQH010000407.1 GCA_029974925.1 Verrucomicrobiota bacterium
GGCGCTGTGGCAGGGCATCGGAAACTGGGCCGCCGACCCGTTCGCCCATTCCACCTCCTACGCCTTCCCCCTCCTCTTCGCCATCTTTCTGTTTGTTGCCTACGTAATGCTGTATGCCCTGACCCATCTGCAACAACTGCAGCCAGCTCCCGTCGCGCCCGACGTGCAAGCCGCCCGGCGCCCGGCCGCGTAACCCGACCGTTTTTGTTCTGGCGGGATTCAGGGCCTGGCAGTTGGCCGGACGGCCTCCAGAGCGGCACGCCCGCGGCTTGCAGCAAGCGACGCCACGCGCGCCCCTCCCGCGACCACACGGCAGGTTTTGGGTCAACGCCCGGTTCAGGCCGCAACAAAGTCGTCCCGCCGGGCCCGAGTTTTGGCGGCTCCGAATTCGGCTTTGACCCGGGCGACGGCGGCCTCGGCGGTGACGCCGTATTTGTTGCGGAGGTCCTCGACGGAACTGGCGTGTTCGATGAACTGGTCCGGCCAGCCGATTTGAAAGACGGGGGTGGTGATGCGCTTCTCGTTGAACAGCTCCAGCACCGCACTGCCGAAGCCGCCCATGAGGACGTGGTCTTCGAAGGTGACGACCACCTCGGCGGCGCGGCCAAAGAACTCGAACACGCCGGCGTCCAGGGGTTTGACAAATCGCGGGTTGATGAGGGCGACGTCGTAGCCTTCCGCCAGGAGTTGGTCGGCGGCCTGGCGGCCCAGGGCCATCATGTTGCCCAAGGGGAACAAGGCCACCTTGTGTCCGCCGTGGTTGGCGAAGCTGCGCAGGATTTCGGCTTTGCCGATTTCGATGAGCCGCGGCTGGTCCTTGATGGGCACCCCGACGGCCGGGCCGCGCGGATAGCGGATGAAGGTCGGATGCGGCTCGTGGGTTCCGGTAAACATCATGTCCACCAGTTCATCCTCGTCCTTGGGCGCCATGAGGATGCAGTTGGGCACGTGACGCAGGTAGGCGATGTCAAACAGACCGTGATGAGTGGGCCCGTCCTGGGCGGAGAGCCCGGCGCGGTCCATGCAGAACATCACCGGCAGGTCCTGCAGCGCGGCGTCATGAACCACACAGTCGTAGGCGCGCTGGAGGAAGGTGGAGTAGATGGCGCAAACGGGATGAAACCCCATGGTAGCCAGGCCACAGGCGAACAGGACCGCGTGCTCTTCGGCGATGCCCACGTCGTAATACCGGTCGGGCATGGCGGTTTCGAGCAGCTTCAGGCTGGTGCCGCTGGGCATGGCCGCGGTAATCCCAACCAGCGTGGAATCCTTCTGGCACAAACGCACCATGGCCTGGCCGAAAACATCCTGCCAATTGGGCGGGGTGCCCGCCTTCACCGGCGGCGTGGCGCCGGTATGCACGTCGTAGGGTCCCAAGCCGTGGAATTTCTCCGGGTTCCGCTGGGCGGCTTCGAAGCCTTTGCCCTTCTTGGTGAGGACGTGAATGACGATGGGATGGTCGCAGGTTTTGGCGAATTCGAGGGTTTGAATCAACAGCGGCAGGTCGTGGCCGTCTATCGGACCAAGATAGCGCAGCCCCATCTCCTCGAAAATCAGGCTGCTGCCATAGCCACCGCGGCCCTCGGCTCCCTGCGTGACATTCGGCGTCAGGCCGACTTCGGCCAGCGCGCCCTTGAACCCCTCCTCGGCTTTGTGGGCCAGCTTGAGGGCGACCTCGCCCTTGGGCAGCCGGCGCAGAAACCGCTCGAAGTCGCGCGCCAGCTTGTTGTAAGAGGGGTGCGTGATGAGCTTGTTGAGGTAGGTGGAGATCGCCCCCACATTTTTGGCGATGCTCCATTCGTTGTCGTTCAGGATGCCGATGAACCGTTTGGTGGTATGGGCAATGTTGTTGAGCGCTTCGAACGAAATCCCGTTTGTCAGGGCGGCGTCGCCGAAGATGGCCACCACGTGCTCGTCCCCTCCGCGGCGGTCCCGTCCGGCGCAAATGCCCAGGGCCGCCGAGAGCGCGGTGCCCGCGTGCGCGGCGCCATAGCAATCGTGTTCGCTCTCGGAGCGGAGCGCGAAGCCGCTGATGCCGCCGGTGGTGCGCAGGGTGTGGAACCGGTTCTTCCGTCCGGTCAGAATCTTGTGGACGTAGGCCTGGTGGCTGACATCCCAGACAAATTTGTCTTTGGGGGTGTTAAAGACGTAATGCAGTGCCAGGGTCAGTTCCACCACGCCCAGGTTGGGCCCCAAATGGCCGCCGTTGCGGGACAGCACCGTGATCAGCTCCTGCCGGATTTCCTCCGCCAGGACCTGCAATTGGTTCACGGTCAGCTTCTTGACGTGAACCGGACTGTCCACCATCTCAAGATATTGACTCATGGGATGCTTAGGTTGCTTCGGGCGGCTCCACCGCGAGCGGCTGCAGCTTGAGCTCACCGCTCGCATCGCGCTCCAGAACCTGGATCCGGGTCTCCGCCTGGGCCAGCTTTTGCTGGCAAACCCGTGCCAGTTTCATGCCTTCCTCATAGCGGGTGATGAGTGTCTCCAAAGGCAAATCCTCCGATTCCATCGCTTCCACGATGGCCTCGAGTTTCTTCAGAGCTTCTTCAAATGGC
>JARKQH010000441.1 GCA_029974925.1 Verrucomicrobiota bacterium
TACGACAGCACCCGCTACCACGGGGTGAACCTGCACAACGTCTGGTACCGGGGCACGGTCGAGTTCCGCTGGTTCGAGGGGACGCTCCACGCGGGAAAGGTGAAAGCCTACATCCAACTGGTCCTGGCCGTGGCGGCCAAGGCGCTGAACGGCCGGGCTGCATCGAGCCGCAAGCGGCCTTTCGATCCGCAGAGCGCCCGGTACGACTTCCGGGTCTTCCTGCTCCACCTGGGGCTCATCGGCGACGAGTTCAAGACCGCGCGCAAGCATCTGATCGCCGCCCTGCCGGGGGACTCGGCCTTCAAACGCGGCAGAGTGAAACCAAACGAACAATCCGCCCCAAAGGTGGAACCCCTCACGGAGGCCGGGCCCGAAACCCGGCCTCCGGCGTTTTCAGGGGCCGAAACCGGCGGGACGCAAGGAGGCGCGTCATGAGAGTGCTGATTCGAAACACCGCCCTCAATGGGCAGCCGCTGGAAGGCGACGGCGAAATCTTCACCGGGGCGACGGTGACCGACGTGGTCCTGGCCATGAAAGGAGCCACGCTCTTTTCCGACCAGCGGGGCCTCGAGGATTACATCGACATGGTCCTGCGCAACGCCAAGATGCTGTCCGGCGTCGAGCTTACGGTCCGGGGCGACACGCCCGAGGAAAAGGCCGCATCCTTCCTCGATGCCCTGATCAAACACGGCCTTGCCGTGGTGAAGGACGACAAACCCGCGCGGATACCGGTTCCCGCCTTGGTCTGGCAGGGCATCGACACGGTCCGGCTCTCGGGGCTGACCAACATGCTCGACCGGCCGGTCGTCGCCCGGCTGGCCGGGGAGCTCGGATATCCCGATGCCGCGCGCTGGATCGAGGCGCACCCGAAGGAATACGCCGAAGGCTTCTTCCGCGGGTTCATCGTCGATCCGCAGGGAGGGAAACCCTGATGTGCGGGCTCGCTGGCGTCATCTTCGGAAAAAAACGGCGGCGCGTCGAGGAGCGGGAGCACCTCACCTGGCTCTTCACCCGCCTGCTGCTGCTGAGCGAGGAGCGCGGGCCCCACGCCACCGGCGCGGCGTGGCTCGACACCGACGGCGGACACCGGCTCTTCAAGCGGCCGGTGACGGCCGAGCGGTTCGTCACGGACAAGGCCTTCGCCGAACTCCTTGCCTCTATGGACAACCGCGCCACGCTCCTGCTCGGCCATACTCGGTGGCGCACCCGAGGGGACGAGCGGGTCAACCGCAACAACCACCCGATCCGCGCCGGGGAGGTGATCGGCACCCACAACGGCACCATTTACAACGCCGACTACCTGTTCCGGCGCTGGAAGATGCGGCGCTTCGCCGAGGTGGAC
>JARKQH010000034.1 GCA_029974925.1 Verrucomicrobiota bacterium
CAAAGGTCGCGGCGCCGCCGTTCTCCACGATCATGACCGCGTTGCTGTTCCAGCCGATGACACTGGCATTCTCCGTCCCGCAGGTCAGAATGCCGCCGTTGGTAATAATCAGCGTGCCGCCGGGCCCGTTGGTGCCCATGATCGGGAGCCACGTTGGTCAAGGTCACGGTGTTGTTCCCCCAGTTGAAGCGGATAGTATCCGCCGAGCCGGGCAAGCCGCCGGGGCCGGTGCCCCCGTCCTGCCAGCCGTTCACGCCGGTGACAGAAAAAAGGTCGTTATAGTCCCCGCTGCCAACGTATCGAAGGGTGGCGGCCATCCCTGGGGCAGCCACCATGACGCCCACCAGGGCGCCTATCAGGATCGCGTTCTTGGGTGTTGTTCTGTTCATCTGCTTTTTCTGGTTGTGCCGCCGGCCTCAAGTTCACAGGCGAAACTCTTTGGCCATCGGCGGATTACGCTATTCGCTCCGTCAGTCCTCCCTCCTGGCTCCGCGTGTCGGAGACAGCATGGGATTGAGGGCGTAAAGTTGCGACGAGTCTATGAGGTTCGAACCGGCCGCGTCCACTCCCCGAAAGCGGGGAGGGCGCGCCTTGCCGTCGTTTACGGTCACGCTGGAGTTTTCGCGCGCAAAAACGGCTTGCATCCCACTGCGCAAGGATGCACTCCCCCCCGGCTTCGCGTGTCAACCCGGGACTCCCTCCGCACGGCTGCAATTCCCCCCCCACCCCGGTACGCCAAAAAGCCGGGCTTTTCACCCGGCTTTTCAGCACATTCTACAATGAGAACAGCATTAAATTCTCACCCGACGCGGCGCCGCAGACATACGCCCTATCAGCCACACACGGTCTGATCTACTGCGTTTTTGCATCGTCAACACGCCATTACTATATCAGGTTCCCTGTCCCCTGCATGTCACCAGTTATGGTTACACGCTGTCCCCACCCCGGCCGGCGCGGTTTCCCGGCTTCCGCAAGTCGGCCGGCCCCGGGCACGGATGACGGCAGAAGTATGACTGCCCTCTGGCAGGCGAACCGCCGCCTTCACATCCCGAAGGGCACGCAGAACCCCATCAAGCCCGAGCGCCCGCGGACCGGTCCGGCCGTCCTTCGGGGGTGGCTGACCGGAAACAGCTTGCGGGGGGGCGTGCGGGGCGTAGTGTGGCGAGGTGAAGTTGCTTTTTATCGCGGATATTGTGGGCCAGCCGGGGCGGCGGGCAGTCAAGGAGTTGGTGCCGGCGCTGCGAAGCACCTTGCGGGTGGATGTCGTGGTGGCCAATGGCGAGAATTCGGCTGGCGGCTCGGGCATCACGCCCAAGACTGCCGAGGAAATTTTTTCCGCCGGCGTGGATATCATTACCAGCGGGGACCACGTCTGGGATCAGAAGGAAGTCATGGAGTTGATTCAAAACGAACCCCGATTTCTGCGCCCCCTCAACTACCCGCCGGACACGCCGGGCCGGGGCAGCGCCGTGGTGCGCAAAGAAGGGATGCCGCCTGTGGCGGTAATCAATTTGCAGGGACGCACTTTCATGCCGGCGCTCGAGAACCCATTTCTTTGCGTCCTGGAGGAAGTCAAACGTCTGCGGCAGGAAACCCCCATCATTTTCGTGGATTTCCACGCCGAGGCCACCTCGGAAAAGGTGGCGCTGGCGCGCATGCTTGACGGCAGCGTGAGCGCGGTCGTCGGCACCCATACCCACGTGCAAACCGCCGATGAGCAGGTCTTCCCGGGTGGCACGGCTTACTTGTCCGATGGCGGATTCACCGGGCCTCACGACAGCGTCATTGGACGCGAAATCGAACCCATCATCCGCCGTTTCCTCACCGGCATGCCGCAGCGTTTCGAGGTCGCCAAGGGCCGGGTTCTGCTGCAGGGGGCGCTGCTCGAGCTGGATAACAGCACCGGCCGCGCCTGGCAGATCGAGCGGATTTCCCGGGAGTGGCAGCCGCCGGCCGGCTGAACCTCTCCCGTAAAAAGAGCGGCGGGGACGGCAACCCATGAAACCGTCCCCGCCGGGGCGCACCGCCGATTACTCGGCGAGAATGACGCGACTGGTTTGATTGGTGCCGAACAGCGAGCCGTAACCTTCGTCTCGCTTTTGCAATACCACTCCCCCAAAGCTGCGCACATCCCGCGTCAGCGGATTGCGAACCTGTCCGGAGAACCGTCCATTGGCGAGGTTAAAGGTGAGCAAAAGCCCATTCGTACTGTTGTTTGAAACCTGGCTGAAGTTGCCCAAGGTGATGGAATTGGTGAAGTTCGCGGTCAGATTGCCCCCAACGAAGGCAAGGTGGGCGTCATCCAGCTTGACGATGTGATTGGTCGCCCCCATCGGCTTGAGGTAGGCCGAGCCAATGACCAAGGATTCAAGGCTGAATCCACCGGGATAATACTGCGCCCCGGCGATCGGCGGCTTGATCCAGCTCACCAGGCCGTTGAGGTCGTCGTCGGGACGGTTGGCGAAGGTCAGCCAGCCCAGCACCGAACCTTTCCCGGCGTAGAGCGGCAGGTAGAGGGGCCACTGGCCCTTCTTCGAGACATAGGCGCTGGCCAGGAAAGCAGCCCCATCCGCCAGCTTGCCGCTCACCAAAGCCAGTCCCTGAGTATTGACCAGCGCCCCGGCATACCCGTCGCCCATCGTGACCGGCCCGGCGGTTTCCGAGCCCGGCACGACCACGGTATAACGGCCCGCGATCGGCGAGCCCCCCGTAGCGGTCCGATACATGGCCCGGTCGCTGGCCAAGGCCGCTTTCCACACGCCATCAGTAACCTCCCCCGTGATCTGGTCTGCGGTCGGGCCCGTGCCCAGCAGGAGCCGGAGGGTAAGCGGCGGCGCCCCCAACCGGCTGATCACGTTGGTGGCCCGGCAATCCAAGGCAAAGCGGCCGGTGAACTGGTAGGCTTTGCCGTTGATCAGGACCCGGCTCGTATAATAGCCCCGCTTGGTGAGCAACAACCGGAAGAAACCCGAGCTCTGGTGCGTGACCTGGTCCTCCTCGTGGAACAAGCCGTCGTAAAGCCCCGCCACAGGAACAAACGGGCTGGGCACAAACGTTGCGCCCAAAACGGTGTTGGTCTGCAACACCAGCGAAATAGTGGATGAAGCGGACGTCACACTGCCGGTCCAGCCGGCAAATTCGTATCCGTCATTGGGAATGGCCGTCAGCGTGTAACGGCGGCCAAAGACAAGGCTGCGGGCTGCCCCGATGTTGGGCGAAACCCGGCCGTTGCCATTCACCCGGAATTCGAACGGGGCGAAATTGGCCTGCAGCAGTATCTTCTTGCGCAGGGTGAGGGTGAGGGTCGGCGCGGACGAAGTAATGCTGCCGGTCCAGCCCACAAACGCGCTGCCGGGTTCGGCTGCCGCCATGGCAGTGTAGGTGGTGCCCGCGAGTGCGCCCCCGACCTTCCCATCCCCCACTTTCTTCAGTGCAACCGCAACGCCCGGCGGCAACACGTCAAAGGAGAACGTCCGGCTGGCGACTGCCTGGCTGTCGCTAACCGTAATGGTGACATAGGTCAACCCGGTCTGGCCGGTGTTCGGAATCAGGGTAACCGTGCGATTGCTGCCGGACCCGCCAAAGATAATGTTGGTCAGGGCCAGGAGACCCGGATTCGAGGACGTTGCCGAGAGCGTCAGACTGGTCGCCGCCGTTTCGGCATCGCCGACCGTCAGCGGGATGGGGCCGGTGGTCTTGTCCTGCGTGCCGACTTGGGCCGCAATTTCCGAGAGGTATGGCGCCGTGTTGGTCCCCGGCTTGGGGGCCGTCACCGCCAGAATGAAGCTGGTGGACATCGAGGTCTTGCCGTCACTGACCGCCACGCTGATGGTCGCATTACCCACCTTGTCCGCCAGGGGCGTAATGGTCACCGTGCGATTGCTGCCGGACCCCCCAAAAACGATGTTGCTGACCGGCACCACGGCTGGCAGTGACGATGCCGCGGTCAAAGTCAGTCCCCCCGCCGCATCGTCGGGGTCGCTCACGGTGAACGGAATGGGCCCAGTCGCCACACCGGCAATCGCGGGCTGGCTGGCAATGGGCGAAATCCGCGGCGCGGCATTGACCGTGACGGTAAAGCTGCGGGAAAGGGTCGAGTTCTGGGCCTGGCCGTCGTTCACCGTCACAGTGATGACGGCGGAGCCATACGCGTTGGTCGCCGGTCGGAAGGTCAGAATGCCGGTCGCCGCCGGACTGGTGTAGGCCACGGTCGGATGCGGCACCACACCCGGATTGCTGGAAACCGCCGTCACGGTCAGCACGTCCGCCTCAGTGGTTGCTCCCGCGCCGATTCCCGAAAGGGTGACATTTTGCGCCGCCGCGTTTTCATTAACCGTTCGGGCGGCCAGGGCGTTCAGGGTCGGCGGATCGTTCACCGGCGTGACGGTGATGGAAACGGTTGCGGGCGCCGAGTCGGCAAAGCCGTCGCGGACGCGGAAGGTGAAGCTGTCGGAGCCGAAGTAATTCGGTGTCGGGCGGTAAGTCAGATTCGGCGGGGTGCCAATCAGCGTTCCGTTGGCGGGGTTCGCCACAATCTGGAACGACAACGGGTCGTTGTTCGGATCGCTGCCGGTGAGGGTTATGGCAACGGTCTGGTCCTCGGCAACCTGCACGATGGCGGGATTGGCCACCGGCGGCAGGTTCGTGGCGACAGGCGGTAGGTTGGTGCTCACCTCCTCCGAGAATTCGCTTTCCAAGCCCGTCGCATCTACTGCCGTCGCTGAGAAGTAGTACCGGCCGCCCGGGGCCAGCCCCGGCACGGTCAGCGTGAGGGCCGGGCCCGCCGACAGCTTGTTGGTATAGTCGCCACTGGCGGGGCCGAAATAGATATAATACCCCACCACGTTCGTGTCAGGGCTCGGGTCCCAAGCCAGCGTAACGCTCGCGGCCGGCGCGTTTGGCGTCACAGCCAGCCAGGCGGACAGACCGCCAATGGTTAGAATGATGTGAGCCGCGCGCCTCACCCCTCGAACAACACCGGTCAAGAACATACTGCGTCCCTTGGATTGCAATTCGGATGCCGAGCCCCCTGTAAAACCGCGGATTGAGGTAATTCCCGGGATGGGAGAAGGCCGACCGGTGAGCTGGCCCCCATGGAGAAAACCAATAAAATCAAGGTTTTCGGCCCAAAATCCGCACTTTTCAGGCCCGGAAAAGCTCCCCGCTCAATCCGCCGAGTCGGGCGGCGGCCGGTCAAAAATTGGACCCTTCATCCCAACAATGTCCAGGTACTGGATGGCCGGAACGCCCTTCGCTGGCGGCAGGGCTTTCATTTGACAGCAAGGCCGGAACCCCCAACTCTTCTGGCATGGCAGAAGTTTCGTGGTTCGTCGCGCACACCCGTCCGCGGCGCGAGAAGAAGTTGGTGGAATACTGTCAGCGGCAGGGCTTCGCGACGACGCTGCCCTGCTACAAGTCCGTCCATAAATATCGGGGCAAGACCGTTACCTTCGATAAGCCGCTTTTTCCCGGTTACGTCTTCCTTCGGTTGGAGCCGACCCAGCGGGACGCGGTGCGGCGCAACGAACACGTGGCCAACTTGCTGACCGTGGTGGACCAGGAGGAGTTCGCCCGCCAACTGCACGACATCCTGGCCGCCTTGGAGGCGAATCTTGAAGTGAGGCTGGCTCCGTCCATTGGCGAGGGCATGCGCGTTCGAATCCGCAGCGGCCCGCTGCAAGGCATCGAGGGCTGGGTTGAAAGACGGTATGGCATGACCACCGTCCTGTTGCGCCTCGATTTCATCAACCAGGCCGCCGCCGTGAAGCTCTCGGCAGACCAATTGGAATTGGCTTGAACCGGGGCCGCGCTGCCGTTTGAAACTAGACGCGTGTGCGCATAACCTGGATCAGCGGTTGGGGGGTGGACCCCTTGCGATGGCAGACGGCGGCGCTCCGATGGCGGCCGCGGGACTCTCACGCCTTCCTGTCCCCGCGCGCGGGGGCGGCCGAAGCGGCGGCGAGTTCCGACGTGGTGATCGCGTGGTCGTTCGGGGCGTGGCGAGTGCTGGCCGCCGCCAGCAGAGGACTGGTCTTCCAAGGCCGAGTGGTCCTCCTGGCCCCCTTCGTCGCCTTTTGCGCCGAGCATGGCTGCGGCGGGAAATGCGCCCAGGCGCAAGTGCGCTGGCTGCGCCGATGGCTCTGTCGGGATGCCCCGGCCGCCTTGGCGGATTTCCATCAGCGGGCCGGCCTGGGTGACGCGCCGCTTGGCACTCCGGACTCGCTCGACAACTTGCTCGAAGGCTTGGACCGCCTCGCGGAGGATGCTTCACCCGCCCTGCGCCGGTTCGCGGCCTCCGGCCTCCCGCCCGCGTGGACCGCCGTTGTTGGAAACCAGGATGCCCTGTTGGATGGTGAGGCCGTGTGCCGCACGCTGCCCGGTTGCCGCATCGTGCCGGGCGCAACTCACGCCCCCGAAACGCTTTTGCCCCCCGTAAAGGAGAGTTTCCGTGCGCTTTGATGCCTGCGCAGATTGGTACGACGTCCACGCGGCTCCGCAACGCGCCTTTGCCGCCCGCGTTGGCGCCTTCATCCAGGTTGCTCCAGGTGAGGAAGTGCTTGAGTTGGGGGCCGGCACAGGGGCGCTCAGCCGCTGGCTTTGCGAGCACGGCGCGCGGTTGCGGGCCACCGACGCGTCGCCGCGCATGGTTGCCCTCGGCCGCGCGGCGGTTCCCCAGGCGGAGTGGTTTCTGTTGGATGCCTTCACCGGGCGGCTGCCCCAGGCGACGCTCCAGGTTTCCTCCGGGTTGTTGCAGTGGGCTGACGACCCGGCGGCGGTCCTGGGCCGTTGGAAAGCAAGCCTGGCCCCCGGCGGCCGCATGGTCCACGCCATGCCGTGTGACCCCTGTTTGGTGGAATGGCGCGCGCTGGTGGCCGAAAGCCCGCTGATCTGGCGGGACGAGGCGGGCTGGCGCGCCGTCTTTGCCGCATCCGGCCTGCGGGTGATCCGCGCCCGGTTATGGATGGAGCCCCACCAGTTTCCCTCCGCCCTTGAGCTGGTTCGCTGCCTCCATCGCAGCGGCGTGACGGGCCGCCCCCGCCTCGGGCCGGGCCGACTGCGCGCCGCGATTCGGCGTTATGACGCGCTCCACCAGCGCGCCGGCCAGGTGGTTTCGACGTGGGCGTGGCTGGCCCTTGAAGCCGTGCCGGTCTAGGCGGGCTTTCCGCCGCGGCTCGAGGCCACCGCGGCGATGGGATCCTTTTTGCGATAGACCATGCCCTGGAACAGCGCCACCAAATCCCCGCCGTCATCCTTCACCTCGACGGTATAGCTGCCCAGCTTGAAATTCTTCGAAATCTCGCGCGCCTCAGCCCAGAGCGTGCCGGTGGTGGCCGCTTTCAAAAACGAGATGCTCACGTTAATGGCCACCGCCACCGTGCCATGAGAGTTCGAGGCCGCGGCGAACGCGTAATCGGCCAGCGTGAAAATCGCGCCACCTTGGACCGTGCCGTAACCATTGAGATGGTGTGGATGCAGGGTCATTTTCGCCCGCGCCTGCCCGGGCGCCACGGAAAGCAGCTCGATGTTGCACCACTCGGCAAACCGGTCGCCCGCCATGTAATGTTTCAGCGTCTCCATCAGCCGCCTCCCGCCTGGCCTTTGATCCGGGCGGCCTCGGCCGCGCGCCCAAGCGCAAAAGCCTCCTTGTTGCCCTCGAAAAATCTCTCGTCAAAGGCTTCCCGCAAGGCTTCCAGCCACAACGCCTCGCTCATGGGCAGGTGCGCGCTCAAGGCGCCCAGCAGCGCCACGTTCAGGGCTTTTTTGTTGGGCAATTCCTCGATCTTGATTGCGTCCGGGGTGATCAGCACTCCGCCCGCCCGCAGCAGGTGTTGATTGGGCGTCACCTGCGTTGCCTCCAGCACCAGCAAAAAGTCCGCTTCCCCGACCGGCACCATCGGGCTGAACACCCGCCTTCCAAAACGCACGTCGCCGGTCACCGAGCCGCCCCGCTGGCTCATGCCCTTGATCTCGCTTTTCTTGACGTCAAATCCGGCCCGCAAAGCCACCTCGGCCAGGATATCGGTGCCCCGCAGAACGCCCTGGCCGCCGAGCCCGGCCACAACCACGTTGGTCACAGTGTCTTTCATGAACAAAAGAGGGTTCCCGACTACCCGGCGTTGCAGGCGGGCTGGGCGGTTTCCACGGAGGGCACCGCCGAACACTCGCAGGCAGCCTTCTCGTATTGGCGGAGTTCCCGGGCGATCAGAATGCAGGGCCGCCGCGCGATAATCACTGACAGCTCATTGCTCGCCAGGCATTCGTCCAGCACCTGTTCGAAATGGTTGCTGCCAAAGCGGGGTTCGATCACGAACACCCGCTTGACTCCAATCCCGCGCGCAATCTCCTCGAGCACCACTTTGTTGGTCGGCTCATGGTCCAGCTTGCGCCCGGTCCCCGGATGCTCCTGGTGGCCGGTCATCGCGGTGGTTGCGTTGTCCAGAATGATCAGCACATGACCCGTTGGCGGGGGATTGTAAACCATCTCCACCAGTCCGCTGATGCCACTGTGGACGAACGTGCTGTCGCCGATGACGCTCACGACCTTGCGGGCTTGCTCGGGGGGCAGCACGTGCCGCATGCCCAGCCCCACCCCGAGACTGGCGCCCATGCACACGCACGAGTCTATGGCCTCGAACGGCTGCAGCACCCCCAGCGTGTAGCAGCCAATATCCCCCGCCACGATGCAGTCGCGTTTCCGCAGCGCCTCGAAGACAATCCGATACTGGCAGCCCTCGCAGAGCTGCGGCGGTTTCCCCGGTGGCTTGGCGGGTTCCGGCGTCAGATCATAATTCAGAATGCGTTTTACCCGCGCCACGTCCAGTTCCCCAAACCGGTACATCTCGGCCTTGCCCTCCACCGGAATGCCCGCCGCCCGGATGTTTTCCACCAAATACGGGTCTCCTTCCTCGATAACGATGCACCGCTGGACCGATTGGGCAAAGGCGGCGATTTTCTTCATCGGGAGCGGATGGGTGAAAGCGAGCTTGAGGACGCTGGCTTCGGGGGCGGCCTCGCGCACGTGCATGTAGGAAATGCCGGACGTGATGATGCCCAGCATCTGACTTCCCGAGACGACTTGGTTGAGCCGGCAGGTTTCGTTCCATTCCTGCATTTCCGCCAGCTTTTGTCGCAACCGCCGGTGCGCGGGCCGCGCGTAGGCGGGGATCATCACGCGCCCCTGGATGTCCCGCTCGTAATGTGCGGCACGCGGCGCGCCGTTTTCACCCCGCGGTTCCACCACCGTGTAGCTGTGGCAGACGCGGGTGGTGACGCGCAGGAGGACGGGGATTTTCCAGCGCTCGGAAATTTCAATCGCCGCGAGCGTGAGATCGTAGGCTTCCTGCGAATCCGACGGTTCGAGCATGGGCACGCCGGCCGCCACGGCGTAGCGGCGGTTGTCCTGCTCGTTCTGGCTGGAGGCCATGCCCGGGTCGTCGGCCGAGACGATCACCAGCGCCCCGGTCACGCCAGTGTAGGCCGCTGTGAAGAGCGGGTCGGAGGCGACGTTGAGGCCGACATGTTTCATGGTGCAGAGGGCCCGTGCTCCGGCAAAGGCCGCTCCAATCGCCACCTCGAGCGCCACCTTCTCGTTCGGCGACCACTGCCCGTGGCCGCCATACTCCGAAAAGGACTCCAGTATCTCCGTCGAGGGAGTGCCGGGATAACCCGCGCCGAGTGCCACGCCGCCATGGCGGGCCGCCAGCGCGATGGCCTGGTCCCCGCTCAACAATAGTCGCTTGCTTGGTTTCATGCGTTATCAGCCGGGCAGTTTAATACTGGGTTCCTCCCCCTTTGAAAACGAAATTCTCGCAAAACTCGCGCAAAACGAGGCTTCTTCCCATTCCGTACTCGACAACGCCCGCGGCTCGCGATACAAGCCCTCCCACCATGTTCTGGGATCAAGAATCTGAGACCCTGTCGCGCCCCGCTCTGGAAGCTCTGCAACTCCAACGGCTCCAGCAGACTGTCTCGCGGCTGGCCGCCCGCGTTCCTTTCTATCAACAGAAATTTGCCGAACTTGGAGTCGGACCCGACGACATCCGGCGGCTTGAAGATGTTCGTCGTCTGCCTTTTACAACCGCCGCGGATCTGCGCGCCATTTATCCCAGCGGCCTGCTGGCCGTCGAAGCCGATGAACCCGTCCGGCTCCATACCTCCAGCGGCACGACCGGCAAGCCCAAAGCCATCTTCTTCTCCCGCAACGACGTCAACACGGCGGCGGACATGATCGCCCGGTCGCTGGTGGCGGCCGGCATCACGCGCGCTGACGTCTTCCAGAACATGATGAGTTATGGCCTGTTCACCGGCGGTCTGGTCATGCACTACGGCGCCGAGCGCGTCGGCTGCCTGGTCATCCCCGCCGGGCCGGGCACTTCCGAACGCCAGCTCATGCTGATGCAGGATTTTGGCACCACCGCGGTCCACATCCTCCCCAGCTACGCGCTCTATTTCGCCAATTACCTCGAACAAAAAGGCATTGACCCCCGCAAAGACCTCAAGCTGCGCAAGGCTTTCGTCGGGGCTGAACCCCATACCGAGCAGACCCGCAAACGCATCGAAGAGGCTTTCGGGGTGGATGTTTACAACTCCTACGGTCTCACGGAAATGAACGGCCCGGGCGTCGCCTTTGAATGCGAGCAAAAAGCCGGCATGCACCTTTGGGAAGACTGCTTCCTGCTCGAAATCATTGACCCGGCCACCGGCGAGCCGCTGCCAGACGGACAACGCGGCGAACTGGTGCTGACCACCCTCAAACGCGAGGCCATGCCCATCCTCCGGTATCGCACCCGGGACATCACCTCGGTGATTGCGGAGCCTTGCCCTTGCGGCCGCACCCATCGCCGCATCCACCGCATCACCGGCCGCTCCGACGACATGCTCATTATTCGCGGAGTGAACATCTTCCCCCAGCAAATCGAGCAGGTGCTGATGTCCATGCCCCAGGTCGGCCGCAATTATCTCATCATCGTCGAGGGCCTGGACGACCTGACCGTCAAAGTCGAGTTGTCCGACCGCGGCTTCGATGGTCAAGTCGAGCACCTGGCCGCCCTGCAAAACCAGCTCGTGGAAAAGCTCAAGGCCGAAATCTGGGTTCGTCCCAAGGTGGACCTGGTGCCGCCGGGCTCGCTGCCCGTCGCCGAGGGCAAAGCCAAGCGCGTGCTGGACAAACGCTCGCTTTGACGCTCAACTGTGGGCGACGCGATTCCAAAGTTCCGAAACCAACCAGATTATGAGCGCCACCAGCCTGTTGGCCGTGTTCGTCGAAAACAAGCCGGGTCAGACCGCCCGCATCACCAAAATTCTCGCCGATGCCAACGTGGATTTGCGATGGGTTACCATCGCCAACAGCGGCAGTTTCGGCGTGATGAAGTTCCTCGTGGACAAACTGGAGGCGGGGCTCCAAGCCCTGCGCGACAAAGGCCTGATGGTGTCGCTGCTGGAGGTGCTGGTGGTCGAAACCCCCAATCGTCCCGGCGCCCTGCAATCCGTCGCCGACCTGTTGGGCCGCAACGAAGTCAATCTCGCCAATTGCTCCGGATTCGTGGCCAATAATCGCGCCATCCTCATCCTGGAAGTTCAGGAACTGGCCCTCGCCCGCTCGGTGCTCGAAAAAGCGGGGCTTCGACCGATGACGCAGGAAGAGATGCTCCGTCTCTGACCGGTGGGGCTTTCCCCCGGCGGAAGCGGCTTAGTCCCTCCGCCGGGAGGGTCTGGGCCGCCCCGGCCGTGGCTTTCTCACCGGCTCGATGGTCTTCGGCCGCGCTTTCGGCAGCAGGACAATCGGGCACCCCTCGAAACCGAACGCCCGCCGCAACTGGTCGGCCAAATACTTCTTGTACGGTTCGGAGAACATCTCGTGCCGATTGACAAACAACAGGAAGGTCGGCGGGGCGGTGCGGACCTGGGTCGCGTAGTAGAACTTGAGCCGATGCCCTTGCGCGCTGACCGGCTGACGGCGCTCGACAGCGTCCTGCAGCGTTCGATTCAGGAGCGACGTCGGAATTTGCTGCTGCAACTGGGCCGCCACGTACCGCACCGCTTCCAAGAGCCGTTCGAGATTAAAGCCGGACGTTGCCGACGTGAAGATGACCGGGGCGTAATCCAGGAAAAACAACTGGCCCTGGACCCATTCCCCAAACTCGGCCAGCGTCGTCAGGCGCTTGGGGCCGTGCGGGCTTTGCCCTTTGCGGCGGCGCGCCAGCTCCTCCTCGCGCGCTTTCCGCACCGGCTCCTCCACCAGGTCCCACTTGTTCACCACCACAATGCACGCCCGCCGCTGTTCGACAATGATATCGGCGACTTTTTTGTCCTGCTCGGTGATTCCCGCCTCGGCGTCCAGCACCAGGATGGCCATGTCACAACGGGCGATGGAATCCTCCGCCCGTTTCACACTGAAGAACTCGATCGAATCCGACACCCGCCGCAACTTTCGCATTCCCGCCGTGTCAATCAGCAGATAGCGCTGCCGCACGCCGTCGGTCTCAACCTCGAACGGCACATCCACCGCGTCGCGCGTGGTGCCGGGAATCGGGCTGACCACCACCCGTTGCGAGCGGGTCAGCGCATTGATAATTGAGGATTTCCCAACGTTCGGCCGGCCCACGATGGCCAGTTTCAGCGGCGCCCCTTCCTCCGGCCCGGACGACGGTCCGGCTGCGGTGCCCGCCGCCCCGGCCGGCGGGGCGGGCAGGAGCGCCAAGGCGGCGTCCATCAGCGGCCCGATGCCTCCTCCGTGGATCGCGCTGACGGGGAACAGCCGGTCAAACCCGAGCTCGGCAAATTCCAGGGCGGCGGTTTCCAGGCGGGGATTGTCCACCTTGTTGATTGCGACCAGGACCGGTTTGCCACTTTGCCGCAACCGCACCGCCGCCTCGCGGTCCAGCGGCACCACACCTTCCTGCACATTCACCACCAAAATAATCAGTTGCGCCGATTCAATCGCAATCTCCACCTGCTCGAGTGCCGCCCGCGTGATGACGTCATCGGCTTTCTCCCCCCGCAGCAGCCCGATTCCGCCCGTATCCACCAGCGTAAAGGGATGCCCCCGCCACTCCACCTCCGCGCTGACGCGGTCGCGGGTGACTCCCGGCTGATCGTGTACAATCGCGATGCGCCGGCCTGCAATCCGGTTGAACAGGGCGGACTTCCCCACATTGGGCCGTCCGACGATGGCAATCACGCCTGGCATCGCCGGCAGGATGAGGCATTCGGGGCGACTGTTAAAGCCAAAACGCCCTCTCGCAACCGCTCACTCACGGGCGAGCTTCCGGCGGGCGGCCTCCAGCTCTTTGAGGCGCGCAGGCGGAATCTGGGGCGGCTTGAGCCCCAGCGCCTCGATTTCATGGCTCACAATGGCGGAGACCGCCGCGCGCGCGACCCATTTATGATCAGCCGGGATCACATACCACGGCGCCCACGGCGTGCTCGTCGCGGTAATCGCCGCTTCGTAAGCCTTCCGGTAATCATCCCAATACGCCCGCTCGGCCAAATCCGCGGCGCTGAACTTCCAGTGCTTCTCCGGCTTTGTCAGCCGCTCCAAGAACCGTTTTTTCTGTTCCTCTTTGGACAGGTGAAGAAAGAACTTGAGAATCAACGTGCCGTTGCGCGCCAGGTGCCGTTCGAGGGCATTGATGTCCTCGTAACGCTCCTTCCAAAAGCCCTTCCCCCGGCTGCCCGGCGGTAACTTCTGCCGCTCCAGCAGCTCCGGATGCACCCGCACCACCAGCACTTCCTCGTAGTAACTGCGGTTGAAAATCCCGATCCGGCCGCGCTCCGGCAGGTGACGCTGGTAGCGCCACAGAAAATTATGGTCGAGTTCCTCCGCCGAGGGGACTTTGAAACTGGCCACCTGGCACCCTTGGGGATTGAGGCCGGACATCACGTGCTTGATCATGCCGTCCTTGCCGGCCGCGTCCATGGCCTGGAAGAGGATCAGCACCGAGTAAACGTCGTTGGCATACAAGAGTTCCTGGGCCCGCGACAGTTTCTCGAGGTTCCTTTGCACGTAGTCCCGCGCTCGCTCTTTCAGTTCCGCCCCGCTGAGGTGGCGCAGGGGCTGCGCGTCGCTGTAATCCGTCGGATGGTCTTTGGACCGAAAGCGGGTGCCCGGTTCGATCCGGAAGAGGTGGGCGATTTTTGCACGTTTCATGGGTTTGCCGGCAGTCTGCGGCTTCTGCCCCGATTGTCGAGCATCCACTTCGCCGGGTGCGGGAATGTTTTGACCGGCGCGCGCCGCTGTGCTTAGCTGGCGGGCGAGTCGAATGTGCTGCAGGCGCAAACCAACCGCCCCTTGGCGTGACGGGGGATGCCATCCGGAGAATCCGCCCGGTGGTCCGCAGGCTTTCTAATGGCGGTCTGAGGGAGTTCGCATGCCTTTCATCATAGTCGGCCTCAGCCTGGCGATCATCATCGCCCTCTATTTCTACAACAACCCGTTGCACCACGGCCGCTGGTTCCTCATCCGGCGGTTCATCAACTGGTTCCCCCTGGGCATGACTTACGCCTTCCTCTACATGGGGCGCTACAACCTCAACGTGTCCAAGAACGCGCTCGGCAACCTCATGACCAAGGAGGATTTCGGGCTGATCTTCGCCGCAGGCACCATCACCTACGCGGTGTCGTTTCTGGTCAACGGGCCGCTGGTGGACAAGATCGGGGGCAAACGCGGCATCATCATCGCCGCCCTCGGCTCCTCGGTGGCCAACATCCTCCTGGGCGTGCTCACCTACCTGGTGGCCACCGGCCAGCTCAGAATGAAAATGGTGCTCGTGTTCTCGGCCGTTTACGCCCTGAACATGTACTTCCAGAGCTACGGCGCCGTCTCGATCATCAAGGTCAAGGCCTACTGGTTCCACGTCCGCGAACGGGGGGTGTTCGGCGCCATCTTTGGCACGTTGATTTCCTTCGGGGTCTATTTTGCCTTCGACTGGGGCCAGGCCGTGGTCAACCTCACCCGCGCCAATCCCATCGGTGAGCTGGGCTGGTTCCAGTCCTTGCTGCACCGGCTCTTCGCGCTGGAGGGCCAGGCGGTGGACGCCACCTGGGCGGTTTTCTTTATCCCCGCCATCCTCCTTATCGTCTGGGCCATCCTGGATGCTTTCCTCATCAAAGACACGCCCGAGCAAGCCGGGTTTCCGCCGTTTGACACCCACGACGCTTCGTCCGGCCAGATGCACGTCGAACTCTCGACGCTGGACCTGCTGAAGAAGGTCTTTGGCAGCCGCCTCATGCTCCTGATCGCCGCCATCGAGCTGACCTCCGGCGTCCTGCGCAACGGGATCATGCAATGGTACTTTATTTTCGCCAAAGAAGTCGAGCAGCCCGGGGCCGAGTTTTTCCTCAACCACTGGGGGCTCTTGCTCTGCATGTTTGGCATCGTCGGCGGTTTTGCCGGAGGGCTGATCTCGGACAAGTTCTTCCAGTCGCGCCGCGGGCCCCCGGCCGCTTTGCTTTGCGCCTTCATGTTCGTGATGACCGTCCTCATGGCGGCTTTCCTCTCCTCCTCCCCCTTCCTTGTCGGGTCCGCCGCCGTCCTGATCTCGATGGCCGTCATTGGGGTGCATTCGCTGATGTCCGGCACCGCCGCCGCTGATTTTGGCGGACGCAAGGCCACCGCCACCTGCTCGGGTATTGTGGATGGCTTCGTCTATCTGGGCAGCGGCATCCAGTCCTTCAGCCTCGGTTACCTGACCAGCCACAACTGGCTCTGGTGGCCGCTGTTCCTCATGCCCTTCGCCCTCATCGGCTGCTTCATCGCCCTCCGCATTTGGCACGACCTCCCCGAGGCCACCCGCAAATACATTGCCACCGTCGAGCACCGTCAACCACCCGCCGCCAAGAGTTAGCCTGTCCAGCCCCGGTGTTGGCATTGGCCTTGCTGACAAAGAGGCATGATAGACGTCGCGCTCTGTATGCTGGCCCTGGTAAGTGGCGGAGTGACCCTCGAACTGTTCTGCGACTCCTGTCTCAGCGGCCGGAAACAGCCGGCGGACGAGGCGGTTGGCGAGTTCGAGTGCGGCAATCCAAGCTAGACCGCCCGGGCATAGAACCGCGCAGCGAACCTTTTGGCTTCCGCAACGGAAGCCGATATGGTCCGGCCCCCCGGCCTCCGGGCCGAGGTGCCGGGAAACCATGAGATCAGGTCCCCGCCGGGGACTGGAAGACGGTGCGAATTCCGCGTGTCGTACCGGGCTTCTGCTTCCCTGGCGGGGACCTCCCATTCTGGCCGGAAGCCGCGATTTTTTGCCGGTTTGAGCTTGCGCCCGGGAGAGGGGGTGATAAAGTCCCACTGCGTTTTCCACCCTTCCGGTGGATTTTTGTTTTTTATCCTGCAGTGCGCATGTGAAGATATTCAGCGGCAGTTCAAATGAACCGTTGGCCAGAGCCATCGCTGCCTATATTGGCATCGAGTTGGGCAAGTCCACCATCAGGCCCTTCCCGGACGGCGAAACCTTCGTGAAAATCGAGGAAAACGTCCGCGGCGAGGACGTTTTCCTGGTCCAGTCCAGCAGCCCGCCGACCAACCATCATTTGATGGAGATGTTCATCATGATTGATGCGTTGCGGCGTGCCAGCGCGGCCCGGATCACGGCGGTCGTCCCCTTCTATGGCTATGCCCGGCAGGACCGAAAAGACCAGCCCCGGGTGCCGATTACCGCGAAACTGGTCGCCAACCTGATTGTGGCGGCCGGGGCCAACCGCATTTTAACCATGGACTTGCACGCGCAGCAGATCCAAGGGTTTTTCGACATCCCGGTGGATCATCTGTATGCGGCGCCGGTCATGTATGACTATTTAAAGCGCAAGAACTTGCGTGATTTGGTGGTGGTCAGCCCGGACGTGGGCGGCTTGAAGATGGCCTACGCCTATTCCCAAGTCATGGAAGCGGGGCTGGCCATTGTGGCCAAGCGCCGCAAGAATGCCACGGAGGTCGAATCCATGGCCGTCATCGGCGAAATCCGGGGAAAGAATGTCCTGCTTGTGGACGATCTGACTGAAACGGCCGGGACACTCACCCAAGCGGCGGAACTGTTGAGACGGAAGGGCGCCAAGAAGATTCTAGCCTGTGTATCGCACGCGGTCCTCAATGAGGTGGGGATCGAACGCTTGCGAAAATCCAGTATTGACGAATTGGTGACAACTGATACTGTCCTACGCCCTGCGATCAGTGGCCTGAAGGTAACCACCTTGTCGGTCGCAGGGCTTTTGGGCGAAGCCATCAAGCGAATTCACAGTAATTCGTCGGTAACCTCGCTATTTGAGTTTAGAGGCGGACGCACCAGTTGACGGGGTGTCCGCCAGCGCCACGCGAATTTAAGAACGATGAAATCAGTACCTTTGAACGCAGTTGCCCGGTCGCTTCAACGCCGCGCCGGAGCCAAGAAACTTCGGGAAGCCGGCCGCATTCCCGCCGTGATCTATGGCCGCCAGATTCAGCCCCAAAACCTGGAGATCAGCGCCAAGGAATTGGAGGATTTGATTCACCACTCCGCGTCGGAGAACCTCCTGGTGGACCTGGCCGTCAAAGACGACGCCCGCCCCAAGCGCCTCGCCCTGGTCAAGGAAGTGCAGCATCACCCGTTGAGCGGGAAGGTGCTCCATGTGGATTTCCATGAGGTCGCCGACAACGAGAAAGTCACCATCATGGTGCCCGTGGAGAGCACCGGCGAGGCGGTGGGAGTGAAAACCGGCGGCGGCGTGCTGGAGCACGTGCTGTTCAAGATCCGGGTTCGCGGCCTGCCGAAGGATTTGCCCGAAGTCATCACCGTGGATGTCAGCCACCTTAACGTGGGCCAGGCCATCCACTTGGGCGACATTCAGCCCCCGCCCGGAGTTGAAATCCTGGGCGACAAACACATTTCCGTCTTCGCAGTGGCGGCGCCGCGCAGCGAAGAGGAAGAGGCGGCAGCCGAAGCCGAGGCTGCGGTGGCGGCCGGCGACGTCGAGATGATCAAAGAAAAGAAGGAAGAAGGCGAAGAAGGCGCTGCTCCGGCCAAAGGCGCCGAGAAGGGCGCCGCCCCGGCGAAGGGGGCGGAAAAGGGGGCGGAGAAAGGCGCTGCGGCCGCTCCGGCTGCCAAAGCCGCGCCCGAGAAGAAGAAATAGCGTCGCGGGCCGCCCGGCAGGAGCCGGGCAGGCCATCGGCCCGGGCCCATGGAGAACTGGCATCTCATCGTGGGGTTGGGCAACCCCGGCGCGGAATATGCCCGGACGCGGCACAACGTGGGTTTTGTGGTGGTGGAACGGCTGGCGCAGCGCTGGCAGGCGCCTTGGACCTACGAGAAGCGGTTCAACGCGCGAGTGGCGCGCGCGGAAGTGGCGGGGAAACGGTTGTTGTTATGTCAGCCGCAGACGTATATGAACGCCAGCGGCGAGTCGGTGGGGCCATTGGTGGCGTTTTACCGCGTGCCGTTGGCGCAGTTGTTGGTGGTGGTGGACGATGCGGATTTGCCCTTGGGCCAGCTTCGGCTGCGGCCCGAAGGCAGCAGCGGCGGCCATCACGGACTCGAGTCCCTCGAGCATCATCTGGGCAGCCGGGCCTATGCCCGGCTCCGGGTGGGCATCGGAAGACAGCCCGGGACCCGGCAAATCGCCGGGTATGTGCTGGGGCGTTTTAGTTCGACGGAAGCGGCCCTGGCCGATAAAGTGTTAACCGTGGCTGCGGATCAGGCTGAAACCTGGGCCGTGGCTGGAATACAGAAAGCAATGAATCAGTTTAACGGAACCGTTGCCGGTTCCGCCAGCGAAGGAAAAGAGCAGTGAAACGATACGAAGGCTTGTTCATACTGGATACCGCGGGCAAAGAAGAAGGGATCAAGGACCTGATTGACAAGATCACGGCCGAGATCACGAATCTGGGCGGGAAGATTGAAACGGTGCAAAAAATGGACAAGCGCAACTTTGCGCGCGTGGCAAACAAAAAGCACCAGTCCGGCTTTTATGTAAATTTCATTTTCGAGGGCAAGCCGGGGTTGACGGAGCAGATCAAGCACCGCTTCGCGATGGACCCGGACGTGTTCCGCGTCCTGTTCACCGTGGCGCCCCAGCCCAAGCCCTCCGCTCCTGCCGCCGCTTAACTGTTTAACTGTTCTTCTGGAGGACCCGCGCTATGGCCAGCTACAACAAAGTCATCCTGGTAGGCAATCTGACCCGCGACCCCGAGCTGCGTTATACACCCAAAGGCATGGCCATTGCCAAACTCGGCCTGGCCGTGAACCGGGTCTGGCGCACTGAAACCGGCGAAACCCGCGAGGAGGTAACCTTCGTGGATGTGGACGCCTTTTCGAAGCAGGCCGAGACCATTGCCCAGTACATGAAAAAGGGCAGCCCTATCCTCATCGAAGGGCGCCTTCGCCTTGATACCTGGGACGACAAGCAGACCGGTCAGAAACGCAGCAAGCTTGGCGTGGTTGTCGAGGGCTTCCAGTTCCTGGGTGGCGGCACCCGGACTGAGGGCGCGACCGACCCGGCTCGCAGCCGCGCGCCCGCAGCGGCGACGACTGCCGCGGCGCCCGCGGCGGCGACGGAAATCCCCGCCGAAGTTCCCCCGCCCGAAGAGGATGACGTGCCCTTCTGAGAGCCGTGACCGGGCGTCCGACCGCAATAACTCATTTGACCGTTAAAAGCATTTCCTATGGCAAAGACTGAAGTCATTCTTACTCACAATATCGTTGGCCTTGGCGCCGAATCCGACCAGGTGAAGGTCGCGGCCGGTTATGCGCGAAACTATCTGTTTCCCAAGGGACTGGCCATTCCGCTCACGGCGGCCAACAAGCGGCGCCTCGAGGTGCTGCGGCAGCGCCGCGCCGAACGGGAGGCCCATGAGCTGAACACCATGACCGAGCTGGCCAAGAGCATCTCCAAACTGATTTGCCTCATTAGTGTCAAGACCGGCGAAGATGGCAAGATGTTCGGCACCGTCACCTCGGGCATGATTGCCGACCAACTCAAGACCCAGTTCGACATCACGCTGGACAAGAAGAAAATCCATCTCGAAAGCCCCATCCGTTCCCTCGGCGACCACGAGGTGGAGCTGCACTTGCACCCGGATGTGAAGTCCACTCTCAAGGTGCGGGTTGAAAGCAGCACGCCGTTGCCGCCTCCTGAGGCCGCGCCGGAAGCCGGCAAAGAAGAGCCGAAGACCGAAAAACGCGGACGCCGCGCCGAAGCCGCCGCGGCGGCGCCTGCCGAGAAGAAAGCCAAGGCTCCGCGGACGGAACGGCCGGCAAAAGGCGAGAAGGCCGAAAAGGCCGCGAAACCCGCCAAGTAGCAGTTCTTTTCCTTCTCTGAAGGTTGAAGGCAGGCTCGTGAGGGTCTGCCTTTTTTGTTGGCTGCCCGTCCACTTCAGATCGGTGGTTTGACCTCCGCACCCCAGGCAGGTGGCGGCTTGCCACTTGATCGAAGTCACCTCGCACGGAGAAACCGGCGACTCCGCTTCGCTTCAGCCATGGCCGGTTTCCTTTGGCACGGCCCCGCCGGAAGCTGGAATGGGGATACCCCCGCTCCCTGGCTTCCGGACGCGCATCTCGCAACCCTCTCCCCCCTTCACCTCGGAAGGGCGCCCAACGCTGGCTTGGAACGACCCTACAGGGGTTGCGAAGACAACGTGACGCTCAGCACCGAAGTCTCACCCGGGTTCAGCGTGATTTGGTTGGCGCTGACATTACCCGACTCAACGCAGACCATCCGCAGGTATTCATCGTTGCCGAAATCAGGCATTTGCTGCGCCTTGGTGATCCAAGGATTCCACACAACCGTGGATGCTGAGCCAGCCTTTTCAATCCGCAACCGGCGGCTCAGCCTCGGGTCAATAATCTCGACGGGGGCCGTAGTATCCAGGTAGATCCGGTCCACCTCCGACGCAATGCGTATTTCGCGCCGCGTTTCCCGCGCGCGGGCAAAATTGGCCACCTTGTCCAGGTATTCCGCACCTTCCAGACCGGAAATCGAAATCTCGGTCACGTTGCCGACCTCGAAGTAAGTGTGGAAACAGTTTTCGAATACCAAGGCATCCTCCTGTGACTGATTGGTCACCTCCAACCGCAGCCCCAGCGTGTCTTTCACCGTGATGATGCAATCGGCCGTGAACGGCGGAAACGCCGATGCCTCGGGACAGTCCGGCAACCGCAGCCGGATGCTCACCGACCCGTCGGCCTGGGGCACAAACTCCTTAAGGTCCCAGCGTTTGATCCTCGCGAACCCGTGTTGGCCCAGCCCCTCCCGCATGCCGAACCACGGAAAGATAATGGGAATGCCGCCGCGAATGGGCTGGTTGTCGGCAAACCGGCTGCATTGGCTCATGAACAGCAGGGGGGCATCGTTCACCTTCTTGAAATGGGTGACGTGCGCTCCGTGAAGGTAAATCTCGGCGCTGCTCCAAGGGGTGATCACCTCAAGCATGGGCATCTCGTTCTGACCATCGAGGAAAGTGATCCGGCCCGGGACTGGCTTTGTGATATCCGGCTGAGTCTTTTCGGTTTGCATAACGGGTCCTCTCCCCTCTTATACCAACCTCCTCACCCAGAGTGCACGTGAAATTTTTTACTTTTCTGAAAAACCGCCCTCCCCAGCCATAGGGAGCCCCGCTTGAAAGCGAACAACTCCCCCTGCCGCAAACCGATTCGTTGCGTGGGCGTTGAAAGGATCAGCGGCCCAAAACCGTTTTCAAAGCCTCCAGGCACCGCTGGTTTTCCTTCGGTGTGCCCACTGATATCCGCACCCATTCCGGCAATTGATATCCCCCCATCGGCCGAACGATCACCCCCAGCTTCTGCAGTTCAACAAACACCCGCTGGCCGTCCCCCACCCGCACGAGAATGAAATTGGCCGCTGACGGGATGAATTCCAAGCCCAGCTTCCGGAAGGCCCGCTGATAAAACTTCAAGCCCCGCGTGTTGATGCGCCGTGTCCGCTCGACATGCCGCGCGTCATCCAAGGCAGCCAGCGCGCCGGCTTGCGCCAGCGAGTTGATGTTGAACGGCTGCCGGATTTTTTCCAGCTCGGCGATCAACTCGGGATGCCCGATCCCATAACCGATGCGCAGCCCGGCCAATCCATAAATCTTGGAAAAGGTTCGCATCAACACCAGGTTGGGGCGCTCACCCCTCCGCACCACCGGCAGCAAATCCAGCGGCTTGTCCAAAAACTCGATATACGCCTCATCCAGCGCCAGCACGGCATGGGGCGGCACCGCGTGCACAAAGCGCAGAAGGTCCTCGGCTGCCGCGCAGGTGCCGGTGGGGTTGTTGGGGTTGGCGACAAAGACCAGCCGCGTCCGGGGCGTTATTGCCGCCAGCATGGCCTCCAGGTCATGAGCGTAATCCCGGGCGGGGACTGTGACCAGGTTCGCCCCGAACAGCGCCGTGACAATTGGATAAACTGCGAAACAGTATTGCGAAACAACCACCTCCGCGCCCGGCTCCAGCAGGGCGTGGCCCAGCAGCTCAATGACTTCGTTCGACCCGCTCCCAAGCACCAGGTTGGCGGGCGCCAACTCCAGCCTGGCCGCCAGTTTTTGCTTGAGGTAGAAAGAGTTGCCGTCCGGATACAGATGCGCCTGGCGGGCCGCTTTGCGTATCGCCGCCGCCGCCAGCCGCGAGGGGCCCAAGGGATTCTCATTGGAGGCGAGCTTGATGATATCGTCCGCTGGCAGGCCCAGCTCTCGCGCCACTTCTTCGATGGGCCGTCCGGGTTGATACACCGGCAGCGTTCGCAACACAGGGTTGGTGGAAAAAGGTAAAGGCATGGTTTTGAACAGGTTGAGGGGGATTCCCCCCGGTTTAGCCGCTCGATTCGTCCTCGCCCGGCAGGCTCCGGCCCGCGCCCGGATAAAGGATATGATAATCCACCGCCTGGACCCCGACGATGGCAGCCACCCCGAGAATATCGTGAGCGTTGGACCCGCGAGAGACGTCCGCCGCCGGCCGGTCTAAACCCAACAGAATCTGTCCGTAAGCGTTGGCTCGAGCCACATGCCTCACCAGCTTGCTGGCGATGTTGCCCGAGTTGAGATCGGGAAAGATCAACACGTTGGCGTTGCCGACGATCGGCCCGTCCGGGCACTTCCGCGCCGCAATTTCCGGAACCAGCGCGGCATCCACCTGCATCTCGCCATCAAAAATGGCATCCAACCCCCGCGCGGCGGCTTTCTGCGCCGCCAGGGCTGTCGCCGCCTGGACACGGCCCACCGACGGGTGCGCCGAGCTGCCCTTGGTCGAAAACGAAAGCAGGGCGACTCGAGGCCGCACGCCCAACAGATGCCGCGCAAGCTGAGCGGTCGAAACCGCAATGTCCGCCAGTTGCTCAACATTCGGTTCGGGGATGACACCGCAGTCCGCCATAAACAACACCCCTTGCTCTCCAAACCGGGAATCCTCGACCTCCATCACCAGGCAACTCGACGCCGTGGTCGTCTGCGGCGCCACTTTGATGATCTGAAACAGCGGACGCAATACGCTCCCGACATTGAGATTGGCGCCCGACACGAACCCGTCGGCCTGGTGCATGGCCACCATCATCGCGCCGAAATAGTTCGGCTGCAGCATGGCCTCCCGCGCTTCGTAGCTCTTCATCCCCTTGGACCGGCGCAACACCTCGAACCGCCGCGCGAAATTGTCCAGCTCCTCGCTTTCCGCGGGGTTAAGAATCCGAATCCCCTCCAGCGAAATGTTCAACGCCGCCGCCACCTCTTTGATCTCGGCGCGGTTCCCCAGCAGAATGGGCACGCCCAGGCGCAGTGAATAGAATTGGCGCGCGGCCTGCAAAATCCGCGGCTCGGTTCCCTCCGGGAACACCAGCCGCTTCGGATGCCGCTGCAGCTTTTCAATGACGCTGCCGATAAATCGCATGGCCGCTTGGTGTACCCCACCGGCAGCCAATTCGCAACAGCAGAGTCGTCCATGATTCCTTCGGCGCGGCGGTTGGCTCTGCCCGCGGCATGACAGCGGGCCGGCGCCACAGCGTTGCGGTTGATGGTTTGGTTTGGGCCGCTGCACCCAGGTCAGCTAGGGACGGGGCCACGTTTCCCTAGCGTCGGGAGATGGCGGGAGCGCGCTCTTACAGCGGTTTTGCCAGGAAGAGAATGGTGCGCATAGCAGGACTTGAACCTGCACGGATTACTCCACTACCACCTCAAAGTAGCGCGTCTGCCAATTCCGCCATATGCGCACAAGTCTGGAGGTAATGAAGCAGGAATCGGGGCGGAATGCAAGGGGAATTGCAGTCCCAATTGGAGTTCCAATCAACGGCTTGGCTCACGCCAGGCGGAGGCGCAGTTCGAGGGTCTGGCCGGCGTTGAGCCGAAAGGAACGCTCCAAAGTGATCAGGAGGCGCGAGCCGGTTTGAGAATACTCCGCCGACAGTCTGCGGCCCCGACAAGCCACCCGGAGCGAAGCGGCCCGTTTGCCCTCAGGCATTTCCAGAGCGAGGGTTCGCAGTCGCAGCTCCCCCCACTTGAGCCGGACCGCGGCGTCGCCGCGTCCGGGCTGCCAGGTCTCGGAGAAAGTCCCCCAGCCTGTGGCGCAGGTGAAGGCGGCTTGGAAGCGGGCCGCCCCGTCGGCTGACCGCGTTCGCAGGCGGGGGGCGAAGCCCAGGTGCCCGCGGGGGCCGTGGCATTCAAAGCCGCAGGCGGCCAGAAAGACGCCATAACTGGCCATGCTGCGGGCGTAATGATCGCCGCACTCGACTTCGTTCCAGGGATTGCGCCGCAGCGGATGATAGCGGTCGTGAACGGCGCGGGTAATGGCCAGCCCTTCGGTAATCATGCCCTCCCAGAGGCAATGGGCCGCCACCTGATACTCGAATCCGTTCATGCACTCGTTGAAATAGCCCGCCGCCCAGTCCGGCCCTTTCCCTTTGGCTTGGGCATAGTCCCAATCCGCGCGGGGAAAGGTGCACATCAGCAGGCCGGCTTCGCCCGGCATCGCATACCAGCGGCCCGCCGGGTAGGCTTTGCGATACGGGCCGACATCGGGAGTGAAGTTGTAACGCCAGAGGGATTGCAGGGCGAGACGGGTTTCCTTTTCGGGCAGCACGCGAGGCAGCCCAACCTGGAACGCCCAGCCCTGGCCCATCACCTGGTCAATATGACAGCCCGTCCCCGAGTTGATGGCTTCGGGATGCCGCGGATCGGGGCGGTTGACGAAATACTCCTCCTCAAACAACCGCGCGACAATGTTTCTGCTTCCGGCCTCGGCGATGCGCCCACAGGTGGCGGCGAAGGCGAAGTCCCCGGCTTCCCGCCCCATCTGTTCGGCGGCCCGAAGGGCAGCCACATAGAGGCCGCTCAACCACGCCACCGGCCCATGCCAATCGGTGTCCAGCGTGTTGTGCTGGCTGCCTTCGATCAGGCCGTCCCCGTCGGCGTCCCGGGCAATCAGCCACTCTGTGGCTTTGCGAATGCCCGGCCAGTTTCGTTTGAGGAACGCCGCGTCGGGGGACATCTGGTGCTCGCGCAAGGCGCGAAGGATGGTGCCGGCCTGGCCGTCCACGGCGGGGAGGTTGTTGAACTCGCCGCGGAAATGGATGGCGCCATCCGGCTGGAGGGCCAGGCCGAAGTCCACCTGCTCGCGGGTCATGCGCTCGAGGTCGGGGAAGAGCCGGGCGACAGCCTGGGCGTAGTGCCAGACATGAGCGCACGTGCCCGGGCAACAACCGACGCCCTCCCAGCCGTAAAACCGGCCGTTGTGGAAACGGTGACAGGTCGAGGAGGCGAGAATCGAGGCGTTGAGGAAGGTGCGGTCCAAAAACCAATACGGCAGGGTGGCATCGTACCAAGTGTCGTGCCAGAGCCGGGTTTGGCCGGCCAACCGGTTCAGGTTGGCCCGGATATATTGCGCCACCGCCAGCGCCGAATCAAAGCGCGCCGCGTAGTAACGGCCGGGAGGCAACCGCTCCATGCGCAGGTTCGGCATGTACCAGGTGAGCAGGAATGTCACCTTCGCCGACGCGCCGGGCCGCAGCCTCAGTTTGCGCGACAAGGCGCCCACGAGTTTCTGGCCAAAGGGTTTTCGGCTCGGCGCCATCCGCCCGGCGGAATCAAGCAAGGCCTTGTCCGGGAAAGTGCCGGCGGGCAGGTCCGTCGCGGCCGCATCGTGAGGTTGCGGGTCGGTCAAACTCAGGCAAAGAGTGCCGAAATCGGCTGCCTCGGCGAGGGGGCCTGGCGGCCGGCTCGGGCGGTCGCTGAAAACGAGGTTGTCCACGCCCACGTTGCCCCACGGACCGGATTCGTGGTCCACGATTTGCAACGTGGCCTGCTGCCCCGCCCAGCGTCGCAGGTCCCAACTCACCGGCTCCATGCGGTTGTTATTCCGGCCGGTTGCGGATAAAACGACCTTGCCCTCGATCAGAAGGTTCATGCACGTGCGGCCCGCGTGCGCGCCCCCGCCGATGAGGAAATTGAGGTAGTGGCGCTCGATGAGGAAGGGGCGGCTGGTCAGCGTGCCGGTGGCGGCATCTTTTTGCCCCACGTTTTGACCCGGCGCCGAAGCGTGCGAATTCACCACCCGCCGCCCGTTGCCGCCGAGATTCCCCTGGTAGGAAGGAACGTCGGAGATCGCAACCGGTCCGCTGCCAAACGCAGTTCCCGTCGCGGTCCAGTGACCATAGGAGGCCGACTCGAAATCGTCGAAGACAATGTCCGGCCGGCCGGCGGCCGGCGGCTCGGCCACCTCCTCGGCGCTGCATTCCAGTGAAAGCAATCCTTTGCTTTGCACGAGGCGGTTCCGCCGGAACCCATCCCGGTTCTGAGCGCTGTGCAAACAGACGGCGTTTTCCAGCCAGCCGGCCAGTTCCACTTCAACAGTGTCGGCCGCGTGATTCTCCACGGTGAACTCGAAGAGGGTTGCCGGGAGCGAGGAGTCATCCGTATTCAGGGGAATGAAGGGCGAAAACGCCTCCAACCGCGCGCTGACAGGCCAATCGGGATCGCGAAACTCGACCTGCCCAATCGGGTACTCGCCAATGAAGGCGACCTCCCG
>JARKQH010000455.1 GCA_029974925.1 Verrucomicrobiota bacterium
CTCCTCATCCGCCAGGAGTCTGATCAGGCAATCCGCATTGCCCGTCTTGCGGCCCAGCACCGATACAATGAACTCAATATCTGCCGCCGCAAACCGGGCTCGGCAATTGGGTTGTATCAGTCTCATATCACAACACCGGGCAGCCCGAACGGTCTTGTTTGAACCCTTCGGGAGCCCGCATCCAACTTCACGTCACTGTAAAGAATATAGAGCAAGTGACGTTCCAGCAAAAGGGCAAGGAGACAGGTCCGACCATTGGACTGTCCTACCATCCGGCTTTGGAAATTCGAAGTTCGAGGACCAGGGCTTAATCTTTCAGCGCGCTGAAAAATCAGGGTTTTTCCCGGATAGGCAAAACTGATGGTTCCAGTCTAAAATAGGGACCGCAAGTCATGGAAGTCATGAGTTTGCAGGCAGATCAAACTGACGCCGCGGCGTTGCTCCGTCAGGAGGCCCGGCGGTTTGACCGCAACCGCAACGTCAACACCTTTATGCTGAAACCCAACTTCTTCACCGCCCGGCTCGGGCTTGTTCGACCGCTTTTCCTTGGCGGGATCATCCCGACCATCTCGTTCTTGTTGCTTGTGCCAGTCTCTACCTCGGCCCGCCCGAACATCCGGGACGCGTTTTTTGCGGCTTATCCTTCCGCTGTGGGGTCGGTGCTGGACACGGTGCCAAGCCATCCCGGCCACTGCGGGGTGTGTCACATGGATTTCAGCGGGGGAGGCACGCGGAATCCTTATGGAGACGCCCTGAAGGACTCCGGTTTTGCGCTGAATACGACGACGGGGCGGGCGAATGCCATCAACTCGCAGCGTGGCGCAGACCCCGACAAGGACGGATTCAGCACCGACACCGAGGTAACGAACCGCACGACCTACGCCAACACGCCCACCTTTCCGGGTCTGACACCGGGCAACGTTGGCCAGGTGCTGAACGTGGCAATTGGTGAAATCCAAGGGCATTTGGTGCCTTCGACCGGGGCGGACACCACGCCGCCGACGGTCACGGTGACGTTCCCGAACGGAGGCCAAACGTTGGTGGGCAACCGGCTGACGAACGTGACCTGGACCGCCAGCGACAATCCGGGTGGCAGCGGGATAGCTGCAGTCAGTGTTTATCTGTCACTGGACAACGGCAGCACGTATGAGCCCCTCGGCTTGGGGCTGGCCAATACGGGCACCTTTGCCTGGGTGCCCGCCAATCGGCCGGCAACCAATACCGTCCGCATCCGCGTCGTCGCCACCGACAATGCCTTCAACACCGCCCAGGACCAAAGTGACGCGCCGTTCAGCATCGTCCCTCCGCCCGGCGGGCGTGTGCCAACAACGCTGCGCGACTTTGACATGCCCGGCACCCAGCCCTTTGGCGGCGGCCCGACGCTCGACCCTCCGACCGGTTGCGCCAGTTGTCACGGCAATTACAACCCCGCGGTCGAGCCTTACTTCAACTGGCAGGGGAGCATGATGGCTCACGCTTCGATTGACCCGCTGTTTGAAGCAAACCTGGTGATTGCCAACCAGGACGCCCCGGATTCAGGCGACCTGTGTCTGCGCTGCCACATCTCCCGGGGCTGGCTGGCGGGGCGGTCGGTCCCGACCGACGGCAGCGGCATGCTCGCCGCCGACAAGATGGGCGTGTCGTGTGATCTTTGCCACCGGATGGTTGACCCCGTTTTCACCCCGAACGTCAGTCCGGCAATTGACTCGGAAATCCTGGCCGCATTGCCTTTCGCAGATACCAATGTTGGCAATGGCATGTTTGTCGTGGACCCGTTTTCTTATCAACGGGGGCCTTTCGGTGATCCCGCGGCGCCACACGCCTTCCTGGCCTCGCCGTTCCATCGCAAGGCCGCGATCTGCGGCACCTGCCACGACGTGAGCAATCCGGCCTTCCAGCGCGACGAGCATGGCAACTACGTTGCCAATGCCTTCAATACGACCGCCACGGACTTTTCGCCACATTCGCTCGGACCGGTCGAGCGCACCTACAGTGAATGGCTCGCCAGCCAATACAACACTCCCGCCGGCGTTTACGCCCCCCAGTTTGCCGGCAACAAGGCCGATGGCCGCGTCACCATCTGCCAGGATTGTCACATGCGCGATGTGGCTGGCCACGGCTGTGACCCGGCGCAATTCCCCACCGTCCCCCTCCGCCCCGACATCCCCCTCCACGATATGACCGGCGGCAGCACCTGGCTGCCGGCTCTGCTGACCAACCTCTATCCGGGCCAGGTGAATGCGGCCGCGGTCCAGGCTGGCATCCAGCGCGCAGTCGAAATGCTCACCAATGCCGCCACCCTCGTGGTCGGCGACGCTCCCGGCCAGCTCAAGGTGACCGTCACCAACGAAACCGGCCACAAACTCCCCACCGGCTATCCTGAAGGCCGCCGCATCTGGATCAACGTCAAATTCTACAACGATTCCATGACCTTGCTGAGCGAATCCGGCGCCTACGACCCCGGGACCGGCGTCCTGACCCATGACGATCAGGTCAAAATTTACGAGGTGCATCCCGGCATGGAGACCAACCTCGCCAACGCCCTCGGACTCCCCCCGGGTCCGTCCCTCCACTTTGTGCTCAACAACCGCATCTACGAAGACAACCGCATCCCGCCGCGCGGTTTCAATAACGCCGCCTTTGCGGCCTTTGGGGGAGCGCCGGTGGGGCATCATTACGAAGACGGGCAGTATTGGGATGACACCCTCTACACCCTGCCGCCGGGCGCCACGCGGGCCGAGGTGCGGCTCTACTACCAGAGCACCAGCAAGGAGTTTGTCGAATTCCTCCGCGATGAGAACCGCACCAACAGCAAGGGGCAGGAAATGTATGAGCTCTGGGCCACCAATGGCATGTGTCCCCCCACCCTCATGGCCGAGGCGGTCTGGGTTCCGGCCTTTGAATTGCAGTACGCCGGTTTTGCCACCCCGGACAAGTTCCGCCTCCAATTCCGCTCGCG
>JARKQH010000021.1 GCA_029974925.1 Verrucomicrobiota bacterium
GTGATCAAGACGCTGAGCGAAACCCTCCTGATCGTGGCGATTGTCATCTTCCTGTTCCTCGGGTCGCTGCGCTCGGTGCTGGTGCCGCTGGTGGCCATCCCCATCTCCCTCATCGGCGCCATCTTCCTCATGCAGGTCTTCGGCTTCACCCTCAACCTCCTGACCTTGCTGGCCGTGGTGTTGTCCGTCGGCCTGGTGGTGGATGACGCGATTGTGATTGTCGAGAATGTCGAGCGCCACATTCGCGAGGGGCAGACGCCGCGGCGCGCCGCCCTCCTGGGCGCCCGCGAGCTGGTCAGCCCCGTCATCGCCATGACCATCACCCTGGCGGCGGTCTATGCCCCCATCGGATTGCAGGGCGGCCTGACCGGCTCCCTGTTCCGCGAGTTTGCTTTCACCCTGGCCGGCGCCGTGTTCATTTCCGGCGTCGTGGCTCTCACCTTGTCGCCGGTCATGTCCTCGAAACTGCTGGACCCGAAGCGGGAACACCGCGGGTTCACCGGCCGGATTAACCGCGATTTTGACCGCTTCCGCGCGTTCTACGGCCGCGTGCTGGATGTCACCCTGGCGCACCGGCCGGCGGTGTACCTCCTGTGGATTGCCCTGAGCTTGCTGGCCATTCCCATGTTCATCCTGTCGCCCAAGGAGCTGGCGCCCACCGAGGACCAAAGCGAGGTCTTTGGCATCGTTGAAGCCGCGGCCGACGCCACCATTGACCACACCACCTTTTACACCGAGGAGATGAACCGGTTGCTGCTGAGCACCCCCGAAGCCAACCGCACCTTCCAAATCACCTTTCCGGACAATGGCTTCGGCGGCCTGGTCCTCCAGCCTTGGGGCGAGCGCAAGCGCACCGTGTCCCAAATCGCCACCGAGGTTCAGGAAAAAGTCAATCGCATCCCGGGCATCCGCACCGTCCTGGCCACGCCCCCGGCTCTGCCCGGCGGCGGCCAGTTCCCCGTCGAGTTCGTGATCGCCTCGACCGCCGAGCCGGAAACCATCCTCGAGTTCGCCCGCCAAATCCAGGAGAAGGCCGCCGCCAGCGGCCTGTTCGCCTTCCCGCCCCTCCTCGACACCAAGGTGGACCAGCCCGAGGTCGAGTTGGTCATGGACCGCGATAAAGTGGCGTCCCTGGGCCTGAACATGGCGGCCGTGGGCGCCGACCTGGCCACGCTGGTCGGCGGCAATTTCGTCAACCGCTTCAGCCTCGCCGGACGCAGTTACAAGGTTATTCCCCAACTCAAACGCGTCGAACGCCTCAACCCGGAGCAGCTCGAGGACATTTACGTCAAAGGCCCCGACGGGCGCCTGGTGCCGCTCAGCACCTTCGCCACCCTCCAAAAGAAAAGCGGCCCGCGCTCGTTGAACCGGTTCCAGCAGTTCAACGCCGTCAAAATCAGCGGCGTGGCCATCCGGCCCCTGGACGAGGCGCTCGGCTTCCTTGAAGCCGAGGCCGCCAAAATCCTGCCCAAGGGCTACAAGGTGGATTACACGGGCGAATCGCGCCAATTGCGCGTGGAAGGCAGCAAGTTCCTCCCCGCGTTCTCCCTGGCGCTGATGTTGATCTTCCTGGTGCTGGCCGCGCAATTCAACAGCTTCCGCGACCCGCTCATCATCCTCCTCGGGTCCGTGCCGCTGGCCATGTTCGGCGCGCTGCTGTTCAGCTTCCTGAAAATGCCGGACCCCAACACCCCGTTTTTCACCAACGGCTGGACCACCACGCTCAACATCTACTCGCAAGTCGGCCTCGTGACACTCGTCGGGCTCGTTTCCAAGAACGGCATCCTCGTCGTCGAGTTTGCCAACGAGCTCCAACGAACCGGTTTGAGCAAACTCGAAGCGGTCCGCCAGGCGGCCCTGGTTCGCCTGCGCCCCGTCCTCATGACCAGCGCCGCCACCATCTGCGGCCATTTCCCCCTCGTGCTCGTGACCGGCGCGGGCGCCGCCGCCCGCAATTCCATCGGCTTGACCATCGTCGCCGGCATGGCCTTCGGAACCCTCTTCACCCTGCTGGTCATCCCTTCCATCTACATGCTCCTCGCCAAGCAGCACGTCGGCGAGGAACCCGGCGCCATCGCCCGCGACTTCGATTTCTCCACCCATCCCGCTCCCGAGCCCCCCAAACGACCCGACCACCGGGAAGTGCCCGTGGCGGCGTTCCGCGCCGATCCGGCAGGTTGAGCCTGCCAGCCGCACCGGGGCGGCGACGTCCCGTCGCCGTGGCACCCGCTCGCAACCCAAAGCTTTCTGGGACAAGACGTCCCAGCCCCTACCCGCACCATCAATTACTTCGGGGTTGGAGACGTCCCGTCTCCACACGCCCCACGCCCTCGCAACGCCCGTCATCAGTTCAGGACTTCCCCCTGCGCTTCCCCAACCCGTCTTCAAAACCCTGAAAGGGTTTCAGACAGTAGCCGGGGGTAAGGCCGTCAGGCCGCCACCCCCGGTCCCCCGTCCCCAAAACGTCCAGCCCCCTCCGCTTGCGGAGGGGGTTGGGGGTGGCGGCAACCCAAAGTCTCCGCAAGCCGTCAGTCCCAATCCATCGCGATGCTCGGCGAGACCACGGCGGCGAAACAAACCTCACCGAGGGAGCCTCGCTCTGGCGAACGGAGTCTGTGCGCGCCGAGGCCCCGCCCATTTCTGCGTCCGTCTGCGTGCTCTGCGGGCCTGTGCTTCCTGCGGCGAAGCCTGAAGGCTGAGCTGCGGCGCGCAGAGCCGAGGAGAACGCCCTACGCGTGACCGGCCAAAGAAGGGACCACGGATTTCGCGGATTTCGCGGATGAGCGAGACGCCGCACAGGGCGGGCGACGTCGCTCGTCCGGGACATCGCCCTGTTTGCCGCCATGCTCTTCCCGCTCTTTCCTATCGTGCCATCCGCGCCATCCGCGGTCAGTTCCACCCCCTCGGGGAGGCGACGTCCCGTCGCCGTCACACACGGGGGTGGAGACGTCTCGTCTGGTGGAGACGTCTCGTCTCCACACCTCCCACGCCTTCGAAACCAACACCCTCTGGGACGAGACGTCCCAGCCCCTACCCGCAGCATCAATTACTTCGGGGGTGGAGACGTCTCGTCTCCACACCTCCCACGCCTTCGAAACCAACACCCTCTGGGACGAGACGTCCCAGCCCCTACCCGCAGCATCAATTACTTCGGGGTTGGAGACGTCCCGTCGCCGTGGCACCCGCTCGCAACCCAAAGCTTTCTGGGACGAGACGTCCCAGCCCCTACCCGCACCATCAATTACTTCGGGGTTGGAGACGTCTCGTCTCCACACCTCCCACGCCTTCGAAACCAACACCCCCTGGGACGAGACGTCCCAGCCCCCATCCAGACCCTCAATCACCTCGCAGCTCGTCATCAGTTCGGGACTTCCTCCTGTGCCCATTCCCCAACCCGTCTTCAAAACCCTGAAAGGGTTTCAGACAGTAGCCGGGGGTAAGGCCGTCAGGCCGCCACCCCCGGTCCCCCGTCCCCAAAATTCCAGCCCCCTCCGCTCGCGGAGGGGGTTGGGGGTGGCGGCAACCCACACTCTCCGCAAGCCGTCACTCCCAAACCATCGCGCTGCTCGGGGCGACCACGGCGGCGAAACAAACCTCACCGCGGGAGCCTCGCTCTGGCGAACG
>JARKQH010000028.1 GCA_029974925.1 Verrucomicrobiota bacterium
CTGATGTTGCCCGGACCGTCGGTCGCCCCGCCGATCAACCGCGCCACGTTGCTCCGGTTGCGATAGCCGTTGCGTGACTTGGGCTCCACCCACACATCCTGGTTGTAACTTTCTGGCGGAAAAGCCGGGTCCAGGAAAATGCTGCTCTCGGCCTGGCCGCCGCCCACGCGGTTGAACCCGCCGCCAATCATGACGTTGCCGTCGGCCTGGGTCTGGGTCGCATAAACGAACGGCCGGGGATCGCCGAGGGTCTGTTTGTCAAAATACAGCCGATGGAGGCCGGCGAACTGGTTGTAGGCCGTGTCGAGGAAGGTCGTGTCCGCCGTGCCATCGGCATACAGGCGGGTGAAGCCCAGCCGGTGGGTGCCATTGAACCGGGTGAACAGCCCGCCCACATAAATGGCGCCCGTGGCCGTGGGATTGATGCAATACACCGTGTCATTCGGCCCGGAGCCGGGATTGAAACTCTCATCCACCGTCCCGTTCGAGTTCAGCCGCACCAGCCGCGTGTGCGGGTCGAGATTGAAGTGCATGAATTCCCCGCCCACGAGAATCCGGCTGTCGGATTGCACCGCCAGCGCATACACGGTGTCGTCCGCCCCCGCGCCGGGCTGGAAGGTGCTGTCCAGGGTCCCGTCGGTCCCCAACCGCGCGATGCGATTCCGGCTGGCGGTCCCCAGTTGCGTAAACTCGCCGCCGATCAGAATCTGGCCCGAGGGCGTGAGAACCAGCGCCTGAACCGGCCCATTGGGCGGATTGGCCCCGATATTGAACGTCGTGTCGAGCGAACCGTCCGCATTCAAGCGCGCCAGGTAGGGGGCGTTGGTGCCGTTGTAGGAAGTGAAGGAGCCGCCGATGATCACCTTGTTGTCGCTCTGCACCGCCACCGCCCAAACCGTGCCGTTGGCCCCCAACTGCGGATTGAAACTGGCGTCCAGCGACCCGTTGTCATTCAACCGCGCAATGCCGTTGCGTTGCGCTCCGTTGAAGAAGCTGAAGTTGCCGCCAATGACAATCTTCCCGTTCGGCGCCAGCGCCAGACACGCCACGAAATCGTTGTACGGATCCCCAATGCCATCGCCGGGATTGAAGGTGACATCCAGCGACCCGTTGACATTCATCCGCGCCACGCCGTTCCGCGTCACACCATTGTAGGAACCAAACTGCCCCCCAATGACCGTCTTGCCATCAGGCTGAATCGCCAGTCCAAACACCGTTCCGTCCGCCCCGGGCCGGTCCAGGTTCGGCGGATCCGTGGTCACCGGCGGCTTCATGTCCACGCCGCGGTCCGGATTGTGGAACTGGTCCACCGACCCGGCCGGCGGGTCGCGGTCGTCGAAAAGGATGGTCATCTTGGTCTCGCAGACCGTGCCGGGCACAATGACCCGGTTGTCCTCTTCAATGTAAAGGAATATGTGAAAATCCTCGCTGAACTCCGTCAGCGGATCGTTCGTCACCGTGAAGGTCACGCGCTTGGGCTGAAAATCCCCGTCCCCAAACCCTACCGTCCCTTGCGCCAGCACGTAGTCGCTGCTCAAACTCAGGCTGCCGTCGTTCTCCGGCGTCGGCGTGGCATAATCCGAACCGGCCAGCAGGGGGAAGTAGTTGTTTTCCTGCTCGGAGCTGTCCTGGTTGCTCCCCAGGAAGTTGCAGATGCGGTAATGCACCGTCGCACCGCCGCGATTGGTGCCGTAGCGATAAATCCAAAAACCCGCGTTCCCGTAATAATCATTCACGTCCTCCGGCAGGCGCAGGAACTTCTTGGCAAAAGTGAAGATTTTGTTCGTAGGCCCCGTGAACTCGGTGATCTCGCCGTCTTCGTTGGAAATCGTGGTGAAGTTGCGGAAGAAAACCGGGTCAATGTCCTGGTCGAGAATCCGGATGAAGGCGGTGCTGAAGGAGGTATCCAGGCGCGGCGCGGCCACGTCGGGGGACTCGTCATCGGCCAGCCGCGGGTTGCTCAGGGTCAGGCCAAAGATGCGATTGGTCATCGCCGGCGGAAACGAGGGAAAGACGCGGATGAGGATGGTTTTGCTCATCTCGAAGTTGTCGAAGACCAGCGTTCCTTCCGCGGGGAGGTAATCCTGACCGGCGACTGCCGGCATGTCGTCTTCGCGAGTGGGCTCGAGGTCCACCGTCGCATAATCCACCAGCGCGCGGCCTGCGCTGCCGCCCACGCGGGTCACCGTCACCAGCAACCCGCCCGGATCATACTGGTAATAGGTGGCGTAGGTGCTTTCGTCATCGGCAATGGATTCATACTCGCCACACTCATACCGCGGCTGAATGCCCCCCTCGAAATCCTCGGTCGCAAATCGAAATGCGCCCGCCGGGTTGTAGGCAAAGTTCAAAATGGTTGGGCCGCCGCCAAATTTTGCATCCACCGCGATATAATAAGTCGTGCCGGCTTTGGCGTTGAACCGCACGAGGCTTGGGCCGGTGTAAGGAAGCAAATACATCTGCCGCCCGCTGCGAATCTGGTGACTGAAGGGATACAGGTCATCGTTGGCGGCCACCTGGTTGAGCGTCGCCAGCTCCGACCCCGTATAAACGGCCAGGAGCGTGTCCAGCGGAAGCCCGAAGAAGTCCGGGCCGCTGCCCAGCGTGTCGAGCGTGACTTCCCCGTCCATGGGCGCGGTCCATTTGTACCAGATGGAAGACCTGGGCGGCAAACCGGCATGGCTGGGCTCGCCGCTTTCAAAAGTGGCGTCGGCATTGTCGTTCAACGCCTGCCCCCAAATGCCCGTGAGCTCCTCCGCGTCGGCAAAGTTGTCGTTGGCCGGCTGGGCGAGAACCGCGAGCGCCACCAAGGCCATCAAGACCACCAGGCCCAGTCGCAGCACGCCGTGCCAGACCGGAACGAGATTACTGTTTCGAACTCTTCGCATAGGACACCTTAACAAACTGATTTCAACGACCGATCCGACTGTGCGACCCGAGCCCGGTCCGCCTCGGGTCCGAGCTGAACCCGCCACTGTCCAAGCCGGCATCCCGGCGGCCCGGCAGTGACCGGCAACCCGCCGGCTCACACTGGACACCCGCCGACACAGTCGCCTGGCCGCCTCGCGGGCGGCCAGGCCAAAAACTCAACGATCAATCCCCTCCAGCCATCCTGGCCGGAGGCCCGCTAGGGCGATGGCAGCAGCACCACCCCGCCATACCGGTTGGTGGTCCAATTAAAGCCAGCGCCAAAATTGCCTTCCTGCAGCAACATGCCCTGGAAGGGCAGCCCCTTGCCCGTTTCCGGATTCACCGTGGTGCCATAGAACCACCCCGAGAGCGGACTCACCGTCATGCTCAACCCCGGCTGGGACGAGACCACGCGGTTGTTGCCACTGAGGAAGATGACATTCGTGAACGGCGCGGAGAGGAAGTCTCCGCTGAAGATCAACTGACCCGACCCGTTTGCCAACGGGATGACCGGCGTGCCGGCCGGCCGCCGCTGGTAGCGCGAGCCCGCCACCTCGGTCCAGTTGGTAAATCCGGCAGGGTAATACCGGGAGGCCGCCACCGCCGGTTTCACCCAGATGAGCTGCCCGCCCATCAAGTTGGTGCTCATCTCGACCCAGCCCAAGGCCAGGCCGCGGCCGCTGTAAGGCGCGGCGTAAAGCGGCCAGATGCCGTCGGCCGAAATGCCGGTGCGCTGCGTCACCTTGGTCCCGTCGGCAAGGTAGGCCGTCAAGGTCGCGTAACCGTAAATGTCCACGTCCACCAGACCGTAGCCGTAGCCGGCTGGGCCGTTGGTGACGGTGGCGTCAGGCGGGATCACCAGGTTGTAGCGCCCCGCATACGGGCAACGCCGATAGGCGGAATAGACCAGCCGGTTGGCCAGCACCTCCGCCGTCCAACCCGGCCCGCTGATCTGGCCGCGAATCTGGTCGTCGCGGGTCATGTCAGCCCGCGCCGCGTCCAGTTGCAGCGTCACCGTCAGGGTTCCCAACCCGGGCCGCGGTATCACCTTCGTGGCGCGTCCCTGCGCGTCAAACCGGCCCGAGAACGCGTAACTCCGTCCCAAGGTTCGGATGACGGCACTGTAGGAACCATTCGCCGCCGGGGCGACCCCGAGGTAACCGGAACTGGCCGCATCCACGGCGTCGCTGTTGTAGAACAGCCCGTAATACACGCCTTTGACTTCCAGGAAATTTTGCGGCGCCGTCACCGACGGGCTCACCATGCCGGGGTAGGCCAGCGCGGGCAGAATCGTCCCGCCACCCGGCGGCGGGTTGGTCGAACCGCCGTTGCCACCCGTCCCGGGCGGAACCAGGTTGGTGCTCACACCCCAGAAGTAACTCGGTGGCGCCGGGTCCGGATCGTTGCAGTTGGGAATGCCGTCGTTGTCCGTATCCAGGTCGCAACTGGTCACCAACGCGTAATTCACGAGGTTGGTCGTGCCATTCGGATACACGAAGTTGGTCGAGGAGAAGAACCCCGCGTAAGCGCCCACCCAGACCAGGCGGCCGTCGTTCAATCCGTTCAAACGCACCGCCAGCGGCTGCCCGTTCTCATCCACCGCCTGCGCATAGTATACCTTCATGCCCGGCAACACCTCCAGCGCGGTGAAGTTGAGGCTGCCATCGTAATTGGTCGCCCAGTTGCGCAACTCGATGTAATCCACATAGAGCGCATTGGTGCCACTGACCGGAGCAAAGGTGAACTTGCTGTAGGAATCCTTCGCATCCAGGATCAGCCGGCCAATGGCCCCGTTGTTGGTAAACGCGTTGGCAATCGGACCGTAATCATAGCCTTCCCAGTTGATCTGGTTGTTGGCCCGCGGCGGGCTGATGTTGGTGATCGTGGTCCCCAACAGGTTCACGGCGGCCAGCGGGTTGGGCCGTCGCAAGGTCAGCCCCGGCACGCTGCTCACCCCCGTGCCCACCACCCAAACATTGCCGTTGGTCAACCCGCCGTCCTCCATCGAATTGGTGATCGCCAGGTTGATCCGGCGCCCGGCATTCAACACCGTGTTGCTGATATACAGGGAACCGCTGGCAATCGAAACATCCCCCGCCGGGGTGTTGACCGCGGCATTGGTCATGATCGCGTTGACCGATTCCAGACTGAACGAGCCCGAGGAGGACCGAAACTCGCCGCCATGCTCGAAATACTTCGACCAGATCAACGTACCCTCGTCTATGACCGTGCCCCGGTTCACAAACGCCTCGTACGGCTCGTTGAAATTGTCGTTGTAATACGGCCAGCGCCGGTTGCCGCCAAAATAAACCGCGTTCAACGTCGCAATCGTGCCGAGATTCGTCAGATAGGAGAGCCGCGGCGTGGCGGTGGACCAGATGATGGACGGAGACAGCAGCGAGATGCCGCCCGTCGGCGTGCGCGCGCTGGGCGCATTCGACGCAATCGTCACCGCCTGGCCGTCGAAGATAAAGTAACGGGTGATGTTCAACACATCATGAATGAACAGATTCGTCGCGCTGAGGGTCAGGTCCTGAATCCGGCCCGGCGAGTTCGGCGCAAACCGGCTGTCCACAAACAGCACGTGGAAGATGTTGGTGATGTTCTGCGTCACGTTGGTCCAGCGGCAGCTCCACAACGCAATCGTGCCTTCCGGCCGCGGAATGGCCGGATGCATCAGGTTGGTAATGGTGATGATGCCGTTGGTGTTCCGGAAGTTCAGCGACGCCAACGGCACGGCAATTTCCGCCCCCTCGTTTCCGAGGAACTGGTTCGGCGACGCGATTTCGATCGTGTTGGGCCCGATGATCCGGCTGAAGTTCATCGCCAGCGTGTTGGTCGCTGTGAAAATGATGCGGCCCGGCAGGTTCGTGGCGTTTTGACCCGCGATATCCGACGGCACCACCGTGGTCGGCTGGAACAGCGCCAGGTAGGCCGTGTTGAGATTGGTAATGACGCCGCCCGGGAAGCCCGGCGGGGTCGCCGGGACCATGGGCAGCGCCCCAAAGATGTTCCGCGGGCCGCCGCGCAGGAAGGTGTAGTTTCCAGGGATATAGGTCGTGCGCGGACCCGCCGTGCCATTGGGGAAGAGGTTGATGTCCCGGCGCGGCTCCGCCAGGTCGTCCACCAGATACAAATAATCCGGCGTGGGCTCGGGCGTAAACAACGGGGCGTTGGTCCAGGCCCATTCCACCACAATCGGGTCGAGCGAGAAGAACGAGTCAATCGAGGCCTCGGGCATGTACACCCGGACATCCATCGCCGCGTTGGTATTCTGGATGTAGGCCACGCGGATCAACCGATTCGACCCGCTGAAATCCATCATCTCCGAGTAGTAGGAAACGGCGTTGGTCAGAATCAGTTGAACGATGGGATTCTGGTTGCCGCGCGTGGTGACCGGGTGCGGCGGCGTGGCCGGGTTCGGCGGACTGAGCAGGGGCCCGAGCACGGCTTCGTTGGTGGAAAGGGCCCAGTAGCCGTCGAACAAGCCCAGGATGTTGTTGGAAGGCGACAGGTCGGTAAACCCCTCCATCACCACGACGCCATTATTGATGTCAACATCCGAACCCGCGAGGCTGATGTAACTGTCCACCCCCGCATACAGGGTTCCCGGGCTGTAAATGTTCGTGGCCGAAACCAGCAGTTTGGCGCCCTCGTTGACCACCAGGTTGAAGTTGGTCGTGACGGCAACCACGTTGGTGGTCCCCGCAACACTGATCAAACCGATGTTGTGAAAGTTGCCAGCCCAGCGGAACTGGGAGCCGATGGGGGACTCGGGCGAGAACGTTTGAAACAGGAAGCCGAAGTTCCCGTTCATGACCCCGTTGTTGGTGTAATTGAGGGTATGGGTCGTGAAAAACGGGTCCGACCGCAAACCGTCGTCGCCCCGCCCCAGGTAGATGTTGAACGTGTTGTTGTTAATGAAGTTCAGGGCGTCAATGTTGGGGGCGGGATATCCCTCCTGGACATCAACAATGCCATCGTTCTGGTAGAACAGCGCGGGTTGCCCAAGGGCGGCGCCCGCCGCCAGAACCATCCCCCCCAGCCATCCCATGAAAAATTTGCACTTCATAAGCTGTTTCAGTTCACGCCCGGCTACTGGACGATTAACACGGTGTAGGGCACATCCACGTATCTCCCGCCGGCATCGGTCAATCGGATCACGAATTGTTTCAAACCCGGCGTGGCGGGCGTGCCGTAAATGCCCAACCGCTGGTCCTCCTCTCCGTAAGGCGCCAGATAAAGCCCCGCCGGCAGCGGCCCGACCGAGCTCCAGGTGTAAGGCGGCTGGCCCCCGGTGACCGAGAGACCCTCGAAGAAATCACCGTAGTCCACGCCGACCCGGCCGTTGGGCAGCCGCGAGGCGGGTGGCTGAACATCAATAAAGATGCGCTCCTCGAGGTCCTTGATGCTGGTCCCGATGGGATAAACCACCGGCGGATTGGTCGAGCCGTCAAAGCTGCCCCACACAAAGTTTGTCAGAATTGCCGTGGTCTCGTCTTCAAACCCGCCGAAACCGATGTTGACGCGCGTCGGACCGATCTTGTTGACCGACAGAGTGCTGAAGGGCTCGATGGTCCCGGGCCCGGCCAGCGTCGAGAGCAGATTGCTCGCCCCAAAATTGATGCTGCGCACGTAGGCCAGCAGGTCCAGGTCCTCCGCCTGAATCAAGATGTCGGGCGCCAGAACCACCCGCCGGAAATACTGTTTGACCGGCTGGTTCCGGATCATGGCGGTCATGCTGTAATCGTTGGTAATGGGAACAAAGAAGCGACCCAGCAGCGAATCGTAATCGCGGCGGATGAAGCTGACCTTCTCGATGCCCTGCCGCAGCTCCGCATTGTTGGTCACGCACTCGACGTTGTTGATGACGAAAACGTGGCTGGTGAAGTAATCAATCCACTCCTGCGAAATGACCTGGCTGGTAATGTTGCTGCTGCCGTCGAAGTTGGTCGTATAGACCAGGTTGGTGTTCTGGAAGAAAATGTTGGTGTTGACGACCACATTGGTCAACTGCGACGCAATAATCGAAAGCGCGCAGGAGTTGGTCGGCAGGATGAAAAACTCGCCCACCACGCGGTTCGTGTAGAAGGTCACCGTGTCGGAGTTGGTGACCAGCGTTCCGGGCACCGGCGACCAGGGCGGAACCGTCACCGTGATCGTCCGGATTTGCACCAGCGACGTGCCTCGCAACGTGGTGATGTCCGTCACCGGCATCGTGGTCCACTGGCCGTTCACAAACCGCACCACCTCAATGTTCCCGAACGAGTGCCGGTAGCGAGTTTCCACCGTCGGGGTCAGGTTGGTGACATAAACGATGTTCGAGCTGCCGACGGGCGCCCAAGGGAAGTTGGTCACGTAACTGGTGACATTGGTAATGTAGGTGTTGACGAAGTAATTCGTGGTGCCGAGGATCTGGATGCCGGGATACAACGCGGCCAGCGCAGCCGCGTCGTTCGTCAACGCCTGTTCGGCCAGCAAGGTGAGGTTCGAGCCGTAAATCAACTGCGGGTTCAGGTTCGTCTGATAAAGCAGGCTGGCGGCCGGCGGCTGCTCGACATTCAGGTTGTTGGCCCGGTACAGGTAGCGCAACCCGCCCATGTCGTCCCGCGTCAGCGTGCTGTAGAATCCGCCCTCGCCCACCCCCCACGCCGCGACGGCAGTGTATTGGGCGGTCAGCGGGTCCACCAGCACTTCCACCGCGTCCGCCACGTCGGCAGTCGGGCAGAGGTCAACGATGTTATAAGTATAACGCGCCCCGTTGACATACCGGGTCGGCTCCCAGGTCAGCGGATCGAAATTCCGTTGAATCACGTGGTATTCAAACAAACACTGCACGGGAGTCGAAATGCGCGCCCGCAGCGCCCAGGTCCAACGGTCCGGCTCCGCCAAACCCATGTGTTCAATGATGTAACTCATCACCGCCGATTTCAGGTCCAGCAACCGCAGCGCCTGCGCGGTGTAGTTCATGCGCTGTGCATCCAGGGGGAATTCGGACAAATCCGGCGAATAACTCGAGACGTTGCTGAGGCTGTTGAAAGCCGCAAAGGCCTGGTCCACCGCCCACAAGCCGTTGGACCCGAAGTAATCCAAAAACGAGGAATCGCAGGCGTAGTAATTTTGGGGCGTGTTGAGGCGGTATTCCTCCCCCAGATTCTTGGGCGCGCCAATGTCACCGGACAGGCCGTAGCTTAAGGTGGGAGTCTGGTAGGCGTCCCCGGCGTTGCCAATCGGGCCCAGGAGCGAAAAACCGGGCGCCATCGGCGCGGTCAGCATCACCGCGGCGAGCCACCCCAGGAATTTGAAAAGTCGCGACATAGGAAAGGCGCTGGCAGCGTGGTTCAATCGTTTCATCGGGTGCGTCATCGGGTTCATGGCTGGGCCGCGGGTTTGAGCTCGACTTCGCCCACGTCGGTGCCCGTCGTGAAAAAGCCCGCGCCCGTGCCGCGGTTCTGCAGCAGCATGCCCTGAAAGGAGAGCGGCTTCCCGGTCACGGGATGGGGCACCGTCCCCGAAATAAAGCCGGAGAGGAGGCTGATGGTGACATTCACTGCACGGCCATCCAGGCCAAACACCCGGTGGTTCGCATCCAGGAACAAACCCTTGCTCCACGGCGCGGAGAACCCGCCGTTCTTGAACACCAGTTGGCCCATGGCTGAGGGCCAGTTCAACACCCGCTGGCCTGGCGCCGGCCGCGCATAAGCCGAACCCAGCACCTCGACTTGGTTGGTAAAGCCCGAGCTGTAATAACGGCTCGGAATCCGCGCCGGACGCATCCAGACCATGTCCCCGCTCAACCCGTCATTGGAAATTTCAATCCAGCCCAGGTTCAGCCCGCGGCCACTGTACGGCGCGGCGTGCAGCGGCCAGATGCCATCCTCGGACAGCCGGGTGGACTGGCTCACCTTGCCGCCATCCGCCAGGTTGGCCACCCAGAGGACCGTTCCGAGATTGGAGACCTTGACCACGCCAATACTGGCGCCGGCGGGCCCCGCTCCGGGCGGGTCTGCTGGCGGAATCACCATGCCGTAAGTCCCCTCCAGCTTGCAGGGGTTATAAACGCTGTAAACCACCTTGTTGGCCAGCAATTGCGCCGACCACGCCGGGTGCGTCAACACTCCCCCCACCTGGTTCCCACCGGTCAGGTTCAGCCGCAAGTCCGCCATCAGCTTTCCGCCCGTGCCCGGCACCACCTTCGTGAACCGGCCGGCTGCATCAAACTGCCCCGAGAACGGATAACTTTGAGCCCCGAGCGTAATCCGGGCGCTAAAAACTCCGCGCCGGTTGACCACAAAGGCGAAGCTGCCGGCCCTGCCGAGTGTCACGCCGTTGGTCTCGTAAAAAAGCCCATAGTAATAACCTTGGGCCAGGTCGTAGCCGTTCACCCACGGATCACCGGTGAAGTCGGACTCGGGAAAGGCCAGAATGGGAATCTCGCTGCCGGAACCCGGCGCCACCGGTTCCTCGCCCGTGGCCGGCCCGACGTAGTTGGTCACGGCCGCCACCGGCAGATAGTCCGCCGGCGCATACATCTGAGCCCCCAAATCCATGGCAAACGGCAGGGGCCGATAGCTGCTCCAGACCGCCAGGAACCGATTCACCCCGTCAGCAGCCAGAGCCGGCTGAATTTGGGTCCCAATTGTCGTTGTGTTAACCCGGAATTCTCCTCCCACCGGCAAGCCATCGCTGCGGAGATACCGCCCGTAGATTCCGTAGTCCGACCCGTCCTGCCACTCGCTCGCCCACACCGCCAGAACGTCCGATCCGATCGCGGCCACTTGCGGAGAAATCTGCCTCCCCCGCAGGCGCGTGTTGACCGTCCGCTCAACTCCGCCCACGCCGTCCTGATCGAAAGCACGCGCAACGATGTCCCACGTATTGGTCACATCCAGCACACTCCGCTGGCTCCACGCCACCAAGAATCCGCCGTCCGCCAGCGCGGTGACCGCCGGCTCGGCGCAAAGGTTGGTCGCGGTGTTGATTTGAAACTCGCCGGTGATCGCGGCGCCGTAGCTGGTGTACCGCCGCGCAAGAATGCTCGTCTCGTTGGTGGTTCCCTCCGAAACCCAAACCACGACGAACCCGCCGTCCTGGAGCGTGGCGATGGCCGGATTTCGCTGATTCAGCGCGATGGCCTGGTTGACCCGGAACTGGGCGCCGACTTTGGCCCCCGCAGGGGACAGAATCTGCCCGTACACGTCAAAGAGGCTGTTGGTGGCCGCCTGGTTGTAGCTCGCCCACACAACCGCCGCGTTGCCGTCCCGCAAGGCCGTGATCGCCGGCTGGCGCTGGAACCGGTTCGTCGGCGTGCTCACCAGCACATCCCCGCCCTGCCAGGTGTTGCTCGCGGTCAGAAACCGCGCGTAAATGTGTTGCAGCCCCTGTTTGCCCCCCTGCCAGACGAAGGCTGCGCCGCCGTAAGCCAGCAACGCCACTCGCGGCTTTTCCTGGTCCCCCTCTGTCACCTGGTTGACGCGAAACGGCGATTGCACCGCCTGCAGATTGCTGTCCAATCCCACGCCCAGGATTCCCAGTCCCTTGCCGTCCGCGCCGTTATCCTCCCAAACCAGGAAGCCGCCTTGCGCGGCGAGGCTGGCTTGGGCGAAGGTCTGGTCGCCGGGCAGCGCTCCCACGATGGCGTATTCGCTTCCATTGGTAAAATAGGCCGTGCTCTGCGCCAGCGTCAGCGCGGGCGCCACGCAGGCCAGCGCCACCCACGCCCCCGCGACTTTCCGGATCAACAGCGACAATGACATAAAGTTTAAATGGTTTTCACACAGTCAACTTGAACCCGGGCGGAAGGGCCTGACACCGCCGGCCCCCGCCCGGCTTTCAGCGCAACGCCATCCGACACCAGCCCCTTCCCCATTACTGCGCCACCGGGACGAACGGCTTTTGCAGCGGGATTGCGCTCTGGGCAAACGGCATCTCGTCCTCGGAATGATACCGGTTGCCCGCCGGGTCAATAATGGTCGGGGTGACAAAGATCATGAGGTTCTTCTTGGCCGAGGTGCTGGATTCACTCCGGAACAACCGCCCCACCAACGGCAGGTCGCCCAGCATCGGCAGCTTGTCCTTGACCTTGCTGACCGTCTCCGAAAGCAGACCGCCCAGCACCACCGTCTGGCCGTCCCACACAATCACGCTGGTCGTCACCGCCCGCAGCCGGAACATCGGGAGCGGTAACTGCGCCGTAATCGGCACCCCGATGCCCGAACCGCTGACCGCCTGGGCCTGCGGCACGAACTGCTTGGCCGTCTCGAGGTCGTAGCCGAGAAACTCCGTCACCGTCGGGATCAGGGTCATCTGAATCGTGTAACCGTCGGCGGACACATAGGGAATCACATCCAAGGTCGGACCAAACGGCTGCACTTCGGTCGGATAATTCACAGTCGGCGTGCTGTTGACAATCGTCGTGCCACCGATACCGGCCGCGTTCGCGGCTCCCACGTTGCCTCCCGTCGCGCCCACGTCCGTTCCGGTGACGATGGTCTTCAACTCGACCACCTGTATCTGCGTCTGCCGGCCGCTCAGGGTCGTCACCGACGCCTCGTTCAACAGGTCCGTGCCCGACCGGCTTTCCAAGGCCTTGAGCACCACCCGGAACTGCGGATCAGTCAGGATGCCCGTGAACGTCGCCAGCGTCGGCACATTCATGTCGCCAAACCCGCCCTGGCTGCTGAAGACACTGCCATCCGAGCCGCTGGGCTGGATCGTGTTGAGCGGCGAGGTCCCCGGGAAGAACCCGTTCGGATTGGCCTCGCTGGGCGCGCCGGCATACGAGGGCGCGCTGCCACCGGACAGGGCCATGGACCCGTTCTTCATCAGGATGTTGCCCAGGTACCAGTCAAAGCCCAGCGCCCGGTTGTCGTTCTGCGTAATCTCAACGAACTTGGCTTTGATATGAACCTGCGGCGGCGCGATGTTCAGCACCTGCACTGCCGATTCAATGATGTCAATGTCTTCCTGCGTCGCCCGCACAATCAACGTCCCTTCGCGGTCATTGAAGAAAATGCTCTTGGGCGGATTGAGGTCCACGCCCATGGTAAGGAAGAACTGCCGGACCATGGCATGCACGCCGGACATTTCGTTGGTGCGCGTCACCCCTTGGATGCCCCCGCCGCCCCCGCCGCCCCCGCCAAAACCGCCACCGCCGCCAAAACCGCCGCCACCCCCGTAACCGCCACCGCCGTAGCCGCCGCCGGCCACCATGACGCGCGGCACGGTGGTCATGCTGCCATAACCGCCGCCAAAACCGCCGCCGCCGCCGCCAAAACCGCCGCCGCCACCCCCGTAGCCGCCGCCGCCGCCGCTACTGGTGGACACCGCGCCAAACGGCATGCCCATCACGCTTTCCAAACCTTGAACAAAGGTGTTCGGGTCCACCTTGATGATCCGCACATGCAGCGGCGCGGTTTCCGCTCCCTTCGCCGAGAACACCACGGCGTAATCCTCGATGGAATATTTGATCGGATAGTCCGCCACCGTGATGATGGCGTCGAGCACGTCCGCCAGCCGCACATCCGTCAGCGGCGGATTGATCTTGATGCTGATGGCGTTCATGTCCACCGGCTCGCTGGGCGCGGCCGACGGCAGCGGCAAACCGGTGGTCGGGTCCACCAGCCCGGTTTGCGTGGCCGCCGTGGTGGCCACGGACGCCGCCGCATTGGGATTGATCAGGAAATTGACGCCCCGCTTTTCGGGGTCGCGGCGCCTGGCCTCGTCGTTCAAATTGACGATCACCTCGCCCAGCGGCAGGCCGTCATACTTGACCGAGTCCAAGCGAATGCGATCCAGTTTGCTGGCAATCGCCTGCCGGCCCTTGCTGGTGTGGATGAGGTTGGTTCGCGCGTAGGGATTGGGCACCGGCAGCAGTTCGCGCCGCGGCGGGGTCTCCCAGGCCTGCTCGACCTCCACCATGCTTTGACGGGAGGCCACATCCCGCTTGTGCAGGGCCACGTTGAAACGCGCCTCGCGCACCAGGTTCAAATAGTAATAGGCTCCTTGATTCTGCGGATCAATCGTCACGGCCTTCTTCAACTTTGCTTCCGCCTCGTCCAGTTTGCCCGCTTCCCAGAGCATCCGGCCGTCCTGCACCAGCGTTGCGGCGCTGACTTTTTCCTCGGCAATGCTCTTGGCCTGGTTCTGCACCTCGGGACTGGGAACCTTGCCGCGCTGCTCGGCCAGCAGCTTGTCGTTCTGCCGTTTGAAGGCGATCGCGTCGGCGTTGGACGGGTCCACCCGCAGCACGTCGGCAATCTGGGTGTTGGCTTCGCGGTAATCGCGCCGGTTCTGCGCCTTTTGCGCCAGCTCCATCCGCGCAGCGGCCAGCCCGGCCCGGGTCTGCCGGGCCTCCTCGTCCACGCCCGAGCCGATCTTCAGGACCAGCTCCCAGGCATCGTCGTACAGCTTGGCCGCGGCGGGGTAGTCGCGCCGCTCGAGCGCCGACTGCGCCGCCACCAGCTTCTGCCGCAAGGTGATGCGGTTGGCCTGGCGATAGACGGCCTCGTTGACGGCGGCCTCCTGGCCCGTTTGAGCGAACGCCAGCGGGGCGGTGCAAAACAAGAGGGTTAGACCAAGTGAAATCGTGGCTGCTTTGATCATGGGTTGGCTTGCGTGGTAAAATCTTTAAAGCGTTCTAACTCAATAACTCATCAGAGCCCGGCTTACAGACTGGTTTTGATCGTCCATTTCTTACCGTTCGACTTGGCGGAAAGTACAACTTCATCGCGATTGATGGCAACGATATTGTACTCTTCGTTGTTAAATCCCAAGGTGGCGCCGACCCGGCGGCTGGCCCACACCTTCTTTTCCGGATCATACCGAATGTCCGCCATCCATCCTTCGATCCGCTCATACGGCTTGTCTTTGCTGATGGCAACCTGTTCCCCCGTGTCATTCAGTCGCAGGATGATCTGCGTGGGGTCCTCCGGCTTGCCCTTCACCTCGACGACGCTGAAGATGTCGTTCTTCGACTCCGCCGTGCAATAAGTCTGGCGCTTGCCCCGTTCCCGCGGGTTGGCGGCCGCCTCCCGCTGAACGCCGATGACATACCGCGCGCCCGTATCCGAAACGGTGACCGAATCCAGCGTCAGCCGGAAATAGAGCGGCACCAGGTTGGTCACCACCGCGGCCGCGGGCCCCACCTTGTCCACCGGCACAATCCGGTCCTCGGCAGTCTTCTGCCACGGCATCGGATTAAACAACCGGTTGGGGGCGCCGAAGTCCAGGCGGGGCGGCGTCGCGGCGCGCTTGAGCGCCGTTTCCGCAAGGGTCAGGTCCAGGTTGGTCAACTCCTTGACCTTGGGGAAAATCAGGCTGTTGCGCGTGTCTTCGAGCGCTTGTTTGTCGCTGGCAACCTTGAACGGCAGGGCCGCCACTGCCACCGCCAGCCCCACCAGCACGACGCCCAATATCAGCTTCTCGTAATGTTTCTTGAGAAAATCCATCTTACTTGGGAGGAAGCAGTTTCACCACATCCACGTTCAGGGTGACTTTCAGTTGCTTTTCGTCCAGCACCGTTGGCAGCCCGCCGCGCGCCGCCGGCGCTGGCTGGCCCCCGCGATACCCCGGCGCCACCGGCGGGACCGCATAGCCCGGAGCAGGGGTCATCCCTGGCGTGGTCGGGGTCAACGGCCGCAGGGGGATTCCGCCCGCTGCCGCACCTCCGCCTGGCATCCCCTCGGGCCCGCCGCGGGCGGGGCCATAGCGGCGGGCAAAGGCGGCGGCGCTTTCGGCCTCGGCGCCGTACCGGCCGGCGCCGCGCGCCAGCGGATTCACCGGCGTGGGCGGGGGCGCCATCATGGCCGCCGGCGCCTCAATCGGATTGAACGCCGTCGGGACGCCGGGCATGAATTCGGTCCCCGGTGTGGTCGTGACCGCCGGCTCCACGTTCAAGCTCTTGACCAAAAACCCGTGCCGCGACGCTCCCAACCCCTCGAGCACCGCCGCCAGCTCGGTGCTGAAACATCGGAAGGTGATTTCGTACGGGGTCAGAATCGCCAGCTCGTTGGTCACGCTCTGTTTAAGCAGATACTCGGTTTGCGGCCCGTTGGCGTCGTCGGGCGAAACCCGCACGCGCCGGATGTTGTCCAGCGAGTTGATCTTGGCTTTGAAGAGGATGTCACAAATCGCCTTGACCTCGCCTAATTGAACCGACAGGGGCTCGAGACTCCCGGGCGCGAAGGTGACGCGGGGACGTTGCGCGGTGAACGAGAAGCTGTAGTCCGGCGGCAGGATGACGCTCGCGTTGGTGGCGTCGCGCTGCAGTTGCGCAATCGTCCGGTCCAGCGCGCTCTTGTATTCCTGGCTGGTCACGTTGGTGCCCAGGTCCGGGATGGCCGGGATGCGCTCAAAATGCTCGCGAATTTTCTGCACCAACTGCCGCAACTGCTCTTGCTGCTGTTTGGCCGCCTTGATGTTGTCCACCTGACCCGACCCGGGGTGGGGATTCTCCTGGTTCAAGCGCTGCAGCTCGGCGTAGTCCTGGTTGAGCTTTTCCATGATCTCGTTGTTGAGCTGCCACTTCGAGTACAGGTAGAAGCCGGCCAGGCCCATCAACACCACGGCAACCACGCTGCCGATGAAGAAGTAGAGATTGCGTTTGATCCAGGACATACTTACAGCTTCATCGGACGCTTCAGCTTGGCTTTGATCGAAAAGGTGAACGTGCCCGGCGGTTCCTCACTGCTGATGTTTCCTGTGAAGTCGGTTTCCTTGCCGGGGTCAAACAGCGGGCTGTTGCGAATCTCGTTCAGCACCGCAAAGGCCGTCTCCGTGTTCGCCGAGGGGGAAACCCGGGTCAGGCTGATCGCGCGGAAGGTGATGGTCACCGTCGAAATCTCGTTCGTGTTGCCCGTCGTCCCCGCCGCCATTCCGGTCGCATCCGGCGCCATCGGATTGTTCGGGTCCATCGGCATCTCCATCGGCGGCGGAGCCGGCATCTCCGGCGTCGGCACCGAGGGCATCTCGGCCGGCGGGACCACCGGTCCCCGCCCTCCGGGCAAGCCGTAGCGCCGCCGGAACATCTCCTGCTCGGCCGACAGCGCCGCGAGGTCCTCCGGCGTGCGGCTGGGCATCTCCGGAATCCCCACGTTGAATCCCATCGTGTCGGGGCTCGCCGCCGGCGCCGTGGTGAGAAACTGCTCGATCCACACGCCCGCGTCCGCGCGCAGCTTGGCCTCCAGACCCGACTGCACCCGGATCAGCACCTGCCGCAGCTCGCTCAGAACGTCGGCCCAATAAAACCGGTCGTTGAGCCATTCGCTGAGCTGATCGGCGTCGGCCTTGATTCGTTTCAGCTCGTTGTACGCCCGCTTGAATTGCTCGGATTTGACCTGTTTGGGCTGCACCTCGCGATGCACCGCCTCGAGCGCGTCGTTCTTCAGCTTGGCCAGCTTGTCAAAGAGCAAGCCCACCGCCGCGATCACCAGCACCAGGCTGAACACCGAGGCGATGAAGTAGGGCTTCTTCTGGTTGAAACTCTGCCATTTGAGCGTGCTGGCCGGCATCAGGTTCAGCTCGACCGGACAGTGCGCCAGGTTGCGCAGGCCCAGCCCCACCACCTCGCCCAGCGAATGCGCCACCCGCGCCAGCTCCTCGAGATTGATCGAAGGGTCAATCTGGACGTTCCGGAGCGGATTGAAGTACTCGACCGGCACGTTGAGCTTTTCGGCGAAGAACTGCGCCGTGTACGGCATGACCGACGCGCCGCCCGACAAAAACAGGCGCACCGGCGCCGAGCCGCCCTGCTGGCCGCGGTAAAACTGCAGGGTCTGGTTCACCTGGATGTGCAGCCGCGTCATGAACTGGCGCGCGATTTTGGAAATCGCCGCCTGGTGCGGGTTCTCCGGCTCCTCGTAAGCGCCGCCCAGACTTACAAACCCCTCGTCAATCTTCAACTTCTCCGCCACGTCGTATTTCAGCTTCGATTCGTTGGCGAAGTCCTGCGTAATCGAGTTGGCGCCCAGGTTGATGCTGCGCGCATACATCTTGCCCTTCTCGAAAAACAGCAGGTTGCTGGTCTTGGCCCCGATGTCCAGCAGCATCGTGCAGTCCTCCAGCTCCCCATAATTGTACCGAAACGCGTTGCACAACGCGGCCGGCGACACATCCGTCAGTTGCAGGTGCAGCCCGCTGGTTTCCGTGATCCGGAACAGACCCTCGACAATGTCGGCCTTGATCGCCACCAGCAGCACCTCCAGCTCGCCCCCCGCCGCCGTCCCCAAAATCTGGTAGTCCCAGACCACCTCTTCGAGCGGGAACGGCACATTCTGCCGCGCCTCATATTCGATGATCTGCTTGACCTTCCCCGCATCCACCGGAGGCAGTTTGACAAACTTGGAGAAAACGTGAAATCCGGGCGCGCAGACATTGACCACCTTGGACTTGATCCCCCGCTCGGCGATGATTTCCTGCAACGCCTTGAGTACGGTGGCTTCGCGCGTGCTTTCCTGGGCGCCCTGCGCCCCCAGCGGCTTGACCGCATATTGCTTCAGGCGCAGGCCCCCGGCTTCGTTCACCTCGAACTCCGCCAGCTTGAGGCTGCCCGCCCCAAAATCAACCGCGAGAAATGATTTCGAATTCAACATCTCATGTTGTGGCCTTTCCGGCCGGCACAATTTCCGCTGCCAAGGGAATGTCCGCGTTCGGGCAGCCCATGCTGGTTACGAAAATTAAATCACCCGGTCAATAGCAAACCAGAAAAATTCGCTCAACCAAGGGAAATTCCCGGCCCGGCAAGTGATCCTCTTCCCCACCACCCCACCCCCGCGACTCGCCTCTCACACACCGCGCACATCACATTTCCGCACCTCCCTTTTTCAAGCAGGGCCGGTGCCAGTGTGATTTTCCACGATTTTTCGCGTGTCCCCGTCCCCGAAAAGCGTGAATTCCACGCCTTAGGCGTGAAATTAACGCACCCGCCCTCCCCGGCGCGGCGCGCCAAGCTGCTCCCGAAAATACTCGATGGTGCTGCGCAGTCCTTCCGTCAACTGCACTTTGGGCTCCCAGCCCAGGATGCTTCGGGCCCGGGTGATGTCGGGCTGGCGCTGCTTCGGATCGTCCTGCGGCAGCGGCTTGAACACGATGCGGCTGCGCGAACCCGTGGCGCGAATGATCTCCCGCGCAAACTGCAGCACGGTCATCTCCGCCGGGTTGCCGATGTTCACCGGCAGGTCGTAGTCGCTCATCATCAGCCGGTAGATGCCCTCGATTAAATCCGACACATAACAAAAGCTGCGAGTCTGCCGCCCTCGCCCGAAGACCGTCACGGGCTGGTTCTTGAGCGCCTGGCTGATAAAGGCGGGCACCACCCGGCCATCATTGATTCGCATTCGCGGTCCGTAGGTGTTGAAGATGCGCACAATTCGCGTCTGCACTTTGTGCTCGTTCCGATAAGCCATGGTCAAGGCTTCCGCAAACCGCTTGGCCTCGTCGTAACAGCCGCGCGGCCCGATCGGGTTCACGTGGCCCCAGTAGTCCTCCGTTTGCGGATGCACCTCCGGATCCCCGTAAACCTCCGAGGTCGAAGCCAGCAAAAACCGGGCTTGCTTCAGCTTCGCCAGCCCCAGCGCCTTGTGCGTCCCCAGCGAGCCCACCTTCAGCGTTTGAATCGGCAGTTCGAGGTAGTCAATCGGACTGGCCGGCGAGGCGAAGTGCCAGACATAATCCACCGGCCCATCCAGAAAAATGAACTCGGTCACGTCCTGCTGGATGAATTTGAAATGCGGATGACCGCCCAGGTGCGCAATGTTGTCCACGCGCCCGGTGACAAAGTTGTCAATGCCGATCACCCGGTGGCCGCGCGCCAGCAACAGGTCGGTCAGATGCGACCCCAGAAAACCGGCCGCGCCGGTGACCACGCTGGTCGGACGTTCCGCGCCCGGTCTGAGCCGGGCCGCTTTGAGCTTGCCTGTTGGTTTCATGAATCAGTTGGCTCAGGGGAACACACCGGGTCGGCGTTGTCAAAGCAAGGGCTGTGGTTTTCTCCCGCCTCCTCCCCGTCCCGCCCCGCGGGACGGTCCTCGACTCATTTCGCCCCCGTTCCCGCCAGCACCACCGGCACGGTTCTGAGCAGAATCTTCAAGTCAAGCCAGATGGACCAGTTGTCAATGTACTCGAGGTCCAGCCGCACCCAGTCCTTGAAATCGCGCACGTTGTTGCGGCCGCTGATCTGCCACAGGCACGTCAGCCCGGGCTTCACGCTCAACCGGCGCCGATGCGCCAGGTCGTTGAAGCGCTTGACCTCGTCCACCGGCAGCGGACGCGGCCCGACCAGGCTCATCTCCCCCCGCAGGACGTTGATCAACTGGGGGAATTCGTCGAGGCTGAACTTCCGCAGAATGCGGCCCAGCGGCGTGATCCGGGGATCATTGGTCACCTTAAACACCGGGCCGGTCATCTCGTTCATGGCCTCGAGCTCATGTTTGAGCTGCTCGGCGTTGGTCACCATGGTGCGGAATTTGTAAATGGTAAAGGGCCGGCCGTTGAGACCCGAGCGTTGCTGGCGGAACAGCACCGGGCCGGGCGAGGTAATCTTGATCAGGAGGGCGATCAACAGCAGCAGCGGCAGCAGCGCCACCAGCATCACCAGCGCCAGCGTAAAGTCCAGCACCTGCTTGACCACCCCCTGCCACGACGTCTCGGGCGTCGAGCTAAAAACCAGCACCGGCCGCCCGTGAAAATCATCGAAGCTCGTCCGCGAAATCTGCGTCTTGAAAAAGTCCGCCAGCAGCCACACCTCCACCCCCTCCAGCTCGCAGGCCCGAATGGCCGATTCGACCTGGTCAAAGTACGAACCCCGCGCATTGATGATCACCCCGTTGACCGAGTGCTCATGGAGCAAGTCCACCAGCCCCTGCAACGGCGTCTGGTTCAGGTCCAGCTCCGCCAGCACTTCGATCGCTCCCGGGGCCTTGGTCCGGAGCTCCTGCCGCATGCGCGCCGTTTCTTCGCTGGTGCCCACCAGCACAAACCGCCGCCGATACTGGCTGGAAACCACGTTGCTCTGAAAAAGCTGCAGCAGGAGTTCCTCCTTGAGAAACATCAACCCAAAGCTGATGGCGCCGAACCAGATGATCACCCACCGGGCCATGTCGGCCCGAAACAGGAACAGCGCCAGCACCAGCCCCAGCGCCAGCATGGCGCAGCTCTTGAACAACAGCCACGCCGTCACCCGCCGCGAGCACAGCATCGGCCGGTTGTAGAATCCCTGCGCCTCCAGCACCATGGGCGCCGCCGGGATC
>JARKQH010000054.1 GCA_029974925.1 Verrucomicrobiota bacterium
GGTGGCGACGATGTTGGCTTTGGAGAGGCGCGAGGCGGGGTTGGAGGGCGGCAGGACGTCGTGGTGGCCGTGGCATTCGTAGCAGGCGGCGACATCGGGAGCCGCATTGGGCTTGCCCAGCGCCATGGCCTTGCCGTGGTAGGTATCGCGGTAATTAGTCAGGCTGTCCTGATGACATTTGCCGCAGCGCTGGTCGCTGGCCATCTTAAAATGGCCGGTGGTGGGGGTTTCGACATCATGAGCCGTGTGGCAGTCCGTGCAGACCGGGCCTCGCTTGTCCCCTTTGGCCAGCAACTGGCCATGGACGCTGGACATGTAGATCTCCTCGACCTTGTAATGGCATTTGCCACACGTCTTGGCGACGTTGGCGGGATTGATGGGCGAATCGCGGTCCACCGCGCGTTTGATGTCGTGGACGCCGTGGCAATCGTTGCAGGAGGGGGCGACAATCAAGCCCTGTTTGAGGAGTTTCTGCCCGTGGATGCTGTCCATGTAATGGGACGCAGCCTCCGGGTGCTTCATTTGGTATTCCTGGGTGAGGCCCTCGTTGCTGTGACAGGCCGCGCAGGTACGCGGCAGGTTGAGTTTGAAGACGGGAGAATGGCCATCGGTGACGGGCAGAATGTCATGGGAACCGTGGCAGTCCCAGCAACTGGCGGCACCAGAGGCGCCGAGGGTGTGGCTGACGCCGTGAATGCTGGTGGCGTACTGGGCGGCCGCCTTTTGATGGCTTTCTTTGGGTTCGTGACAATTGATGCAGTTGGGCGGGGGCAGTTTGCTTTCGTGAACCAGGTCCTTGATTCCGACGTGGCAGTCCACGCAGTTGAGGTTGGCATGAACCGATTTCTCGAAACGGTTGGTGGTGAATAACTCGAGTGGGACGCTTTTGCCGTTGACGGTCCGGGTATTGGAAGGGTCATTATGGCAATCCAGGCAATCCGCATTGGGAAACACTTCGGGGGCGGCGGGAGCGGGCTCCGCAGCGGGGAGGGAGGCTGCAATGCCCAGAAGGGCGAGAAGGCAAAAGACTCGCCAAACGCCAGAAGCGCCGAGCAAAGCGTGCAAGGTCATAGGGTGTTTGCAAGGTTCAAGAGCTTCCAGCGGGGTCGCCGGATGAGGGACGGGGGGACGATGTGCGGCGAGGATCATGCTTTCACAGACCGCCCGTGTGGCAATCATTGCAGGCGCCGTCCACTTCGTCGCCGGGATGTTTGAAGGGTTGTCCGCTGGGAGTCAGTTGCTCCAGTTCGGGACCGTGCCCCTGGGCGAGAATGGTGTGGCAGGCGTTGCAATCGCTGGCCTTGACGGAACGCGACCCGTCTGCGGTTTTATGACTGCCGTCGTGGCACCGGAAGCAACCGGGCCATTCCATGTGGCCGATGTTGTCGGGGTAAACGGACCCATTGGCTTTCATCTCGGGGAAGAAGTTGCGCTGGTAGATGGATTGGACGGCCTGGATGGCGGGCTGGATGCGGGGTTCGCCGGGATAGCGGTCGGTGAGGATGGCGGCGATGGAGGCGAGAGCCTCCGATTCGTTGGTGTAAGTGAGGGTGAGGGCGTAGAGGGCGTTGGTTTTGATATAGGGCAGGGTGGGATCAATTCGGCCCTGGCTCATGGCCAGGTTCACGGCGTCGCTGGGCGTTTGGTAACGATGCGCGGGCCGGTTGTGGCAATCCATGCAGTCCATGGTGCGGAGGTCGGCCTGGGCAACGTCGTTGGTAAAACGCGGGGTGCGGTATTCGGTCACCTTGCCTTCCGAGTCCGTGACCCGGATGAAGGGAATGGTTTGGCGGGCGGCGTCGGTGGCATAGTATTCCACCTTGTTGGCCACATGCCAGTGAATGCCGCTGACGGGCCCGTGGTCGGGACGACCGCCGCCGACCTTCATCAGCATGCGGACGGTGAACGGCGTGTTGGTTTCATCGCCCAGGAAGTAGGAGTAGGTTCGTTCGAGATTGCCGGAGAATTTTTCGGGCCAGTGACACTGCTCGCAGGTTTCGCGGGCGGGACGCAGGTTCTTGATGGGAGTGGGGATGGGACGGGGAAACTTGTCGAATGCGGTGGCGTAAACCTGGTAGGTGCCCGAGAGCTTGGACTTGACGAACCAGGTGGCACCGGGGCCGATGTGACACTCGACGCAGCCGACGCGGGCGTGAGGTCCCTGCTGATAGGTGACCAGCTCGGGCTTCATGACCGTGTGGCAGGCCTGTCCGCAAAACTGGGTGGACTCCGTGAAATGGTAGGTCTGATAGCTGCCGATGGCCGACAAAAAGAGGAACAGGACCGTCCCCGTCAGGAAGAAGGCGAGATTGCGCCGGTCTCGCGGGTTGCTGAAATCCAGGACCACTTTCGGCAGGAGGAGGGCTCCCTTGCCGGCCAGTTTGTGGCGCGCGCGCAAGATGCCGGCCAGCGCGAGCAACAAGCCAAAAATCAGAAACGCCGGCGCCACCAAGTAGGTCAGAATCCCCACGTAAGGATTCGAGAAGTGGGCCATGGTGTCCACCAGGAACAGCAGGAGGAACGAAAAGAGTCCTCCCAAAGCGATAACCAGGCCCGTCAGGGTGATCCAATTGCGCAGGAGGGAGGGGCGGGGACCCGAGTTGGCGGATGGATCGGTGTTCACAAGTTGGTTCGGTGGAAACCTAGCGGCACAGCCGGGCCGACACAAGCCCGGCGGGAAGGCCGCCCGTTGGCGGGAGGGCCGGCCCCTGCTGCGGGGCCGGCCCGACAAATGTTATTTCTTGAAGGTTCGCATGTAGGCGATCATCGCCTTGATTTCCTCATCGGTGAGGTTTTCGGCGGGCTTCATCAGGACTTTGCCATCTTTGCTCTTAAACCCCTCTTTAGTGGCCTTGAAGGCGGCTTCGTCTTTCAACTCGGCCTGGACCTTGGGATCGGTGTAGTCCTTCGCGCCGAGTTTCTGTCCCATCTTGGTCTGGCCCTTGCCATCGCTTCCGTGGCACTTGGCACATTCCTTTTCGTACAGGGCCTTGCCGTCGGCAGCCGCGGCGGAAAGGGCCGCGGCAACAACAGCCGCAACCGTGAGTGCGATCAATTTTTTCATTGGTCTCGTATTTTTCTGTTTTTTTCTGTTGCAACAGCTTGCGAGCCGACGACGACCTTAACCGGCGCGCGCGAATTGAACGTTTCGCCGCTCCGGGACAGTTGTTCAAGGACTGCGGTCACGCTTCGGCCCGCGTCTGCCGGGGTAATGTGATGGGGAGGTTGGGGCGAGGCATTTCCAATCTTGTCAAAGCTGCAACATATTTTGCCATCATTAAAGCTGTTTCAGACCACATTTTTCAAAACGCGCTGATTATGGCCAATGCGAGAAGGACAGGCTTCCCTTATTTTGTGAAACAGGTGGCAACGGCGAAGATAAACCACGTGCCTTTTGGCTTTTCCCGACTCGAAAACCGACAATCGCCAATACGCTGTTGAAGTGTCCAGCACTCGACTCGTGGGAGCGGGCTGACTATGCTCGCCGCATGTCTTTGAAGCTCGTGAGCCTGGTGGGCGTGGTGGTGTTCCTGGGCGTCGCCTGGCTGGTGTCCCTGAATCGGAAGCAATTCCCGTGGCGGACGGTGCTTTGTGGGTTGGCCCTGCAGTTCAGTTTCGGCTTTCTGATTCTCAAGACCGTGCCCGGGAGAGCGTTTTTCAACTTCTTCAACGAGGCGGTGACCACCTTCATCGGTTTTGCGGAGCAAGGGACCACGATGGTCTTTGGCCCCCTGGCCTCCACCACGGCGCTGGAGAAGGGATTCGGCCCCGGCAACTCCGTCGTGTTTGCGGTGCTGGTGGCCGGGACGATCATTCTGGTCTCGGCAGTGTCGGCGCTTTTGTATCACTACGGCATTCTGCAGTGGGTGGTGCGCGGATTTGCCTGGGTGATGCAGAAGGTGATGCGCACCAGCGGCAGCGAAAGCCTTTCGGCCGCGGCCAACATCTTCATGGGCCAGACCGAGGCGCCTTTGGTGATCAAGCCTTACTTGGGGCGCATGACGCGCAGTGAGCTGCTGGCCATGATGGCCGGCGGCATGGCCACGATTGCCGGCGGGGTGCTGGCGGTTTACGTGAAGCTCGGGGTGACGGCCGGCGATTTGCTGACGGCGTCGGTGATGAACGCGCCGGCCAGCCTGCTGGTGGCCAAGATTCTGCTTCCGGAAACGGAGCCGAGTGAGACGTCCTCTGGCGCGAAGGCATCGGTTCCGCGGGAGACGGTGAACGGGCTGGACGCCTTGTGTGTCGGGGCCGGCGACGGAATGCGGCTGGCCATCAATGTGTGCGCGATGTTAATCGCTTTCGTGGCCATGGTGCATCTGGTCAACTATCTGGTTGCCCTGCCCCAGGTTTGGTTCCGCGTGCAATCCCCGGTCCGGCTGCAGGATTTTCTGGGCTGGCTCAACGCGCCCTGCGCCTGGCTCATGGGGGTGCCGTGGAAGGATTGCGCGCTGGTGGGGCAGGTGTTCGGCGAACGGATTGTGTTGAACGAATTTGTGGGTTACTTGAGCCTGACCAGCGAGGCGGTACGGCCGCAGCTTGAGGAACGCAGTTTCAGGATTGCGGCATACGCAATTTGCGGTTTCGCCAATTTTTCGAGTATTGCGATCCAGATCGGGGGAATCGGGTCCCTGGCCCCCGGGCGCCGGGGCGATCTGGCGCAACTTGGGTTGCGCGCCATGGTGGGGGGCGTGCTGGCCTGCTACCTCACCGCGTGCATCGCCAATCTCTGGCTTTAGCGCCGCAGAGAGGCGGAACAAAAAATTGGTCGTACGTGACGACTTGTGCTACAGAGTAACGGCAAGAATTGAAACGATCACTGCGATGAAGATCACCGAAGCATTATTCGCCGAACACCAGGTTTTTCACAACGTGTTCGACCATATCGAGGCGGTTGCCCCGCAGCTCAAAACGCTGGCCGAAATCAAGGTGCTGGCGGGATTGATGATGTCGCTGCTCAAGGCGCATTCGGACACGGAGGACAATTTGTTTATCGGGCCGATGGAGCATTGCTTCGAGCAAATCGGACAGCGGGAGACCTTTCACCAGGAACATGTCGAAATTGACGAGAGTCTTCATCGCGTCCAGCGCGCGCGACAGTTGAAGGAGGCCCGGAGATTGTTGCTGGCGGCGGTGGCTTACTCGCGCCGCCATTTCGACCATGAGGAACGGATTGTGTTTCCGATGGCGGAGCGCGTCATGAAGAAGGAAACCCTGAGGGAACTCGGCCAAGTCTGGATGGACCAGCGCACGCGGGTCGTGGCCGAACCGGTAGCCGCGAGTTGAGCCCGCCGGAGGGGCGCCTCAGGCATTGGCCGACACTGGTTCCGGTTTGGGAGCCGGGTTGCGCAACCGAAGGGGGGCGGCTTCCTGGTCATGGAAACCGTGCCGGTCCCACGCGGGGTCCAGCCCGAGGTCTTTGAGCATCTGCAAGTCTTTCTCGACCGGCTGGTTGACCGTGGTGAGGTAGTTGCCCACCATCAAGGCGCTGGCGCCGGCCATGAAGATGAGGGGCTGGAGGTCTCTCAAATTCACGGTGCGTCCCCCCGCCACCTTGATTTCCTGGCGCGGCAGAATAAACCGGAAGCAGGCAATGGATTTGAGGATTTCCAAGGGGGGGAGGGGTTCCCGTTCGGCGAAGGGCGTGCCGGGGATCGGATTGAGAATATTGATGGGAACCACATGAACGCCCAGTTCCTTCAGGGCGAAGGCCAGTTCGCAGCGGTCCTCCCGCGTTTCGCCCATGCCCAGGATGCCGCCCGAGCAAATTTTCACGCCCGCCCGCTTGAGAAAGCGAATGGTTTGCACGCGCTCCTCGTAAGTATGCGTGGTGCAGACTTGGCTGAAAAAGCGGGGCGAAGTTTCCAGGTTGTGGTTATAGCATTCGACGCCCGCGGCTTTCAGGCGGTCGGCGACGCGCTGGCTTCGCAGAATGCCCAGGGAGGCATCGGGCCGGGCCAGGCCGCTGTCGCGCAGCCGGGCAAACTGCTCGCATAATTTGTCGAGCACCGGGCCCTCCTCCAAGCCGCGCCACGCGGCGACCAAACCCAGCGCCGTCACGCCGTTGGCCTTCACTTCCTCGGCGGCCCCCAGGAGCGATTCGGTCTCAATCAATTCGTAGCGGGGCGCGGCGGTCTGGTAATGGGCGGATTGGGCACAAAACCGGCAGTTTTCCGAACAGCCGCTGGCCTTGATGTTCACGATGGAGCACAGGTGAATCCGGTTGCCTTTGTAGTGCTCGCGAATCCGGTTGGCCCAGGCCATCAAATCGAAAATGTCCGCCCGCTCCTCCAGTCCGAACAGCCATAGCCCATCCTCGCGCGCAAGGTCGGCGCCGGTGAGGACCTGCTGTCCGAGCCGGGCGATGCGGTCATGCGTGGTGGCGTCAAACGCTGCAGTGCTCATGGTTGACACAATAACCCTTCGCGGATTTAGCGCAAGCCGGAGCTTAATCGTGCGGGGGCGCCTCGAGCAGGCGCGGTTTGCGCTCGTGGGAGGGCAGCCAGATGCGAAAAGTCGTGCCGCGGTCCAACTGGCTTTCCAGTTCGATGCGGCCGCCGTGGGCGCGCACGATGCGCTGGACAATCATGAGGCCCAGACCCGTTCCCTGCTTTTTGGTGGTGAAGAAGGGCTCGAAAATGCGGCTGATGCGGTCCTGCGGGATGCCGGTCCCGGTGTCCTCGACGGTGACCCAGATGCCATCGGAGGTTTCGCCGGTGCGGAGAGTGAGGATGCCGCCGCGGGTCATGGCTTGCATGGCGTTCTTGATCAGGTTGACCAGCACCTGCTGGATTTGGGTGGGGTCCATGGGGATGACGGGGAGCTGGTGGGCCAGCCGCCGCCGGACCTGTAACCCGCGGTTGTCCAGCTCGGGTTGAAGCAAATCCAGTGTTTTGTTGACCACGTCGTTCAGACTGGCCGGCCGAAGCTGGGGCGCGGTGGGGCGAATGGCCTGGAGAAACTGCGTGACGATGTAATCCAGCCGATTGATCTCGCCTTTGGCCACGCCGAGATATTGGTCCAGCCGCTTGACCAAGTCGGCAACCTCGGCCGCCGCCGCGGGCGCGGCGCGGGAACCCATCCGCAAACCGGCCCGCGCACGGGGCGGGGACGGCAAGGCTGCCTCCAGTTTGCGAAGCACCCGTTCCATCAACTGGAGATGGATGTGCAGCGCGTTGAGCGGATTGCCAATCTCATGAGCCACACTGGCCGCCAGGAGAGTCAGCGCCTGAATGCGCTCGCTTTCGATGGCTTCGAAGGTCTGTTGCCGCGCCTGGGTGGCGTCATGCAGAATGAGGGCCACGCCCGTGCTGCCCGACGCCTGGCCATCCAGCGGCGCGGCGTACATGCGCAGAAAACGCGGGCGGGGATATTGGATTTCGAACTCGTGCCGGACGGTGCCCGGCCCGCCGGAATGATCCAGTTTGCGCAGGCTCTCCCAATCCAGGTCAGGAAAGTACTTCGTGACCGGTTCGCCTTCGACATCCCCCTGCAGGCCGAGCAAGCGGGCGACCGCTTGATTGTAGTACAAGATGCGGCCATGTTCATCCACCACCAGGATGCCGTCTTCAATGGTGTTAAACAGCGTTTCCAGGAACGAGCGTTCGCGCACCAGACGCTGGACGACCGTTTGCAGGCCCTCGGTGTCCAGCCGCCCGATGCGGCCCAGGACTTTATCAAGAAAACTGGATTTGCCAGGCATGGGCGTTTCAGGGCTGGCCGGTCAGGCCGGCATCCTGCCGGTCCCGCGCGGCGCGGTGCCGTTGTTCCGCCAGGCCAGCACGGGGGCGCGGAAGGGGCCGCCGGCGCGGTGAAGCGGAGGCGCCTTCGGCGGTCCGAGGGTTTGCGGTGGGAATCCGCAGGTGTGGGGGGTCAGAACCATTTTTTCTTTTTGAAATACCAGTAGGTGGCCGCCGTGGAAACGAGGGTGACCAGCGCGGCCACCATGTAACCGTAAGACCAGCTCAACTCGGGCATGCCTTGAAAGTTCATGCCGTACCAGGTTCCCACCATCATGAGCGGCGTCGTGATGACCGTGATCATGGTCAGCAGCTTGACGACCTCGCCGGTTTGGTTCGAGGACATGTTCAGGTACACTTGCAAGATGCCGGTCAGCGAATCGGTGTAGCCCTGAGCAAGTTCGGAAATCTGGAACAGGGCGTCATAGACATCGCGATAATAGGGCACCATGTGGGCGCGAATGAGTTTGAATTCGCCCTGGGCGAAGCGGGCCAGCACCTCCCGCTGGGGTCCGATGATTTGCCGCAGATGCACCACCTCTTTTTTGATTTGAAGGATCCGGTTGAGGGCTTCCTTGCTGGGGGCCTGAAACGCTTGCTGCTCCAGTTCGGCGATCTCGAGCGAGAGCTCATCCAGGGCCGGCTTGTAATTTTCCACGATGGAATCAAGCAGGTTATATGCGACCCGGTCGGGGGCGCGGGCGATATGAACCGTGCTCTTGACGGCCCGTTCCTCGGTCAGGCTGACGCTCCGGCTGGGGCCCTCGTGGTAGGTCACGAGAAAATTTTTGCCCAGGAAGAAATTGAGCTCGTTGGTGGCGAAGACGCCGTCCTTGCGGCTGTAATCCACCGCGTGAATCACCATGAACAGATAGGGCGTGAAGCGGTCCTCCTCCTTGGGCACATATTCCTCAACCTTGGGCGAGGGGCTCACCATCACGCAGTCCTCGATGGAAAGGGGATGGAAATGGAACACGTCCTCCAGGACGTATTTCGTCTCCTCGGGTGTCGGGTTTTCCAAATCCACCCAGAGGAACAGGTTGGTGTCCGTGAGCAGCGTCGGCATCAGGAACATCTCGATGTTCTTGCTGTGCAGACGGCCCTGGGTTGTAAATACGAGCGATCGAATCATGCACCGGCCCGGCGCCGCGCCCGAGCCCAATTCCAGCTTAGGGGGGCGCTCTCACAAGGCAAGTGTGTTTCGGCGGCGACTACCGCGCCGGCGTTCCGTACCGGCGCTGGAACATCTCGCGTTCGGCTGAGGGGATGGCTTCGGCCCCGGTCGGGGTGGGGGCCACCATGCCGGGCACGGCTTCGCCGCCGAGTCCCGGCCCCAGCTCGGCCTGGAAGACCCCCGCCACCACGGTTTTCTCATTGTCGGGCAGGCAGATGATCACCCGGCCCGGAAGAGTGGTCGCCCCCTCGGCCGGTTCCCCCAGCTCCAGTTTCATGGCATAGCCGGTGCCGTAAGTTTTCATCGTGGGCGCGTAGCGTGGATTGGTCTTCCACCGCTTGACGATCTGCGGCACGCCGGTGCCGCGCATGTCCGACGAAATCGTCAGCTTCTGTCCCCCCACCTTCTCGCCGGCCTTCAATCGCAGGTAAACCATGACTTCGCGGTCCGGCGAGGTGATCGCTCCCTGAATAAAGCGCAGGACGGTCGAGGCGCCGACCCGGTCCAGTCGGACCTGCTCGGCCACGAACTCGGCCCCCGAGACGGTGCCGTTGACGCGGCTTTCGGGAATTTTGGCCGTGCCCACGTTCAGGTCGTAGTTGGGAGGAACGACCGGCAGTTGCGGTTGGGCGGGCTTCGGTGTCCCCGCCGATCCGTCCGCGGGTGCAACTTCGCCCATGGGAATCTCGGCGCCAACGCCCGTGGGCCGGCCGCGCGGGCCGCCGCCCACCGGTCCCCGGGGCAACCCGCTGCCGCCGGGCTCGGTGGCATCCAGCACGCTGTGCAGTTCGGCAATATGGCCAACCTGTCCGCCATCGGACTCCCTGGCCATTTTCTCGGATTCGGCGGTGGCTTTGTTCTGCATCTTCACAATGAAGCCGTAGCCGAAGTAGAAGCCGACCCCAAGGGCGGCGACAACCAGCACCCCTTGCAGGATTTTGAGGGCGAGGTTGCCCTTCTTGGGAGGAGGAGGCGCCAGGTTCCGGATCGGAATCGCCCGTCCTTGAGTCGCTGGCTTCTGCGCCGGCACCGCCGTGCTGAGTCGCGTCTGCGCGCCCGACGGCGGCTTGGGCACCAGCGGACTGCCGCCTTGGGAGCCGGCGGGTCCGGCCGCACGAGCGGGAACCGTCAGCGCGTTCTGGCAAATGGGACACTGGATCTCGTGGCCGGACCAGGCGTCATCGCAGGTGATATGCTGGTTGCACGAGGGACAAAGAAACTTGATTTCGGCCATAACACTTCAACCAACCCGGTCTCAGCCGCGCAAACTCTTTGCCACTGCCAGCCAGGCTGCGCCCTCATTACCGCACCCCCGCTGCTCGCCGTCAAGCCGGATTGCCCGGGAGTCTTGAAACGGAGCGCTTCTCGTGCGACGAAAAGGGAACCGAGAGAGCATAAAACTCTGGTACGGCGGAACTCTTGACTTCACAATGCCTTCTTACGATGTTTCCGGAGAGACGAGTTGATTGGAGTTAATTGGCCTATGCCGATTTACGAATACGAACTGTGTGAAGGTGACTGCGCGGTATGCGGCGGGCGCTTCACGCTGGTGCGCCCGCTTTCGGCACCGCCCTTGACTCATTGCCCGGCCTGCAAGAAGCCGGTGCGGAAAGTCCTTTCCACCTTTAACTCGCCAAGGCGAGTGTCCTTTACCGATGCCAAAAAGGCCGGTTTTTCGGTCTTCAAGAAGATTGGCAAAGGCGAGTACGAGCGGCAGTGAAACCGGGCCGCCCGTCAAGGCGCGTT
>JARKQH010000062.1 GCA_029974925.1 Verrucomicrobiota bacterium
TGCAAGCCGGCTATGGCTGGCTGCTGCGCCGGGCATTGAACGCCCGCATCATCGCGCTGATTGTGTTTGTCGTCGTCGCGGCGTTGGGAGTGGTGTTGTTCAAAAAAGCGGGTGCGGAGTTTTTTCCCGCCGTGGACGACGGACGCATCGTGGTGAAGGTGCGGATGCCGGCAGGCGCGGCGCTCGAACGCATGGACGCCATCACCGCGCAGATCGAGGCGCTGGTGCGGGGCGACAAGCGCGTGCGCAGCGTGTTCACGCTCATCGGCGGCGCGGTGCGCGGACTTTACACGAACAAAATCGGCAACGAAGGCGAGGTGGACGTGGAACTCGTGCCGCCCAGCGAGCGCGACGTTTCCACGACGGACTACATTGCGGAGTTGCGCAGGAAGGTCGCCAAGGTTCATGCGCCGGGCGCGGTCCTCGCGGTGTATCAAGCGAAGATGCGCGGCATCCGCACGCTCGGGCAGGCGGAGATCGAGGTGGAAATCAACGGCTCGGAAATTGACACGCTGTTCACCCTCGCCAACGACATCGCCGCCCGGCTGCGTCAGCGCCCGGAACTGGCGAACATCTACGTCTCGCTGGATTACTCGAAGCCGGAGTGGCAGGTGGAGATTGACCGCACGCGCGCTGCTGAACACGGACTGACCGTGGCCGCCATCGCCGGGACGTTGCGCGGTTACATCGGCGGCGACGTGCCGACGCGCTTCCGCGAGGCCAGCGAACTTTACGACCTGCGTGTGCTGGTGCCCGAACGCAGCCTGCGTTCGCGTTCTGATGTCGAGAACCTCGTGCTCACCACTCCGGCGGGCGATCATGTGCGCCTGCGCGAAGTTGCGAACGTGCGCTCCGCCACCGGCCCGGTCGAGATCGTGCGCCAGAACCAGATCAAGCAGGTCATCGTGCGATGTGATCCGCTGAACGTGGACCTCAGCACCGCGCAGACCGCCACGCGCGCGGCACTCGCTGAAGTGACGTGGCCCACGGGCTACAATTACACCATCGGCGGCAAAGCCCGGCAGATGGCCGAGATGCAGGGCGTGGTGAAAAGCATTCTCGGGCTGGCGGTCTTCTTCTCGTTCATCGTGCTGGCGGCGCAGTTCAACAGCCTGCGCCTGCCCCTTGTGATTCTGATTGCCGCGCCGTTCTGCCTCACCGGGATGGGGTATGGCCTGTGGATTGCGGGACAGCCCTTCGGCGCAACCGTCATCATCGCCGCGATGATCGTGCTGGCGGCGAACGTGATTGACGGCGTGTTGCTCATCGAGACTGCCGAGCATCAGCGTGCTGCCGGCAAACCGCTCCTTGAAGCCACGCTCGGCGCGGGCCTGAGCCGCTTGCGTCCGCGCCTGATGACCGTGCTGCCCGCCGTGCTCGGTTTCGCGCCGCTGGCGTTTGCGCTGGAAGAGGGCGGCGAACTGCTGCGTCCGATGGCGGCAGCCGCGATTGGCGGACTGCTCTTCAACGTCTTCGTCGCCCTGTTCCTCGTGCCGGTGGTTTACACCTGGATGGCGGGGCGCAGTTCGTTGCCAGCCGCCACAGTGCCAGAACCCGAACCAATGGAACACCCTCTCTAACAATCGAATTGAATCCTATGAACACTCAGCCTCAATGCACCTGTCAAGCCGCCCCCAAGCTCATCTTTCCTTGCTCCGGCGCTTCCGATGTTGGCGGTCTCTCGGACCGCGCCGCGCGGCAAATGACCCTCGACCTTGAGGGGAAGATGTATTGCCTAGCCGGCATTGGCGGCCGAGTGGAAGGCATCATGGCGAATACGAAAGCCGCCGCCAGGGTGCTGGTGATTGACGGCTGCAAAGAGGAATGCGCCCGCAAGACGATGGAACTGGCGGGATTCAGCGGTTTTGCCCACCTGCAACTGGAGCGCGACCTCGGCTTTGAGAAAGGCGCAACGCGCGTCACCGCTGCCCGCATTCGCCAAGTGGCGGATCGGGGAGCGGCTCTGCCTGCCACCTAAATTGCGGTGCTCGCGAGAAATGCGAGTGCCGTGAACCGTGAACCAATAACCAAAGAACCCAAAGGACATTCGATGCAAGAAAACGTGACTCGCCGCAACTTCCTCGCCACTGCGGGCATTGCCGCCGTGGCCGCCACCAGCGTCTCCACTTTCGCCGCCGAATCGGGTGGCGGCAAGACGCTAAAACTCCTTGGTATCTCGTGCAGCCCGCGCAAGGGCATGACCACGGCGAAAGCCGTGCAAGCCGCGCTCGATGCGGCGAAGGCCGTGGACCCGCGAATCCAGACCGAACTGATTGACCTGGGCGGGCTGAACATTGCTCCCTGGTCGCCGAAGCCGCCGGACGACGACATGAAGAATCTGCTGCCCAAGTTCCAGGACCCGGCGCTGGGCGGCTTGATCATCGGCTCGCCGGCCTACTTCCGCAGCCTGAGCGGATTGGCCAAGTGTTTCCTCGAGCGGCTGGCGCCGCTGCGCGAGCCGAAAATGGTTCTGGCCGAAAAACCCTTCGGTGTGGTTGCAGTCGGCGCCTTCCGAAATGGAGGCCAGGAGATGACCATCGAGCAAATCCAGGCCATTCTGCTCTGTTACGGCATGATTCCCGTCGGCGGCCACGCCCCTGCCTTCCAAGGTGCGACTTTGCTCTCGGCCAATGACAGCATTGCGCAGGATGAACTGGGGTTGAAAACCGCGGCGCAGCTTGGCCGGCGGGTGGCCGAGGCGGCGCTGAAGCTGGCTTGATTGGCCGGCGCCGACGCCGCATCCCTTCGCTGAAGTGGGATTCGTCGGGCCCTCGAGCCGTCGGGCGCCCTCGACCTTCCGCGCGGGCGGCGCGGTGACCGCTTGGAACCCGCGCCGCAATTGCTATACTGGCGGGGTGAGTGATTCGTTTCTCATTCGAGACCCGCACGCCGCGCAGGAATTCCTGGTGGAGTTTGACTCCGCCAGCCGGCGCGAAGGCGAGGCGCTGTTCTCGAACGGCGCCGTGGCGGGTTTGAAGGTGGATCAGCCGGGCGTCGCGTATCGGGCGTGGGTTGATGCCGACGGGGTTAGCCAGGGCGTCACCCTGGCTTACGACCCCGAAACGGGTTGGACGGGGTGGTGCACGTGCGAGGAGGGGGAGGGTTGTGCGCACGTGTTTGCCGCGATGCGGACGCTGCTGGGCGAACATCGCACGGCGGCCGTGCGGTCGCTCAGCGGCGGCACCCCGGGGCGGGCGGCGGCGGTTTCCGCCGCGCGCCTGCGGCCGGACCCCGCCGCGACGACCGAGCTGGCGCGGCGTTTGATGGCGGCGCTGGGGCGGGCGCTCGAGCCGGCCGAAACGCGTTACCTGCGCCAGGTTCATGAGGTGTATGGCCGCTGCATCAACCGGGGCGGCATCACGCCGGAGGACTTCGCCGCCCTGGACATGCCCCTGCCGGTGCGATTCCGTTTCGGCCATCTCCGCATCTGGCCCAGCCTCCCCACCAACGAGTACGAATTCTGGCTCTACGTGGCCGCTGCCGCCCGCGAATACCAGGTGCCCGTCCCGAAAATCATGCTGCCGGTGACCGACGACGAGGAAATCGGGCGGAGGCTGGCCCAATGGGAGCGCGCTTGCGAAATTGACGAATGGAAACAGGTCCTCGGACGGATGCGCCCCCTGCTGGAGGAGGAGCAGGCCGCGACCCCGCCCACCGGCGCCGAGTTGCGCATGGTCATTGATTCGAAGGGGGTCACGCTGCAGATGCGGAAAGAGGGGGAGGCGGACTTCACGGCGCCGAACTACGGGCAACTCCTCGCACTGCGGGAGGCTCATCTCAAGGGGAATGTCCGCTTTTCATTGGAAGGAGAACTGATCTGGTCGTTTTTCGGTTTGCTTCTGGATGAGGGCGAGGCGGCGCTGCAATGGCGTTACCTGGAGATTGAAGTCGCGCACCATTTGGCCCAACTGCTGCGCAGTCCCCTCCTCGAATCGCGGATTGTGGATGAGGACGGGTGTCCGCTTCGACGGCCCGCCGAGCCCCTGCGGTGGCAACTGACGCCGGCGGCCGGACTGGACGACGACTACCATCTCCGGTTGGTCCAGGCCGATGGCACCCCGCCCCCCCCGCTGCTCCACACGCTGCCGGGCCGTCCGACGCTCTACCTCAGCGCGCACGCGGTGTATCAGGGGCCCGAACACCTGAGCCACCGGTTGCGTCTCGATGCGGACAATCCGATTCCCGCTCCCGCCCTTGAACATGAGAATGGGATCCTCTTTCTCCGCAGCCTGGGCGTGGACCTGCCGCCGCGGCTCCGGGAGCGAGTCCGGGTGAGGCCCTATGATGTCACGGTCACCTGCGAACTGATCCCCAACCTTGCGGCAGGCCGGGGCGAATACTGCCGGATCACCGCCGTGGCCGGGGCGGCCGACGGCCGCAAGCTTCAGTGGCTGGGCTACAACTGGTTGGAACTGAAGGCCCCCGGCCGCCGCCGCGCCGTGGAGGGGGATCAGGAAGAGGCCATTACGCTGTACGATTCCACCATTCTCCGTAATTTTGGCGGCCTGATGGAGCCACTCCGGCTCCGGCCGCATCCCACATACGACGGCCTGGTCTGCCGGGTCACCCGGGACTTTCCCGACCGTTTCTCGGCCTGGCTCAGGAGTCTGCCGCCACAGATCACGGTCAATCTTCAGGGTGAGCTGGCTTCTCTGGCCAATCCCACGGTTTCCGGCAAAGTGCGCTTCGAGATTCAGGAAACCGAGATTGACTGGTTCGATCTCCACGTGGTGCTGGATGTGTCCGACACCACGTTGACGCCGGCGGAGCTCCAGCTTCTGCTTAAGGCCCGCGGCGGGTATGTCCGGCTCGAAGGCAAGGGCTGGCGCCGCCTCGCCTACGATGTCACGCCCGAGGAGGACGAGCGGATGGCTCGCCTGGGGCTCACCGCCCGCGCCCTGTCTGCCGAACCGCAACGCCTGCATGCGCTCCAATTGGCCGACCCGGCCGCCGCCAGTTTTCTGCCCGAGGAACAAGCGTTGCAATTGCAGCGTCGCGCCAGCGAAATCCGCATGCGGGTGACCCCCGCCCTGCCGGCCGGCGTCACCGCCACGCTCCGCCCCTACCAGACGGAAGGATTCCATTTTCTGGCCTATCTGGCCACCAACCGGTTTGGCGGCATTCTGGCCGACGACATGGGGCTGGGCAAAACGCTGCAAACCCTGGCCTGGCTGTTGTGGCTCCGGGAGGAGGCGGGCGCGGCTCCGGCCCCGGCGCTGGTGGTCTGCCCCAAGAGCGTGATGGACAACTGGCAGGCGGAGGCGGCGCGCTTTACCCCCGGTTTGCGGGTTCGGGCCTGGCGCGCGTGCGAGCTGGACCGGCTGCGGGAAGAGATTGCCAGCGCCGATCTGCATGTCATCAACTACAGCCAGTTGCGGATGCTGGGGCCGGTTCTGAAGGGCTGTCACTGGCTGGCCGTCATCCTTGACGAAGGCCAATACATCAAGAACCCCACCTCGCAAACCGCGCAAGTGGCCCGCTCCCTCCGCGCCCAACACCGGCTTGTCCTTTCGGGCACGCCGATCGAGAACCGGCTGCTGGACCTCTGGAGCCTCATGGCGTTCGCCATGCCCGGGGTGCTGGGCAACCGCGCCCAGTTTGGCAGGCTCTACGACGCAAAGGGCGACCCCTTCGCCCGCCAGCGCCTGGCGGCCCGCGTGCGGCCGTTTCTGCTCCGCCGCACCAAGGCCCAGGTCGCCTCCGACCTGCCGGACCGGGTCGAGGAGGACCTTTTCTGCGAGGTGGAAGGCGAGCAGGAGGCGTTGTACCGCGCCGAATTGAAGCGGGCGCAGCAGTTGTTGCTGGGAATCAAAACCCAGCAGGAGCTGGCGCGCCAGCAGTTCCATTTCCTCACCTCGCTCCTGCGCTTGCGCCAGATTTGTTGTCATCCGCGCCTCGTCAATCCCGATTCCGCGGCCGCCAGCGCCAAAACCGAGGCGTTGCTCGAGCTGCTCGAACCCCTGATGGAGGAAGGCCAGAAAGTGCTGGTCTTCTCGCAGTTCGTCGAACTGCTCAGCCTGCTGAAACCCGAATTGGAAAAGCGGGAATGGCCCCGGTTTTACCTGGCCGGCGAGACCGAAAACCGCGGGGAACTCGTCCAGGCATTCCAGGACGCCCCCGGCCCGGCCGTCTTTCTCATTTCGCTCAAAGCGGGCGGATTTGGTCTTAACCTGACCGCCGCCAGTTACGTCGTGTTGTTTGATCCGTGGTGGAACCCGGCGGTCGAGAACCAGGCGATTGACCGCACCCACCGCATCGGCCAGGTCAACAAAGTCATTGCCTACCGCCTGCTCATCAAGAACAGTGTCGAGGAAAAAATCCGCGCGCTGCAAAAGCACAAGCGGATTCTGGCGGAAGACGTTCTGGGCGAGGCGAGGTTCACGCAAAGCCTGACGCTCGAGGACCTCCAGTTCCTGTTCTCGGAATGACCTTATGAAGTTGATTGATGCATTGGCAGTCCTGCCGGGCGTTCTGGCCCTCGCCGGCCTGGGCGCCGGCTGCGGCTCGGTGGCCACCCCCGAGGGGAGCACGGCGGCGAATCGTCCCGCCTCGCGCCCGGTCCCCCGGGAGCTGGCGGAGGAAACCTGGGGCCTGTCGTGCCTGAGTGTGGCCAGTGCGCGGGAAGCGCCCGAGCACAAGGCCGAGTTGGGCACGCAAGTGTTGCTCGGCCACGGGGTCCGGGTCTGGCAGCAGGCCGGTTTCTGGTATTTGGTGGAGACGCCGGACGGTTACCGGGCCTGGCTGGAGGAAGGGACGTTTGTCCGCTGCTCGAAAGCGGAATTGGACGCCTGGAACGCGTCCGAATTGCTCATCGTGACCGCCCTGGAGGATACCCTTCGCGAGCAGCCGGCAGCCGACGCCGCGCCGGTGTCGGACGTGGTGGTGGGCAACCTGGTGAAATTGACCGGACGGCAGCCGCACTGGCTGCGGGTGGAGTTGCCCGACGGCCGCGCGGGTTTTCTGCCCGCCGGCTCGGCCGAGCCTTACGCGGTTTGGAAAACCACCCGCCGGCCCTCGCCCGAGGCCATCGAGCGCACGGCGCGGCAGTTGTTGGGGCGCCCCTATCTCTGGGGCGGGAATTCGCCCAAGGGCTTGGACTGTTCGGGCTTTACCAAGCTGGTTTTCTTCCTGAATGGAATTGACTTGAAGCGCAACGCCAGCCAGCAGGCCCAGCAGGGGATGGAGGTGCCTTTGGACCCGGAGTTCCGGCAGTTGCGGAGAGGAGACTTGATTTTCTTTGGGCGGCGGGAGGGTGGCGGCCGGCCGCAACGGGTTACCCACGTTGGGATTTATCTTCAGGACAAACTTTTCATCCATTCCTCGGAACGAGTGCAGGTGAGCAGCCTGGACCCGGATTCGCCGATTCGGGATGAACGGCGCATCGGCCGGTTGCTGTTTGCGCGCCGCATCCTGCCTTGAGGCGGCGGGAGCGGCATGCATTGGCCTTGCGATTCGGCCTCCGGCCCGCAACTCTGCTGTTGATTTATGAAAGCACTGGCTGACTGCCGGCTCTATGCCTTCGTTGACACGCTTTACCTGGCGGGACGCGCGCCCGAGGAGGTCGCGCGCCAGTTGTGCGACGGGGGCGCCGACCTGGTGCAATTGCGGGCCAAGGACCGGCCCGTGGATGAAGTGCAGCGGATGGCGGAGGCGATTCTGCCGGTGACGCGGGCGGCGGGGGTCGGGCTGGTGATCAACGATCACCTGTCGGTGGCGCAGGCGGTTGGCGCCGAGTTCTGCCATTTGGGCCAGGAGGATTTTTTCGACAGCGGTTACCTGCATGTTTCGGAATTGCCGGCGGCGGAGCGGCAACCGGCCATCGGGCTGAGCACTCACTCGCCCGAGGGGGCCGCGCGCGCCATGGCCGCGGGGGCCGCGTACCTGGGCGCCGGGCCGGTTTACTCGACGGGGACGAAACCCACCGCGGCGCCGGTCACGCTGGATTACGTGCAATGGGCGGCGGCCAACGTGACGATTCCGTGGTTTGTCATCGGCGGAATCAATCTGGACACGCTGGACGAGGTGCTCGCCGCCGGGGCGCGCCGGATTTGTGTGGTGTCCGCCATCCTGAACGCGCCGGACATCGTCCGGGCGTGTCGCGAGTTCCGCCGCCGGCTCGACGCGGCGGGCTAGCGCAATCGCGGCTGGCCACGCGGCCGGGCGCCGCGTATGGTGGGCGCATGAATCCGACCAGCGAGCTGCAGCCGGCCATCCGGGTGGTGATGATGCCGCGGGACACCAACCCGCTGGGCACCATCTTCGGCGGCATCATCCTGAGTTACATTGACCAGGCGGGCACCGTCGAGGCGCGGCGGCATTCCGAGCGCAAACTCGTCACCGTGGCCATGCACGAGGTGAAATTCATCGCCCCGGTGTTTGTGGGCGACCTGGTGAGTTTTTACACCGAGACGCTTCGCGTGGGGACGACTTCCATCACCGTCCGGGTCACGGTGGACGCCCGGCGCGGCAACCCGCCGCATGAGACGGTTCGTGTCACGCAGGCCGAGGTGGTCTATGTGGCCATTGAAGCGCCGGGCCAGCCGGTGCCGGTGGCGTCCTGATTTCCCCCGCGCCTCAGCGCACGGTCAACGGCAGGCTCTCGGAGTGCGAGTTGAACTCGGGGGCATACAGGCACTGGATTTCGGCCACGCCGGTCTGGTACTCGCCGCGCAACTGGACGCGGGTCGAGTATTCGAACACGTAAACGCCCTTCGGGAGGTAATCAATGAAGAAATGGCTGGCGGTGTCGCGGGTGGACTCGTAATAGGCCAGGCCGTCCTGGTAGCGGTACCGGGACAGCACGTTGACCGGTTCGGTGCCGCTGCCGCGCTGGTCCTTGAGGTGAACGTATTCCATGTCGCGGTCCGTCCGCAGCTCGAGGCGCACGACCAGCTCGTCCCCGACCCGGAGCGGGCCCCGGACCGGTTCGATCACCGGGCCGCGGTCGGTGTTGGTTTTGACATACAAAGTTTTCCTTAGCTTGAGCGGCGTGCCGGCGTAAGGCGTCACCTTGGTCATCTCCTCGAGGTACTGCCAGTGCACGCTGCCCCAGGCGACGCCCGGGTCCGCCTTCCTCACCATGATCTCGCCCATTTTGGGTTTGACTTCAGGACCGGGGAAGCGGACTTCGTAGAAGCCGGTGCCGGCTTCGACCGGCGGGGCGGCAGCGCCCGCCTTGGTTGGGCGGCGTTTGCCGGGGGTGAGGTCTATTCCGCCCAGCTTCAGCTCGACGAGGGCGTCGCTGGAGAGGAGGTCGCGTCCGCGCAGCAACAGGGCGTACACGGCGTCGGCGGTGGCCTTGGTGGTTTTCCAGTCCTGAGTCTGCTTTTGTTTGAGCAGCCAGACGCGGCAATCCTCGACGGCCTGGGGGTCCTGGGCGACTTCGTCAAAGGCTTCGATCATGAGGGCCTGGGTTTCGATGGGGGCGTGGTACCACCACCAGCTCAGCTCGAGGTCGCGCCAGAACCGGCCCATCTCCTCGTTGGACACGCTGCGTTCTTTGAGGGAGGCCATGATGGCCATGGGGGTTGGATCGGGCGTGCCGCGGGCTTTGGCGAAGCGGTGGAGGGCGAGGACGAGGTGGCCCTGGGTCTGGCGGCTGTTGGTCTGGAGCCAGTGTTTGCGCGCCTGGGCCAGGAAGAATTCGAGGGCGGGCTTGTGCTGCGGGTTGACCGGCTGGTCGTCGAGGAAGAAGCTGCGGCCATACAGATACAGAGCGTCGGTGGAGCTGGGAACGTATTTGTCGGGCTCCGACCAGCGCTGGATGCGCTGATAATGCTCGTGCATCCAGCCGTCCAGCCGGTTCAGCGAGCGCAGGGCCGGCTCGACGCTGACGTCCGCCTTGAGGTGGCGCAGGCGGCCGAAGCCGGTGGTGATGTAGAGGGTGATGTAGTCGTTGCCGGGGCCGCCGGGGAACCACGGCCACGCGCCGTCCGCGAGCTGCATTTCGGTGAGTTTTTGGAGCGTGCGGGACATTTCCGAATCCAGCCGGTTGGCGTCGAAAAGGATGCCCACGTTGCGGCGGGCCTGGCTTTCGTTTTGCGCGTCGCGCAGCCAGGGCGTTTCCTCCAGCATGACGCTTTTGAGGTCCTGGTTCTTCTCGAGCGGGCTGTCCAGCGCCGGGGTGTTGCGCCACTGCTCGAACACGCGCGCGATTTTGGGATCGCTGTTGGCAAGGGTCCGCGCCAGCGAGTTGGCGTAGTACCGGTTGAACACCTGCTCCGAGCATTCATAGGGATATTCCATCAGGTACGGCAGGGCCAGGACCGCGTACCACGCCGGGTTGGACACCATTTGCACCGTCAGGCTTTGGTGCTGCAGCGTGCGGGAGCCTCCCGACTTCAACAGCCTGGCAAACTCGAACTTCCGGGTCGCCGGTCCGCGGATGGGCAGGGGCAGGGACTCGCGCACGAGGATTCTGCGGGACAAGACCGGCACGGCGCCCTCCTCGCCATCGGACAGGGTGTCGGTGGCGGCCACGGCCTTGTAGGTGAGAAAGCCGCAGCCGTCCGGAACGGCAATGCGCCACGAGAAGCTGCGGGATTCCCTGGGCGGGATGGTGAAGGTCTGTTCGGTTCGGGTATTGCCCAGGAGCTTGTCCGCGGACTGGGCGGCAAGCGCGTCGTTAAAGGTCAGCCGCACCCGGCCGCTCTGGGGCTTGTCGGATTGGTTGGAAACTTTGACGGTGAACTCGACGAGGTCTCCCTCGCGGAGAAACCGCGGGGGGTTGGGCTGCACCATCAGGTCCTTGCTGGTAACCGCTTCACCCTGCAGGAAGCCGCTGCGGAGCAGGCGATCATGGGCAAAGCCCATGAAGCGCCACCTGGTCAGCGCTTCGGGCATCGTAAAGATCATGCGCACGACCCCGTTCGAGTCGGTGGTCAACTGCGGGAAGAAGAAGGCGGTTTCGTTGAGGTTCTTGCGCGCGGTGACCTGGCTCAGGTCGGGTTTGGGGCCGGCCGGAGCTTCGCTTTTGCGCGCCGCGCCTCCCAACGGGGTGAGTTTATCGGCCGCCGGGGAGGCGAGCGCCTTGCCGAGGACTGGCGTGTCGCCCAGCGCGAGCGCGGCGGAGGCCGGCGGCGGGGTGGCCATGGGCACCGCGGCGGTTTCGGCCGCCATCAGGTTGTCTGCGTAGTAGGCGTCCACGCCCCGCCGCATGGGCACGCCGGCGCGGCGGTTAAACCAGCCATAGCGCCAGAGATTTTGCGTGAGGTCGGGCGGAAAGGAGCGGTAGGTGATGACCACACTTTCATAAGGCCGGACCCAATTCCCAAAAGAATGCTGAAAGCCCTTCGGCAGGTTGGCGTATTGCGAGTTGGCGGTCGAATGGTCGGCGCGGAACACCTGGAATTGGCGGGGCCAGGAGTGCGCCGCAAACGCGTCCAGCGACGCGTCGTAAAGCGTGGCCACCATTTCGGCCGCCAGTTTCTCGGGCGCATTCGGGGCGGGGGCGAGCCGGGGGGTGATTACGACCGTCCAGGTTTCTTTCTGACCGGGTTGGAGCTTGGAAACGAAATGTTCCCACTTCACCTCGAGCTCTTTGTTCCGCCACGGCACCTCGACGCGGCGGGAGACCAGGTAGCCGCGATTTTCGCGCACCTGGGTGACGTGCAGGGTGAAACCGCCGCGCAACGCCTCGGTGACGGCGAGCGTAATTTGCTGCTGGGTGCGGCCGGGCTGAGTCCAAAAGCGCTTCAACATTTTGTGCTGATGCTCGATTTCAACGAAGGCCCGGCCCTGGTCATAGCCCGTGCCCCACAGGGCCATGAACTGGTCGCCGGGCTGGAGGTTGTCCCAGCGGGGGGCGGCGAGGAGGTGGGCGATGCGAATGTTCAGGGCGGGCGCGTCGGGATTGAGCACGTTGAGTTGGAGGAGGCCGGTGACTTTTTTCCCAAACCGGTCCTGGGTCTCGAGGACCGCCCGGTAGGCGCCGGCCTTGAGCGTGAACGCCAGCTCGGCGGTCCCGTTGGTGCTGGTGGTGAACCCTTTTTCGGCCACGACTTTGCCCAGCGGCCATTTATTGGCATCCGACTGGTCGTCATCGGGCCGGCCGTCCAGATTCTCATCCTCGCCCCCAATGGGCAGCCGCTGCACGGCCGGGGGGGGCATCAACTCATGGACCTTCACGCGGCCTTCAGCCACCTGCGGTTCGCCGTCGAGGGTGCGGGTGGAGATGTTAAGGACCACGGCCTTGTCCTGGACCTGCCAGGCATCGGCGCTGAGGGTGGCCTCCAGCGCGGTGTAACCCACCCGGACGCTGCGGCTGTCCGAGCGTGTTTCGCCGGCGCCGTCGGTCACATCGGCGGTAATCGAATAAACGAAGGTCGGCTCGTCCTTTTCCGGCACCTTCGGGTCCGGTTTGGCCAAAAACTCGATGGTGAAGGAGCCGTCGGTGCCGGTGGTGACCCGGCCATGGGCGATTTCCTGGCTGTCGCCGCCCCGAAAACCGCCGCGCCACCACCCCCACCACCAGGGCATCCGCACCTCGCGGACCACCCGGTAGCTGACGCTGGCGCCGTCCACCGCCGCGCCGGTGTAACTGGTGGCCCGTCCGATAACCCTGACCTTCTCGTTCAGCTTGGGGGCGGTTTTGGGCGGCTCGAGCACGACTTCGAACTTTGGCCGCTTGTATTCTTCGACCCGGAAATGGGTGGAGCCCACCGCCCGGCCCGCGACCACGGTGATGGCCATTTGGCCCAAAACGCGGTCGCGCGGGGCGGTGAAGCTGCCGGAAAAGGAGCCGTAGTCATTGGCCTGATGCTTCTGCCGCGCGATCTCCTTGCCGTTCACGTCCTGGAACACCACGGTAAGGGCTTCGCGCTTGAGCGTTTCATAATTGTCTTTCGCCGGGTCCACCCACAGGCAGATGCCTTTGTAGTGGATGGTCTGGCCGGGGCGATAGAGGGCGCGGTCGGTGAAAAAGACGGTTTGCGCGCGAGGCTGGGGCGGTTCGGGCCCGCGGCCGGAACCCCAGAGGTCGGTGGCGCTGGCCAGGGCCTGGTCCTGGTGGCGGGCCAGAAAGAGGTAACCGCGGTTCCGCGCCGTTCTCATGCTGAAAAAGCCGTCCTGGTCGGTGGTCAGCACCGGATCGGCCACCCGGCTGCCGTTGTTGTCGAGATGCCAGACGGCGACCTGGGCGCCTGCGACCGGTTCGCCCGAGCGGGCCTGAAGGACGAAGCCTTCGAGCTGGCCGGCCCGCTGGCGTGTGACCAGCGACAGGTCGCTGACCCAGACGTCCGCCAGGGACACCACGTTGTCGTTTTCCCCGAACTTTGGGTCATGGCTGGCGGCAATGAAATAGAAGCCCGGCTTGAGATGGGCCGGGACGGTGGCGGCGAAGGTGCGCTCCTTGAAGTCGAGGGTCGGCGGCAGGGTTTCGGACCATTCGAAAGCCGGCGTTTTGGCCAGGACCTCCTTTCGCTCGTCGTGGTTGAGGTTCTCGGGCCGGTTGTGGCGTTTTTGCAGGAACACCTCCCAGTCGCAGGGAATCGCGCGGAAATGGACATTGGTCAGGTTGCGATAACGGACCGTCAGCTTCGGCCACGGGGCATTCCACACGCGCTCGGTGGTGAGGGTTGCGGATTTGGCTTCGATTTCGGCAACCACGTTGCGGCAGAGTTTGGCGCCGGGGGAGTCCGGGAACAGGCCGGCCCCGCGCAACGCCACCTTGCGGGCCTCGACCAGGTCCCCCTCCTGCTGGAGGACGCGCGCCTTTCGCTCGAACGCCAGCGCCGTGATGTCAAAGTCGGCGTGCTCGCTGATGAACCAGTCCAAGGCGGCCTTGTAGCGCGCGTTTTTGTCCTCGCCGAACGCCGCGTTCCAGCCCCAGGTGAGGCGGTCGAGGTCGGCCGCGGCAAACGCCAGGCGCGGCGCCGGATCGTTCTGATGAAAGCGGAGGAGGTTCTGGTAGAGGCCAATGGCCCGGACCACGGGGGTGGTCTCGGCGGGCAGTTTCCAGGCCAGAAACTCGGCGGTCGTGCCGAGAATCGGGCTTTCGGCTGAGAGCTCGAAGGCGCCTTGGGCCTTGGTGGCGGCCTGTTCACCGGAGGTGTAGAAGTCCAGGGCCTCCCAGGCGATGAAGTCGTAGAGCGTGGGCCGGTGGCTGTCGGGCATGGTGCCCTTGACCAGGAGGGCGTCCCAATCGCCTACGGGGGTGGCCTTCAGGAAGTTTTCGGCCGCGAGCGCTTTTTGGAATTGTTTGTCAATTTCGGCGAACAGGCGGGGCAGGTCCCAGGTGGTGAAGTCCTTGCCGGGCGGCTCGGCGGTGGTGGTGCGCTGCATGAACCGCCAGCGGTTCTGCTGGAAATAATGCCAGTACCAGTGGGCCAGAATGGTGTGGAGCACCGGCGCCATCTCTTTGGGCGCCCTGGCGATTTCCGCCTCCAGCCGGGTGATTTTTTCCTCCGGTTTGTTGCCTTCGATATTGCCCTCCAGGGCAATCTTCCGGCCGATGGCCTTGGCGGCCTCGGCGTAGGCTTTCTCCTTGAGCGCCGCCTGGATGATGGGCTCGAGGTTGGTGATGGCCGTCTTGGGCAGCCCTTTTTGAATGGCGTCATCGACGGCTTTCCATTGGGAGTCCCGGTTCGCGGCCATGACCGGGGTGATACACAAAAAGAACAGGGTGGCAAGCCTGACAGTCTGATTCATAGCGATAACACGTTTCACTTCCCCACGTTAGACGGAACCGCACCATTTGTGCTCCCGGCAAACCGGCTGGCAAGCGGATAATCCAGAGGGCTGCGGCGGTTCGACGGAGGGAGCCCGCAGACCACGCAGAAGGACGCAGAACCGGGCGGGACCGGGCTGGGCCTTGGCCCGCACAGAGTACGTTCGTCCGGGGGAGGCTCCCTCGGTGAGGTTTGTTTCGTCGCCGTGGAATCGCGGAGCATCGTGATTCATCGGGACTGATGGCTTGCGGAGTCTGGGGGATGCCACCACCCCCAACCCCCTCCGCAAGCGGAGGGGGCTGGACGTTTTGGGGACGGGGGACCGGGGGTGGCGGCCTGACGGCCTTACCCCCGGCTACTGTCTGAAACCCTTTCAGGGTTTTGAAGACGGCTTGGGGAAGGGCATGGGAAGTGCCGAACTGATGACGAGCTCCGAGGTAATTGAGGGTCTGGATGGGGGCTGGGACGTCTCGTCCCAGGTTGCGAGGGGGTGCTACGGCGACGAGACGTCGCCCTCCCCGAGGGGGTGGAACTGACCGCGGATGGCGCGGATGACACGGATAGGAA
>JARKQH010000083.1 GCA_029974925.1 Verrucomicrobiota bacterium
AGCTCGTCGTCGAACCACGGCACGAGTCCGGAGAGTTGTTTCCCGGCCACGGCCAGGGCTTGTCCACGGTCGCCGAGCAGTTCGCCCAGCAGGAGCACGGCCAGGAAGAAGACGGGGATGACGGAGAGCAGCGAGTAGAACGCGGCGGCTGCGGCGTGGTTGTAGCCTTGGTGGCGCAGGAAGCTGCCGCCAGCGCGGGCGGCCACGGCCAGTACGTCTCGGGCGTGTTTCTTGGGCGGTTTCATGGCGGGCCTAGCCAGGCGGTCCCTGGCCGTGCGGTTTGTCTAGCCCGCCGGGGCGCGGAGCGCCACCGCAAAGATACCTGTCCCCCGTTGTCCGCCGCCCTCTCATGGCTTCGCGGACGCGGCCCGGCCGGGCCGCCGGGGAGAGGTGCGGACGTGGCTAGGCGGCGGTTTCGTCGCTTGAGGCCACGGAGTAGTAGCTTCCGGCCGAGGCTCCGGACGAGGAGCTGGAGGCCGCGCTGATGTTCATGCCGGAGAGCACGCTGGATATCACTGAGTCGGCCACGCCCATGGGGCCGCCGCCCTGCTGTCCCTTGAACTTCATCATCTGGCCTTGCGCGCCCTGCGGTGCGCCGCCGGAGGGGGCCTGGGGCGGTGTGGGCATGCTGCCGGTCTCGGCGGCCTCGGCCCACTGGGCGGCCATGTCGCTCAGGGCCTGCGAATCGTTGGAGTTGGAGGAGTTCTTGGCGGCCTCGGTGAGCTGGTCTGAGATCTTCTGAGCCGCCTCCTTGAACTTGTCCGGGTCGCTGGATGCCAGCTTGGCGAGCTTGTTCATCTGCTGCGCGCCCTTGGAGATGCTGCTCTCGTCCAGGCCCATGCCCTGGGCGGCCAGCGAGCCCGCCTGGGCGGTGTCGGCCGAATAGGCGGTCCCCGAGATGAGGCTCAGGGAGGACGATTGCGTGGTGATTCCGGTAACGCTCATAGTTCAGCTCCTTTGGTGTTGTGGTGCAACCATGCGCTGGAAATCGGCGGCGTTGGTGAATTGTTTACCTTTTGGAGGGCTAAGGGTTTCTGTTCATTGGAGCTTTTCGCCAGGTGCGCTGCCTGTCGCGCCACGGCGGAACGAGTGGATAAGGGCCATGAAATCAAGCTGTTGTGTTGAGGGAGGGTTTGTACTGAGCAGAAGTACGTCAACAATTTTTTAACAACTCCGAGAGGTTACAGGGATTAATTTACTGTAATGCGAAAAAAGGCCGAGAAAGGCCCCAGGCAATAATTTCCCACCCCTGCCTATGCCGTAATGCCTTGATATCCTGGCGATGAGCAGTGGTGTTGCAATGCGCTCCGGAGACGAAATACATCGAATCGAAAGGTTACAAGAAATAATCTGTGTTAATTCGGTGTGTTGTGTTGAAGAGGAAAAGGCCTCCACATTGCTTCTCCCGGCCTGTGCCGGACGGGCGGAAACGTCCGGCTGGCGTTGCAGGCGAAACAATCCATCAGGGAGAAGGCCCATGAGCGTAAGCGGCATCGGCGGGTACGGCCAGACATCCCCGGTCACGGGGCTGTCGGGCATGGAGCGGTACTGGAGCGACGAGGACGAGCAGTCCACAAGCGTCTACGGCTCCTCAAAGGACAAGAACGGCATATCCGGAACCGGGCAGCTCATGAGCCAGCTGTTCCAGCTCTCGTCCACGGACCAGGACGCGTTCAAGGAGCTGGCGCAGCAGATCTCCGACGATCTGTCCGCCCAGGCGTCCCAGGCGTCGGGCACGGGGAAGGCGAGCATGCTCTCGG
>JARKQH010000085.1 GCA_029974925.1 Verrucomicrobiota bacterium
CAGGCCATTGAATTGCACCTGCGTGGCGCCGAGAAAATTCTGCCCGGTCAAGGTGACGACCGTGCCGGGCAAGCCGTGGGTCGGGACAAAACCACCGAGAGTTGGCGCGGCATAAAAGAGCTGGGCGCTGGTGGCCAGGCCACCGGGCGTAATCACCGTCAGCGGGCCGGTGGTCACGCCGGCGGGAACGACCGCTCCCAACGTGGTGTTGTTCGTTACGAAAAACGCGGCAGCCGGCTGGCCGTTGAAACTGACGGTGGTGGCGTCGGTGAAATTCTGGCCGGTGAGGGCAATGCGGCTGCCGGGCGCGCTGTTATTAGGTGAAAAACTCGTGATGGCCGGCGGCAGGTAGAACTTCTCGAGCGTGGTGTAGCTGCCGTCGGCGGTTTGAACCGTGATGGGGCCGGTCGTGGCCGAAGCCGGCACATAAGCCGTAAGTTGGCCGAAACTCACCCCTGCGACTGAGGCACTCACCCCATTGAACCGGATCGCCGGCGTCCCCGCGTTCAAGTTGGCTCCCGTAATCAACACGGGGGTGTTGACACCGCCGGAACTCGGGGAGAAACCGTGGATGAGCGGTTGGATGACGAAGTTACTGGAGGTCGTCGCGGCGCCCACGGGGGCCTCGACACGGAGCGCGCCCGTATAGGCGCCCGCAGGCACGGTTACCCGCAGCGCGCCGTTGCTGAGCACGGTGAAACTCGTCGCGGGCAGGCTGTAGTTGCCGCCGGGCCCGCCAAATAAAACGGCAGTCGTGCCCACCAGGTTGGCGCCGGTGAGGATCACGTTGGTCCCCGCCCGCCCGGACGTTGGGGAAAACCCCGTCACGACCGGCGGCACAAAGAAGTTGGTGGTGGTGAACACCCCCTTGGCGGAGCGCAATACAATCGGCCCGGTGGTGACTCCCGCCGGCGCGTTGACCTGCATTTGCGTGTCGGACGGGGGCGGAAGGGGGTTCGTCACCGGCCGGCCATTGAACGTTACGTTGGTCACGCCGGCAAAATGCGCCCCGGTAAGTGTCACCAAGGTCCCGGCTGAACCGCCTGCCGGACTAAACGAATGAACGTAGGGACCGGGGCCGATGACGGTGAAATCCTCCCGGCTCTCCGCCCAGTCGCTGGAC
>JARKQH010000100.1 GCA_029974925.1 Verrucomicrobiota bacterium
ACGGTGTCTCCGCCAGCCGCAGCCGTTATTTCCCCCGCATCTTCTTCGATGAAACCTTTTCCGCGTCCAATGCCCCGACCCGCGTCTTCATGATGAAACTGGACCAGGGGCGCTTCTCCCAGAACGACTTTCTCATCAACAGCCTGAATCATCCCTCTTCGACCAGCGACTTCCGCACTGCCTTCACCCTGGAGCAGCCGATCTTCGACCCGGGCATCAGCTATGGAACGGCTCTGGCGGAGAAGGAGGCCGAAGAGCAGGGGCTTGCCTTTGACCGGCGCAGGGAGGATGTGGCGTTTGCTGTTTTCACTTCGTACCTTGAGGTGCAGCGGGCGCGAGCCATGCTTTCCGCAACGGAAGAGGCGGTGCGCGACGCCTTGGAGCACCGGCGGCTGGCGCGGGTACGGAACGCTAACGGCATGGGGCTGAAATCCGACGAGCTCAGGGCCGGCACCTTCCTGGCGGAGATGGAGCAGCAGCATATCACGGCACGGAACAATGTGGTGCTTGCCGGCATGAGGCTGGCCCTGGCTGCCGGCGGCAGGGCAGGGGAATCCCTGGATATTGCCGAACCGCTGACCGTACCGTCACTGGAGAGTGGCGGGGAAGACTTGACCGCACAGGCCCTGCAAAACCGCAAGGACCTGAAAGAGGCTGAAAAGGCGGCGGAGAAGGCCCGGGTCGGCGTCAAGATGGCAGGAAGCGCATTCCTGCCGACCCTCTACGGAAGCGCCGGCTACCAGATGAATGACCGGGATGTCCCCTTCAGCCGGGACAACGACTCCTGGATCGCCGGGGCGAATCTCCGCTGGGAACTCTTCGACGGGCTTCGGCGTTTCGATGAACGTGCCCGTGCCCGCTCCCTGGAGAGTTCCGCCCGCGAATACCTGGAATATCAGCAACGGGAGGTAGTCTTCCAGGTGAAGGAGAGCCTTTTGCGCCGGGAAGAGGCGGAAAAGCGGCTGGCAATTGCCAGGGCCTCCCTGCGCGATGCCGAGGAAGGCGTGCGTCTGGTCACGAAGCGTTTCGCCAACTCTCTCGCTACCCTGGTGGACGTGCTGGATGCCCAGACCGCCCTGAACCGGGCCAGGGCTTCGGTGGTGGAGCATGAAACCGGGTATGGCCTGGCAACGGCGCGGGTCTGGTACAGCGCGGGGATCTTTCTCCGGGAGGTCATGAAATGAGGATAGTGTCGTCAGGGGTCGCCGCCATGCTTGCTGTCATGCTTGCCTGTGCATCCGGATGCCCGGACAGGGGCAAAGAGGCGAAGGATTCCCGCCCCGTTGTCAGGGGGCTTTCCCTGGAAACGGTCCGGCCCGTTTCCGTTCCCGAGCGGTTCGAGGTGTCGGGTACGGTGAAGGCCAAGAAGTACGCCCCGATTGCGGCCCGCATCTCCGGGACCGTTTCCGGCGTTCATGCAAAGGAAGGCGACCGTGTGCTGCAAGGCAGCCTGCTGATGACCATCGATGCCCGGGAAGCCCTGGCAGGGGCGGCCGGGGCCGAACATGCCGCGGCCGAGGCACTGGCCCGCAAGAAGCTGGCCGACGTGACCTATGAAAGGTTTTCCCGGCTGTTCGAGGAGCATGCCGTCACCCGGCAGGAGTTGGATACCCGCCGGGCCGAGCGCGATATGGCCGACCGGGCGCTGGCCAGGGCCAGGGAGGCTTCCCGGGCCGCTTCGGCAGTGGCCGGCTATACCCGGATCACTGCTCCCATCAGCGGTGTCGTCACGTCGAAATCGGTTGATCCGGGCGCCACGGTCTTTCCCGGCATGCCGCTCATGACCGTTGAAGAGGAAGGACAGTACCGCCTCGAGGTTGCGGTTCCCGAATCACTGCTGGGCAGGGTAAGCGCGGGCGCCTCCGTTCCGGTCGTGCTTGACGGCGATGCGGATAACGCTGTCGGCAGGGTGGTGGAGATCGTGCCGAAGGTGGATCCCGTGAGCCGGACCTTCCCGGTCAAGCTGGATATCCCGTCCACCGGGGCTCTCTCG